>CAZJKC010000103.1:0-1039 GCA_964546565.1 uncultured Staphylococcaceae bacterium | reverse complement strand
ACAGCTTGTTATCCGAAAAGTACGCCGTCTCACTGCCCGACTGCACAAACGCCATTTTTGTATTCGTCAGCCGCATCTTTACGCTGGAAGCGCCGGCGCTCATATCGAGATACGGCGTACCGTCATCGTCGCCGAATACGAAGCTGGAAGAAATCTGCGCAATGTTGTCCTCAGCCGCATCCAGACGGTTAAACGTCAGACTCAGGCTGTCAGCATGCTGGTCAAGCTCGCTCTTAAGTCCCGCAACACTATCTTCAACGGTACTGCGAACGGAAGCGTTGCTGGACAGATCAAGCGTCTCGCAGAAATTCGAGGATATTTTATCGGTTGTGATCGCGCCGGCTTCGATGTGCTGCGCTTTAATGGAATCCGCTGCAATTTCCATGCCGGTGATCGTACCTGCCAGGATTTCATTGGAGGTAATGCTCTTGGCTGCAATTTTGTCCGCCGTAACGGAACGCGCCACAAGCACCGTGCCGGAAATCGCGTTCCGGTATTCTTCTTCGGAGAGCTGTTCGGTACTCAGCGTGCTGTCGCTTGCGTTAATGGCGTAAAACAAACCGTTCTCGCCTTTCAGCAGCAGGCGCTCCACGCTGAGCGTTCCGGCTGTGATGACGTCGGCGTTCAGGCTGACAATCTTTGCATCCGTGATAGAGCCGTCCGCAATCTGCATGGTTCCGACAGCGCCGTTTTCAATGAGTGCAGAAGTTATCGCGCCCAGCGCAATCTGCGCCGTGCCAATGGTCGCATTGGCGATCTGTGCGTTCGTAATCGTTGCATTCGCAATCTTTGCGGCGGTTACGGCAAGGTCGTCTATCTGTGCGGTTTTAATGGCAGCGTTTGCGATCTTAGCCGTCGTGACTGCCAGATCCTTTATGTTTGCGCTGTCTACCGCAAGCAGGGCAATTTTCGCATTGGTAATGGACGCATCCTCGATATGCGCCGTTTGAATGGCGGCATTTGCGATCTTTGCGGAGGTGATGGCAGCATTCGCAATCTTCGCCGCCGTGACCGCCAGGTCTGCGATTTTGGCGGTAAT
>CAZJKC010000102.1:0-1072 GCA_964546565.1 uncultured Staphylococcaceae bacterium | reverse complement strand
AGTCTCACGACCTCAGCGATTTTTCTTTTAGGAGTTTTTTTACAGCCCCTTTTTTACTGTGAATGAAAATAGGTGGGGTGACATTCCCGCATCTCCAACCGGGGCGACGGCTGCCCGTTCCGTCCTCTGCTTTTCATTCACAATAATTCTGTATTTATGATAGCATCGTTTATAAATAAATGCAACCGGATAAAAAGTATCAAGCCTTTTTTACGAGCTGCACTTCATACCCCAGAGCATTGATGATGCTGGCGAGGAGCTTCACGGAGGAACTGTGGGTCTTCTGCTCGAAGCGGGAGATTGCCTGTTGGGTGTTGCCGGTGCGTTCAGCAAGCTCTGCCTGAGAGATGTTTTCTTCTTTGCGGATTTTGATAATCTGGTCGATAAGCTCCGCATCCGTCTCGGCAACGTAGTAGACCTTAGACGGCATCCCTTCGCGGGCGGTCAACGGAAGGTTACCCTTCTGAATCTCGACAGCCTCTAAGAGACCCTGCATGGTATCATCAAAGAATTTGCTCATAGGTCATCCCTCCTTTAAAATAGTTACGAGAGCCTTGAAGGCTTTCTTCTCATCTTCGGTCAAATCGTCCTTTTCATCCTTGCTGTATACGTTAATAAAGTATATGCATTCTTTGAGCTCAATATCAATGTAAAGAACTCTTGCTCCGCCACGCTTCCCTTTACCGAGATTCTCCATAGGAACACGAATCTTTCTGAGTCCGCCGGTGCCTTTTATAACATCTCCGGCTTTTGGATTCTGAAGCAGGGCGGCTTGTAAAGCTTTCAGGTTCTCATCAGTTAAGCCGAGAGCCTGCCACTTCTTTGTAAAGGTAGGTACTTCGATAAAAGTTCTTGTCATCTGTGACATTACCTCATTTCTTTTTCCTTAACTGGATTATACACCATATTTGATGTAATGTCAAGAAAAAAAGAAGGCTAACAGTTAAGTGCTGTTGCCTTCTTTTTTTTCTGCGAAAGTAATATCCGCATAATCCGGCAAATAAAATCCGAGGAATCCCTGTTATTCATAACTTTACCTACTCCCAATTACTCAAAAATTCTTCAAATTAAA
>CAZJKC010000101.1:0-1126 GCA_964546565.1 uncultured Staphylococcaceae bacterium | reverse complement strand
TTTTCTTCGTTTTTTATGTTTTTCTTAAAAACCTACCTCAAAAATTTGATTTTGAGGCAGATTTTTATGTCTTTTCAAAACCTAAATTTTATTTAAGTTCCTTCTCCGACGGGAGAAGGTTAGGATGAGGGTTGACTAAAAAAATATAAATACAAAACAAGAAAATGTATTTTGGTTATGTAAAAGACAATATCTTGTAACTTATTTTTCAAGTGACAAGGTATAGCAAATACAAGGTTGTTTAATTAATTTTATTTGTTAATATCTGCAAACCCTCACCCCAACCCCTCTCCCGCCGTAGAGGGGTATTTTTAATTTTTTACGGTGAAAATTAATTTGATTGATTATAAATAATTCGGTGCAAAAAATTGCACCCTACTGTTCTAAACAAGAAAATGTATTTTGGTTATATAAAAACAATATCTTGTATGTTATTTTTTTAACAACAAGATGTTATAAGTACAAGGTTGTTTAATTAATTTTATTTGAGGACAATAGCAAACCCTCACCCCCAACCCCTCTCCCGCCGTAGAGGGGTATTTTTAATTTATTACAAATAATAAAAATCATTTAGAATTGAAAATTAATTTGATTGATTATTAATAATTCGGTGCAAAAAATTGCACCCTACCAGCTATACGCAAAATTTAGGTATTCTTGAATCATCAAGAAAAGTAAAATAATTTTCCAAACAATATATCATGTAAAAGAAGAAGGACTTGTTTTTATAACAAGCCCTTCTTTCGTACATAACCGTAAAAATTTAGTATACTCACTCCGATTTTTTCAGTATCTGCAATTCACGTGAATATTATAGAGCGGACTATATTCACAACGATAAGTAAGACACTCGGATACAGTTGTATACTGAGAACCCGGCTTATAGATATCATATATTGGTGCACCATAGATACTACCCCTGGGGTCAGAATATGTGCATCTATAACTATCCCAGGAATTAGTTTCACTATTGTACTTATAAAAATCACAGTAGTTATAATAGTATATAGTTCCATCAGCCGAGGAAGAATCATTCAAAAAAATAGGAGTTTTCCAGGTCAGATTACATTTCGGATCCGGTTGGGGTGGACGTACCACTTTCTTTTGCGTGCAAACGTACGAACAA
>CAZJKC010000100.1:0-1190 GCA_964546565.1 uncultured Staphylococcaceae bacterium | reverse complement strand
TGCGCAACTGGTCGCCGCAACACCACAAAACCAGCCGTCGCTCGTCGGTCAGATCCGGCCGCAGACGGCCGACCAGCACCGCGTCCTGATCCGAGGCGGTCAGGGGCATGGGGTATTCGCCGTTGTCCGGGTCGTCCAAAAAAACACAATTCGGATCGTTTTCCAAAAGCGTCCGTGCCTGCTGCGTATCCACCGCCCGATCGAAGCCCACGCTCATGGCCACGCTGTGACTGCGCATCACCGGCACCCGCACGCAGGTACAGCTTGCGGTCAGCTCCGGCGCGTGGAGGATCTTGCGCCCCTCAAATTGGAGCTTCAGCTCCTCGGTGGTGTAGCCCTGCGCCTGCACGCGGCCGATCTGCGGGATCAGATTATAGGCGATCTGGTAGGGAAAGGCTTGGGGGCGGTATTGCCCGCCGCTCAAAAGGGCGCGATTTTGCGCCGCCAGCTCCCGCATCCCCGCGGTGCCTGCGCCGGACACCGCCTGATAGGAGGCCGCCCAGATACTGCGCAGTTGCCCCAGCGGGCGCAGGGGAGCGATGGCCGTCAGGGCGATGACGGTGGTGCAGTTGGGATTGGCGATGATCCCCCGATGATTTTTCGCATCCGCGCCGTTGATCGGCGGGATCACCAGCGGCACGGACGGATCCAGCCGATAGGCCGAGGAATTGTCGATCAGCACCGCGCCCGATTCCAAAATTTGGGGCGTTTTTGCCAGAATCACGTCGTTTTCCGCCGCACCCAGCACGATGTCCACGTTGGAAAGCGCCGCATATTGGGCGTTGGAAACGGGAATTTGCTCCCCACAGAAATCCAGCCGCTTGCCGGCGCTGCGCGCACCGGACAGCAACAGCAGATCGCCCACGGGAAACTGCCGCTGTTGCAGGATCTTCAGCATTTCCCGCCCCACCGCCCCGGTTGCTCCGAGAATGGCCACGTTGTAAGTTTTCATCCTTATCCCCTCCGACATACAAAAGATGGTAAATCGTATGTCCCACCCCATAAAAATATGCGATTTCCTCACCTTCGGAAATCGCATTCGGTATGTCAAAAAGGTGTTTTCAAGTAGGGACCGGCGTCCTCGACGGTCCGTTCGCGCAGCGTCCCGGTAGGGAAGCGTCCTCGTTTCCGTTCACGCCCAAATGAACCGACCATGTCGGAAGGGGCATGGCCCCTTCCCTACAAAGAAA
>CAZJKC010000099.1:0-1239 GCA_964546565.1 uncultured Staphylococcaceae bacterium | reverse complement strand
CGGTATAGTTAAAATACAGAACGGGTAATTGCACCCTTGCAGACAAAAGGCTGCAAGGGTGCAGTCTTTTACCAGGAAAAACGAAAAAAGGTCTTACAAAAAATTTTTAAATGTGGTATACTCCATATTTGGAAAAAGAAATGATGTAATCTTAGATGTAAGTCCAGCAGAAAGCGTGTAATCTAATGTAGCAAAAGCTACAGGGTTACACGTTTTTTTCGTGCAGGCAAAGTGAGCATAGAAGAGATTTTCGGAAGTGTGCTTCCGAAAATCTCTGATTATGCGAACGCGCCCACGACTGAGCGACAACGTCGCGAAGTGAGTGGGGTGTGCGAAGCGCGAGCCTGCACGAAAACAGTCTGATTATGCGAACGCGCCCACGACTGAGCGACAATGTCGCGAAGTGAGTGGGATGCGCGAAGCGCGAGCCTGCACGAAAGCAGTCGGATTATGCGAACGCACCCACGACTGAGCGACAATGTCGCGAAGTGAGTGGGATGCGCGAAGCGCGAGCCTGCACGAAAGCAGTCGGGATTATGCGAACGCGCCCACGACTGAGCGACAACGTCGCGAAGTGAGTGGGGTGCGCGAAGCGCAAGCCTGTACGGACAAGAGAAAAGGATAAGGAGAATGTTATGAAGCAAGGAAAAGACGAAGCAAGGAAACAAAACAAAATGGCAGAGCTGCCGATGAAACGGCTGATGCTTACGATGTCAGTGCCGATGATTATTTCCATGATGCTGCAGGCGGTGTACAACATTGTGGACAGTGCCTTTGTGGCGAATATGAAGGAAAACGGCGAGCTTGCCTTAAATGCCCTGACGCTGGCGTTTCCGGTACAGATGTTAATGGTGGCGGTAGGAATCGGTACGGGCGTGGGCGTAAATGCCCTGTTGGCAAAAAGCATGGGGCAGAAAGACACGGAGAAGGCAAGTTATACTGCGGGAAATGGCGTATTTTTAATGGCTGTGATTTATGTGGTATTTGCATTATTTGGTATAGTTGGCGTGGATGCTTATGTGGCATCCCAGACAAAGAATGCCGTGATTGCAGAGATGACGTCGGATTATCTGCGTATCTGTTGTGTGTGGTCGTTTGGTATTTTCTTCTTTTCTTTGTATGAGAAGGTATTACAGGCGACCGGGAAAAGTATGTATTCGACCATTGCACAGATAACGGGAGCTGTGGTGAATGTAGTGCTTGACCCGATTATGATATACGGACTTTTAGGTTTTCCGG
>CAZJKC010000098.1:0-1320 GCA_964546565.1 uncultured Staphylococcaceae bacterium | reverse complement strand
TCCACCCATTTTTAGACGGAAATGGAAGAATGAGTAGACTTCTTACGACATTGCTCCTTTACAGATGTGGATATCTCGTTGGAAAATATATTTCACTAGAAGCAAAGATTTCTAAAAACAAAAATTTGTATTATGATGCACTAGAAAAATCACAACAAGATTGGCATAATGGAAACGACAATCCAGAAGCATTTATTAAATACTTGCTTGGCACAATTATTTCTGCTTATAGAGATTTTGAAGAAAGGGTTGAAATTGTTTCAGATAATCTACCCGCTATTGAAATTGTCAAGAAAGCAATTTGCACAGTTATTGGAAAATTTAACAAAGCAAAAATTATTGAACTTTGCCCAACACTTGGTGTCAAATCTATTGAAAGCTCATTGAAAAAATTAGCAGATAACGAATTGATTGAAAAACACGGGACTGGCAAAAGCACATTCTACACCAGAAAAAACATTTAGTAAAAATTCTTATTTCAGTAATCTTTTCACGAATTTTTGCTGGCATTTTGCAAAATTTCTGCAAAGGGTTGTATTTTGTTGTATCATTATTTAATAATGTTGTATAATGATATTTATTAAAGGTGAAGTGGCTGAAATGCTTATATTTAGGAACTTTCAGCACTTTACAATATGATAAAATATGGTGCAGAAACTCGACATCTAAGTAAAAGAATTTGATTTCTTCGAAACTGACCGACAAGGGGTTGGCATTATTCCGGCATTGCAAACAAGACAGTCAATTTACCATATTTTTCAGCAATAATATGCGATAATGTCGTTTTTCCAGTTCCAGGCAATCCACAAATTAAAATTTTCATACTTTTCTCCTAACTTGATTATAACATAAAAAATGGTAATTCGTATCAAATTATATAAACTTTTTAAAACAGATTTCTCAAAAAGTATCAAATAGTTTTAGATAGTTCAAAAACGATTAAAATGTTTAAAAATGATAATTTATTCAAGATGAATAACTTAAAGTTTTATTTTTAACGCGACACCATTGGCATCGTTTTTTATTGTAAAATAATCAATCTTGCCTAAAAATATGGTAAATTTACAAGAAATTTAGGAAAAGTGTATGTTTTGACACCTAAATTTATAGGAAAAGTGTAAATTTCTATTGCGTTTTTTATAAGAAAAGTGTAAGATATGATAAAACAAGGAGAAAAATAAGTATGTTACACAGAAAGATTGAACACACCATTACCAATTATTTGCAAAATGGCTCAAACAAAATTATGATTATTGATGGGGCTAGGCAAATCGGCAAATCTTACATTATTAGATATGTTGGAAGCGAATTGTTAAAAGA
>CAZJKC010000097.1:0-1447 GCA_964546565.1 uncultured Staphylococcaceae bacterium | reverse complement strand
GTGAAGCTCTTTGTGCTGTTTCTTTTATTGCCTTGTCGCTAATAATTTGAAAAGTTTGAATTTTGATATAATCAAAAACACTCAAACCGCCAGAATATTTTGCAACTTGGTTAGTAGGCAACGTATGGTTTGTACCAGAAACATAATCACCAAAGACTTCTGCACTATAATTACCAATAAATAAAGAACCATAGTTAGTAAATTTATTTATCAAATTTTCTGCATTTTCCAAACACAATTCTAAGTGTTCAGGTGCTTTTTTGTTTGATAGTTCAACTGCTTCATCTAAATATTTAACAACAACTGCAATAGATTTTTCATAAGAAATTTGTGCTATTTCTTTTGTTTCTAAACAAGTTAAATATTCTTTTGCTTTTTCATCAACTTTTTTAGCAAAATCTTCAGAAAAGCAAATTAAGAAAGCTCTTGCATCTTTATCATGTTCACATTGAGCTAGCATATCAGCAGCAACAAATTCTGGTCTAGCAGTTTCATCTGCGATAATTAATACTTCGCTTGGGCCAGCTAAGAAATCAATTCCACACTCACCAAATACTTGTTTTTTAGCAGATGTAACAAATTTATTCCCAGGACCTACAATTTTATTAACTTTTTGAATTGTTTGAGTACCATAAGCCATTGCAGCAATAGCTTGTACTCCACCAATTCTATATATTTCATCAGCACCAGCTAAATGCGCAGCAGCAACTGTTACAGGCTGAATTTTCGGTGACATTGCAACAACCCTTTTTACTCCAGCAACCTTTGCTGGAACAACTGTCATTATTGCACTGCTTGGAAGCGGATAATTTCCCCCTGGGATATAACAGCCAACTGAATCCAACGGAACGATTTTATGTCCCAGTGTATTTCCTGCAACTTCAACTTTTAATTCTTTTATGCTTGAAAGTTGAGCTTTTGCAAATTCTCTTACATTTTTTATTGCATATTTAATTGTTTCTATTGTTTTTTCATCAACTTTGCAAATTGCTTCTTCAATTTCAGTTTCTGTCAACTTAAATGCTGATAACTCACCATCGCCAAATTTTTGTGCATACTCTTTTACAGCACTATCTCCATTTTGGCGAACAGCATTAATAATTTCATTTACCGATGAAATACTTTCAAATTCAATTTTAGAAAAGAAATTTTCATCAAGTTCACTATAACTACATATTTTCATTATAAATTTACCTTCTAATTTTATTTTTGTCTTGTTTTTCCTTGCTCTCGAGCAAGTGGTTCATTTCGCTTCGCTGTCATTCACTTTGCTCTCAGCTACACTTCGTTTCGCATACAGGCTCAATCTCCTTACTTCGTTTCGTCGTTTCGCTTTGTAACATATTCGGGTTCGTTCACTTCGTTCGACTCCACCCTACGGAAAAACGCTATTTTGTTCTAGAAGCAAGATTATTAATTATATCTTGCGGTGTAACATTATGCATTG
>CAZJKC010000096.1:0-1581 GCA_964546565.1 uncultured Staphylococcaceae bacterium | reverse complement strand
AAAAGAGAATAGAGAAGTAGAGAAGAGAAAAGGATAATAAGAGTTAATCTTATATCCGCGCCAACGGCGCCACCACAACATTCGCGAAGCGAATATTTCATCTGCAGAAGGCAGATTTCATCCGCGAACGCGGATTTCGTCTTGCGTAGCAAGATTTCATCGCGCAAGCATCGCTTGCGCCTGAGGGATTGTCGTACTATTGTTAGTACAGTCGCTAATTATAGGCGTACTACCATCGTGCAGATGTTCGCACTATCGTCCATATGGAGCATTAAGTAAATCTCGAAAACGTTAAAACAAGCAATCCGCTAACGTTGTTTATTAAAGAAAAATAGGTTACCGAGCTAACGATAACCTATTAAAGTTCTAACCGTTTCTGCTTGTTTTCGGGATTTACTTAATCCACCATTCGGGAGTAATATCTCCGAGTTTTACCGTACGACCCGTGGAGTAGTCGAGCATAATTTCTATATTGTGATACCTACCCGCCATAATCTGTACCATAAGTTCACGGCAAGCCCCGCAAGGGGCGCCGGTGGAGCCGTCGGGAAGAACGCATAATACTTTGTCGATTTCCTGTTCTCCGTTTGTCAGCATATTGAAGATAGCATTTCTTTCGGCGCATATACCTAACGCGGAGCAAGTATCGATACAAATGCCCGTGTAGATTTTACCCGATTTTGACAATACGGCAGCGGCGACCTCTCCGCAAGTAACGTATTCCGAGATTTTACGCGTATTTAAGACCGCTTTTGCGGAATTGTACATTTCAGTCCAAATCTTTTCCATAATATTATTTTGTTGAGTTTATATTATCGGCGATGGTAGGGGTACCTTATAAGTTGGAATTTGATTATTTCTTTTTCTTCGTTTCAGGCAGTTCTGCATACATTGCCTCAAATAGTTTAAGGAGAAACTCTCTATTCTCAATATCTTGTACGGCGAGCATATACTTTGCCCCTTCGTATGGCAATTCTCTCGGGGCTTCTGGCATCAATGCAATCGCCGACGGTGTGGGTTTGACGAGCAAGCGATTATCACAGACACCGCCTACAACCTTTCCGGCATAATAAAGCACATATTCTCCCATCATAGCACGAGCAGATAAACCGCTACATTGTTCTAACACAAAATCCAAATATTCTTTACTGCTTGCCATAATTACTTCTATAAATCGAGATGTATTACACAGGAGTTCCCACTTCAATCAGATTTCCGTCAGGGTCATAAAACCTTACTACCTTTTGCCCCCAACTGTGGGTCATCAGGCGATTGACATATTCTGTTTCAGGGTAAAGTGTTTCAAGACGCTCTACAAATTGCTCTATATTTGGCTCTTCAAAATACAACTCGGATTGATTACTGTTTGGAATTATATTTCTTTTTGTGAACAGTTCCCAGTAACCTGATTCCTGCAAATACAAGTTGTTTGTCAATTCCATATTCCCATCGTTGTCTTGAAGTAGTTGAAACCCAAACATATCACGATAAAATTGTAGAGCACGGTTGCAGTCTTTTCAGCGTTCCTTTGTATTTCATACTCGCCTCCTGAAATTCTTATTTATCCGTGCATTTATTATA
>CAZJKC010000095.1:0-1632 GCA_964546565.1 uncultured Staphylococcaceae bacterium | reverse complement strand
GATGAAAATTGTGATGAGATTAAATTATATGCTAAATGGATAAATGAATAGGAGGGAAAATGAAAATGCGTAAATCTTTATTTTTTTTCTTTAGTGAGTGTATTGTTTTTTTGGTTTTTGTATTTTGTTTTAATGTTACTTTAGGAGCTTCTAATGTAGATTTACATTCTAAAACAAAAATTTTTAGCTCTAATAATTCAGATTATTATAGTGGATGTGAAAATTATGCTAACTACAGTAATACTCCACCAACAATTACTGTTTTAACTCATGGCCTTGGTGGAAGTTATAGTCATTGGAGTAATAACTATGCATTAAATAATAATGATGATTTTGCTTATAATTCAAAATCAATTATTGAATAATTCTATCAGCATTTAGATGGAAATATGGATATTTATATTGTAGAAACTGAAACTGATGATACTACAAAAGAGTACAATGGGTATAGTTTATATAAATTATCATATTCTAATTATAAGAATAATCCAAAAAATAAAATTGAAGTGGATTATTTTGAAGATGTTTCAAAACATATTCTTTTGTTGTTTAGTAGTGCTACTCCAAATACCACACACCAAAAAGTATATGAGCAATTTCATGATGTGTTAGATAATATTTCTCTTCAATATAAATCGCTAACAGGTAAATTACCACGATTTAACCTGATTGGGCATAGTCGTGGAGGTATTATAAATTTAATGTATGCAACAGAACATATTTATAATGTAGATTCCATATATAGTTTAGGAACTCCATATAATGGTTCAACATTAGGTTTGATTGATTCAGTTATGGTAATGATGGATTATTATTATACTGATATAAAAGGAGTAACTTATTTAAATCCTATATATATGGGTGTAGGTGATATTATGGATGAAGATATTAATAAAAATCTACGAAATTCTTGGAATGAAGTAGTATCGTCTAGCGATGTTGATATTAATGCTGTAGCATATGGCTCGATGACATCTATTGGTTTTATAAAAGCTTTAATTAATGATATTCTAGAAAATAGAAAAAATTCAGATAAGTATTATTCCATAATAACTGAGTATCAAGATTTGCTAAATACTATAACTAATGTTGCTGATGATTGCCCGAATTTAACTTCAACTATATTAACGATTGTAAATGGTCTTGCTAAAATAGCAGCAAAATTCAGCATTAATTTGTATGATACAATTTTAGGTTCAATAGATAGTAACTTAGTGGGAACTGTTACTGTTGAAGAAGCAGAAAAAGTATTATCATTGTATAATGTTATAAATGATGAAGCTGTTATAATGGACGATTTGTTTATCGATACGAATTCACAATTGGGATATGGATTTTCAGATGGTATTAATTTTAATGGATTTGAAAGATATGTTAAAATTTTTGATGCAAATGATCTATCAACAAATTGTGCAATTCCATCTTCTCCAGCAATACCTCATAATCTTGAAATTATGTGTGATGAATATATTAATGATATTTTGAATTCTATTGTTCTTGGTATTCCGTGTGGGGAAGGAGTATTAGGACATGATTATAGTTATAATTATACTTGGATTAATTTGCGCTCACATAGTGTAAAATGCCATTGCGGTTCTAGAACAACACAACCACATGTTGTTTCAAATAATT
>CAZJKC010000094.1:0-1739 GCA_964546565.1 uncultured Staphylococcaceae bacterium | reverse complement strand
TTCTATGCTAGAAATATCCAAGGTGACATTGAAAGCATCTACAAAGAAGATGGTAATCTTGTTGCTAAATACCTATATGATGCATATGGTAATCATAAAGTCTTATCTTCTTCATTAACCGAAGATACCGATAGTCAATCTATAGGTAATCTTAATCCTTTTAGATATCGAGGATATTATTATGATGTCTATAGTAATCTATATTATTGTAATAACAGATACTATAGTCCTAAGTTATGTCGATGGATTAGTCCTGATAGTATTGAGTATTTAGAGCTTGATAGTATTAATGGGTTAAATTTATATGCTTATTGTGGTAATAATCCGATTATGAATGTGGATCCGGATGGGCATAGTGCTTTATTAATTGGTTTAATTATCGGAGCAGTATTTGGATTTGGAGTTGCTGCATATATTGATTATCGTGATGATGGACAAGTATTTGATGGAAGTGTAGCTTGGTATGATTATTTAGGGGCAACAGTATTAGGCGGAGTAATCGGTGCTGGTGTAGGAGTATTAGCAGGAATGAGTTTTTCTGTAAGCTTACCAACATTTGGATTGATAAATTCAGGTGGGTCCTTGATGTTTGGTGTTGCTGGAACAATTACAGTAACTGTAACTGGAACACAAATACTAGGTGTTGCAGGATTGCTTGGCGGAATTTATATGTTTGCTAAAACATCCAGACAGCCTGGAAAAGCAACATCTTCTAATAAACCAAGTTGGGTTAATGAAGACATGATTGACCCAAATAAAACAGCACAGCAAAATGCTAAAGATATTCTTGACTGGAAGTATGGCCCTGGTAATTGGTCAAAAGGTCCTGGAACTGAATATAATCAAATTGTGAAATGGATAGAAAGGTATTTACGATATTATAAAGGATGGTAATATGATTAAATATTTTTATTTAGTAAAATTTGAATACTTAGTTTGCGATGCTTATAAAGCATATTTTAATTTAGGTGTTTTTTCTACTCTAAAATTAGCAAAGAAGAAAATTAATATGTCTAAAGGATTAGCAGGATTTAATCAATATAATTATGATCATTTTAAAATAATTAAATTTAGCGTTGATTTTGATGAAGATATCAATAATAAGTCTGATGTTACTTTGTTTTGTGTTACTCATGAGTATTATAATGAAGCTGATGGATTTACATATTGGAATATATTTGATTATTTTTCTACTCCTGAAAAAGCAAAAAAAAATATTAAATATTTAAAAAAACATAGTAGGGTAGGTAAAAAACATCCAGATAATTTTGAAATAATAGATATAAAAATTGATAATTTTAATGCATGGTCAGAAGGTTTCGAAAAACTAAATAATAATAATTAGCCAAAAACTTGCAAGAGAGTCACTATTTTTACAAATAGTTACTCTCTTTTTTAAGTGTAACTTACATAGTATTTCATCTAGAAAATAAAAGGGTTTATGGAAATTATGTTTCTTGTTTCTTCAGAATACTGTAAATTAATAATTAAAAATGGAACAATAAGTAATTTTATATTTGATGGTACCCATAATGATGGATGGTGTGAAAATATATCAAACATAAAAAAAATAGAATTAGTTGGAAAAGAAGAGGTTCAAAAACATTATAAGCAATTTAAAAAGAATAAAGCTATATTAATTGATTTTGGCAATTATAATATTAAATATATTTATGCTGGGTTATTTTCTAAAAACACTCTTTTGCAAAGTGATGATGATATTGATAATAAAAATTGAA
>CAZJKC010000093.1:0-1850 GCA_964546565.1 uncultured Staphylococcaceae bacterium | reverse complement strand
AGAAAACTCAACACACAATTATGAAGTAGATTTCTTGATTGCAAAACGAAATAAAATATGTCCTATTGAAGTTAAATCATCGGGTTATAAAACTCATGCGTCAATTGATGCATTTGTCGATAAGTTTTCAGAAAAAACAGGTTAAAGATATTTGGTATATACAAAAGATTTGCGAAAAGACGGAGAATTTCTTTGTATACCGATTTATATGACGATGTTTTTATAATAACAATATAACGGCACAATATTAATTGGCAGGATAATTACTGTTTACGCTTAGCATATTTCTTATGACTCAGTGAATATCGATATTAAATAAAAATTATAGGAGGAGAATATGAAATACAAAGGAACGCTTATTGTTGTAAAAGATTGCAAACGTGCGTTAAAGTTCTATAGTGATATGTTCGGATTTCAACTGTTACAAGACAACGATGGGAATATGGAATTGACGAATAATTTATATTTACAGGAAGCGGGATACTGGGAGAAATTTTTAAAAAGAAGTGTTGTTCCAAATAGTAATCAGTCTTTGTTGTATTTTGAAGAGCCAAATATAGAGCAATTTGTAGAGCGTCTTGAATTACTTTACCCTGAAATCGAATATGTCAATCACCTGATGACACACAGTTGGGGACAAAAGTCAGTTAGATTCTATGATTTAGACGGAAATCTAATTGAAGTGGGAACACCTGTTTAATTTAGTTATGCAAATTCTCATTTGCAAGTGTACGCAAAATGTATCAAAATTGGTAGTGGCGCACATTTTATTTTTTTGTGCTTGCTATGGTATCAAGCTTTTTATTGAGCAGAATAGGAGGATAAATTATGGATATAAAAATTAAAACAGAAAATTATATATTTTCATATCGTGTTGCCGGAATATGTTTAATTGATGGTAAAGTGCTTTTGCAAAAGTCATCAAATGAAAAAGGATATGCTTTTCCTGGTGGTCATGTTGCTTTGGGCGAAACTAACGTAGAAACACTGAAAAGAGAGTTCGAAGAGGAAATAGGCGTGCATATTAGCGTTGGAGAATTAAAGTGGATTCAAGAAAACTTCTTTTCATTAAATGGCAGAAAATGGCATCAAATATGTTTATATTATCTTGTTAACATTAACAAAACAACATTTCCTCTTAATGATACATTTAGCGGAATTGAAAATATGGATGGTAAGGAATTTATGATTCAATTTCATTGGATTCCTATATCAGAACTATCTAATATTGAAGTATACCCAATAAACTGTGTAGAGCTTTTGAATGATATTAATGGTGGTATTAAGCATTTTATTACTCAACAATAAATTTATTTAGTAAAAGCCATAAACCAGTAGCGGTTAAAACGCTAATGAAATGGATAATAAATTTTAAAGAAAACGATTGATTTTAGATTTTAAACACATTTGATGAAGGTAAGAATTGACAAGGATTGTAGTAAAATAACTATAAAATAATAGAAAAGATAGTTTAAATTCTTAATTAAGCCTTAATATTATGACATATTCTATTTATCATCTTATTTATTGTTTAAATATTAGCTTAATTATTAGTTTCATTAAATGCGCGAATAGATAATAAATCATTTATTGATTGCTTGCTTTCGTGATATAATTTAATTAAAGAAAAAAAGGAGGATGTTGTATGGCTAATTTTTTAAATTTAGGAAACAAAAAGTTTATTTCTGATTTATATGATGATATTTTTATTGATAAATCATTACTTATTAAGGCAGTTAATAATAATTTGGGCAAAGGTTCTAAAAAATTTATGTGTGTTACGCGTCCTCGTCGCTTTGGAAAGACCATGGCGTTATCAATGCTAGAAGCATATTATTCAAAAGGCTATG
>CAZJKC010000092.1:0-1862 GCA_964546565.1 uncultured Staphylococcaceae bacterium | reverse complement strand
CAAGTTAAATATTTGATTTAAGCAAACTCTTTTTAAGAGTAGGCTTATTTTTTGGGGGCAAGCTCCGCGTTGAGAAGTTTCCGTTCAATCTCTGTACAGATGTAAATTAACTCCACAGACATAGATCAACCCCCCTACCGGAGATCAACTCCCCTAACATAGAGTTAGTTACTCTGCGAAATAGCCTAAAAAAGGCGATAAACAGAGCATTACAGAGATTTTGACGGCGAATGGTACGACAAAACTTATACGAAAAACCAGAATTTGAAACACTCAAATTTTTTTTTGTTTAACAAACATTGCCGCCAGTTTCACCGTCGGATTTTTTGACGGTAAATTTGACGGCTTAAAATGAAAAAATGTCCTTGTCGGAGATAAAAATCTGTTTTTATCCGCTTTGATTGGCGATTTAAAAGATCTTTCCATACCGATTTTTTGCTCTCAAACAGGTTTTATTCGGGTTTTGTTCCTCAAATGCAAGACTCGGACGTTATAAATATGACAAAAATCGGAAATTTCGGCAAAAACACTTGCGCAAAATAACCGTTTATGCTATAATCAATGTGTATGGTACTTCGTGAAGTAACTAACTCTATGGTAACGAAGCATACGTCTGAGAAGATTGTAAAAACAGCAGAGGTTATGGTTACAGACATCGATACATATTGAATAATAACAGGAGACTTCAAATTGAAGTCTCCTGTTTTGTTTTAATAAAAAAGTGGTAATAAAAAGTTGTCCGATATTCAACGTGACAATTGTCAGCATCGATTAAGAGTTTGGACAGCTTGCATGAGTTGTTTTGCGTTTATTTTATCACAGCGATACGACAGCGGTATGCGGTCTGTGGTCGGACGCGATGATCTGCGGGATATCTGCGGCAACGACATCGATATCGTGCGACACGAAGATGTAGTCTATTTTTCTGTCCGGATTATCGGACGGATAGCTGAGAAGCGGTTTGTTGAACAAATCCGCGGTGTCTTTCATTCGTGTGCGGATCGGGTCCAACACACGGCTGTTCGGTGGAGCGTTAAAGTCGCCCATAAGGATGCATTTTTCTTTTTCGAGATTTTTAACGACTGTATCGACGGCATTTTGCCGTTCGTCATCGTTCAAGCCGAAATGCGTGACGAGAACGGTGACGGAATTTTCGAGCTTTGCCTTTAAAATACAGCGTGTTTCGTAATATTCTTTACCTGTTTTCGGATACGGATCGGGTATCATGATCGTCTCGGCTGATTCGATTTTGTATTTTGACAAAAAGCCGTTTCCGTACGGATTTTGGCCCCATGCATTGATAGCTTTTGCAAAATAGCGATATTTTAGCCCCGTCAGCTCGGATAAAACGGCTGTTTGATCGATAAAATCCGACCTTTCGCCTTTATTTCGAATTTCGTTAAGTCCGACAATATCGGCGCCGCACTTTTTTATTGCGTCGGCAATAATATCGAAATCGCGCTTTTTTTCAAGATAATTTGTACACGACTGCGTGTTAAACGACATAATTTTCATTCATACAACTCTTCTTTCTTCTGTTTTTTAAATGTTTATCCCGCATTTGCAATTCGGTCTTGTTTTGTTTGTCAAATAACGGCGAAGCAAGCACCTATTCTGCTATTATATCATAAAATCCCCAATTTTCAACCCATATCGCTCTGTTTTTGAAATCTTTTTATTTTGCACAAACACGACCACGGAATGCAAACAAATAATGTGTATAACCTCTTGACGAAATTGGTAAATTATGATAAAATACGATTGACCACGGATTTTCATAAAAATCGCAAGTTGGAGATGCATTATGACATATATTACACGAGAGCTGGAGCGTAAGTTCCTAAAGCTCAATGATTTTTTCA
>CAZJKC010000091.1:0-1877 GCA_964546565.1 uncultured Staphylococcaceae bacterium | reverse complement strand
ACCTGACTTTAGGAGATAACCCTATTTTGGGGTGTTAAAACTCGAAATTCAATAACATATCTAAATCATGTTTTTTAAGGAATAAATTACCTAGTTTTGATATGCCAAGCACTTCCTTAATTTTTAAGAATGTTTCACTTTTAGTAGAGTTATTGATGTATATTCCTTCACCTGTATCGGTAATAGAATACTTTCTAATAAATTCGATAATTTGATTAACCGACAATTCATCATCAAATATTTTTAATTCCAATAATCTTAAAACAACTAATGATAAATAACATATCAAGAAATGACCATATATTGATTCTTTCTTTTGGACAAATACCGGTCTTGCTTCTAAGTAACTTTTCATAATTCGGAATGATTCTTCTATTTTCCATAATCCATGATATGTATTGTATATTTCTTGAGCACTAAGACTTAATTCTGATGTAACAATTAAGTTATAACCAGCGTAAGCTTCATCTTCTTCAATTTTGTTTTGTACAAGATGAGGCTTTATTTTTATTTTCTTACCATTTTCATCTTTTGCTTCGAAAGCAACATATTTTGAAGTATCTCCAAAGTCTTCTTTTTTAGCTTCTTTAATTGAAATTATGGTTTTTGCTTTTTCAACTTCTTTTCTTATTTGTTGTAATCTTTTCTTTGCCAACGAAGGATTATATGTAACAATTCGTTTCTCTTTAACCGTAAAATATGTTTCTTTTTCATCATCTTCGCTTAAATAGCAATGGTATTGAAAAGTATCAATACATTCTTTGTATCGATAGATTAATTTGCCTTTTTTATCATAAACATTAGTCCATTTATTAGGACCATCATCTTCTAATAATATCCACTTTTTTTCAATAACACTTAAATTAGTCCCATGTACTGATTTTGAAAATATATAGCCATCATCTGCTTCTATAGAAGCAGCATATATATTTCTAGCACAATTTAATCCTTTATCTGCAACTTGAACAATACGTCCAGTAATATCATATCTAGTTTTTGTATCTTCTATCATTTGTCTTAAATATGGCTTTTCGGATTCATTACCTTTATACATCATCATTCCAAGTGGTATTTGTTCACTATCTAAAAGTAAAGCTTGGTTAATAATGGGATCGTGTCTATTTTCTTTCGACACTCCTTTTCGTTTATCATCTTTTTCTAAATCGATTTCAAAATAATAATTAGTACAATCAAAAAAGTTAACATTAGTTTTTCTGGGCCATATTTTTTCTATTTGATGATTGAATAGTTCAATATATTTTGCATAATCCGAACCTGCATATTCAATACCATCAAGAACCTGTTCATACGAAAATGTCTTACACGCATATAAGTTTGGAAAGACATTTTCAGCTGCTTTCAACTTACTTCCTGGACTATAAATTTGAGCATAAATCATCGCTCTTATAAAATCTGACATTTGAAAATGAAAATGTTTTTGAGATGTCATAATATCCATTATCTCATCAACCTTCAAGTAATCAATCATCGACTTAACAAGAAAATAACCAATATTTTTAGATGCTGAAGTTTCACCGATTTGAGCATCTTTTTTACCATCACCATTCCCGTTTAAATCATCCGCCAAATGTTGAGCATATGCATAAGGATCTTTAATACCCTTAGCAATGAGATCATTGACATATCCAACAACTTCATGAGATTTATTTCTTTTGCCTTTACCAGGTACATAATAAGAATGATAAATTTGAAGATAAACACCTTTCTTTGAAGGCACAGTTTTTTTCACAAAATAAGACATAAAAACCTCCTGTAATATGCTTAACACCTTAACACCCTTAATTATATAACAATAAAAAAAGATTTGCAATACTTTTATATATATTTTATATATATAATTTTTTGAAAATCTTTTG
>CAZJKC010000090.1:0-1894 GCA_964546565.1 uncultured Staphylococcaceae bacterium | reverse complement strand
TCGGTGTCGTAGTAGTAGCCGCGGTAACGGAAGGGGTTGAGTCCGCTCCAGAGTCCGTTTGTTTTGTCGGTAATGGAAACGGTGTTGCCCCAGGCGTCGTATTCGTACGAAACCTGCATAACGCCCTTGTAATCATAAAGCCCCGCGATGTCGCCCTGTGCGTTTGTTATGACATAAATATTAAGCGGTGTTTTGCTTCCGTCTTTGTAATATTTTATGTTCGCAAGATATCCGTTCGCGTCGTAAACATAATATTTTTCATCTGTTCCGCATTTTTCGTAGCGTAATGCGCCGTCTATGTAAAGATATTCTGTTTTAACTCCGTTTACGGTCTTTGAAGCACGCATTCCGTTTGCGTCGTATTTGTACGAAATGCTTGTGCCGTCCTTCTCGTATGTTTGAAGCTTGCGCCCGAACCACGAAAGATTTGCACCGAGATATGACGTCGGATTACCTATCTCGTCGTAGGTTATGCTTTCGTTACCTATTCCCGTTAAAAGGTAATTCCAACCGGACTTACCGTCATTTGAGTAGGTGTAATCGATTGTACTTTCGGCTTTGCCGAGTGTGCCCGTGGTATACGGATAAACCGTTTTCGAGGTTATGTTACCGAGCGTGTCGTAAGTCCAAACAGTCGTCTTGTTTGTTGTGGCATTGTTTTCGCGGGTGAGCTGTGACTTCGAGTCGTATTCGTAGCTTCTGTATTCGCTGTGCGCACCCGTTGTGGCATCATCCGTATCGGGATTTGCTCTCTCGGCAGTCTTTACACCCGTTACATTACCCAAGTCGTCATATGTGTAAATATATGCCGTATTGTCAATGTATTCTCGTGCAAGCTGTGTTGTTTTGTAAATAGTGTTTGCTTCCGAACGGTTCGTATTCTCATAATACCTGAATTGACGGTAAACGGTTCTTCCGGCGTTGTAAAACGCGGCTTGCGAAAGCCTGTCAAGACGGTCGTACGAATAGTCCGTATAGCGATCCGAATATATTCTAAATCTTGTTAAAAGGTTACCTTTTTCGTAATCCGCAGTGTAGCCTACGGTGTTGCCGTCGGAATCCGTGAGCTTTGTGTAGTGGAAATACGAATTTGCGGTTTTGCCGCCCACCTCAACGCCGTAGCGGGTAACATTTCCACGTACGTCGTATCTGTATTCGGCGTGACCGTAATGCTTTCCGCTTACGTCATTTGCAATGATAGTTCTTACGGGTCTGCCCAAAGAATCGTATGTGTAATACGTCTTTCTGATCGACAGCTTGTCGCTTACGGTGGCAACTCTTCCGGTGGAATCGTACGTTAAAATGCTCGCGGTTGTTGCCGTGCCGTTTTTGGGAGTTAAAACGGTACTCTTTAAAAAGCCTTCTTTTGTATAAGTGTAGCTTTGCGCGTCGCCGTTTGCGTACGTTACTTTACTTAAAACTCCGTTATTCCCCGAATACGTATTCGTAGAAAGCGCGGTGTCTCCGACTTTTGTGGAAATTGTATTTCCGAAATTGTCGTAAGTAAAGCTGTAATTCTCGCCGTAGTCTTCTGTGCCGAAAAGTATGCTTTGAAGGCGCGTTCCCGAGTAATTGTACGAAACAGCCGTGCCGCCGGAGCTCACCGTTTTAAGCCTGTCATCCGAAGCGCTTACGCGTGTGTACTCCGTTTTGTTTCCCGCAGGGTCGGTAACGCTCTTCAATGCCCCTGTAGACATATTGTAATCGTAAGACGTTACTTTGTCAAGTTGATTTGTTACGGATTTTACATATGCGCCCGCTTTTATGCCGCTTGCACTGTCTGCCGCGGTGTAAGCGGTTTTCGTTTGGATTTTCCAGGTTATGTCGTCGCCGCCCGTACGCGAGGTTACCGTGCTTGTTACCTGACCTGCCGAATTGTATGTATACTCCGTTG
>CAZJKC010000089.1:0-1991 GCA_964546565.1 uncultured Staphylococcaceae bacterium | reverse complement strand
GGCCTAACAATGTTTCCATATTCCCTCCTTTATTTTATACTCTACGCCTATACTTTTTCTAATAAAAATCAATTGCAGGTTTTCTACTGTTATTAACTGTTTTAAATTCCGGAAAACTACAATCAACTAAATCGCCAAAAAATTCAAAAATCTTTTTGTCTCAAAAGAGTTTTCAGAAAACACTCGTTTTTCGTAAAGTTTTCCACAAAACCTCTTTTGCGCAAATTTCCTAAAAATTCTTTTCGTTTCTGTTAACTTAAATCTATTTCCGCTTGACCCTATATGTCGTTAAGTTAATGTAAAAACTATGGACGGTTTAATCGGGTATGTTCGCGTATCGAAAAATGATGGATCTCAGCTTTTAGATTTACAACTCGATGCTTTACAAAAAGAAGGGGTCTTGTCTAAAAGAATTTACGAAGACTTTGCGTCCGGTAAAAAAGAAGATCGGCCTGGTTTAGAGGCCTGCTTAAAAGCCTTACAACCTGGTAACACACTCGTTGTTTGGAAACTAGACCGCTTAGGCCGCAATCTTGTGCACCTCAACCAAATCATAAACTATTTAAACGATAACCGTATTGCCCTAAAAATATTAGATTCAACCATGGGGCGCATTGATACAACAACTCCCAGCGGTAAATTAATGTTTAACTTATTTAGTGTGTTGGCGGAATACGAACGCGATCTGATTCGTGAACGAACCCTGGCTGGCCTAAAAGCCGCACGAGCCAGAGGCCGTTGCGGTGGCCGTCCTCAAAAAATGACCAAGCCCATATTAAAAGTTATCGCCAGCGAAATGAAAGATAGAACCGTTTGCGTAAAA
This sequence comes from uncultured Staphylococcaceae bacterium, assembly GCA_964546565.1. Taxonomy (GTDB): domain Bacteria; phylum Bacillota_I; class Bacilli_A; order RFN20; family CAG-826; genus CAG-826. The sequence goes on along the minus strand of CAZJKC010000089.1, from coordinate 1,168 downwards.
GACTTATGTAAACAATACAACATCGGTTACACGTGCTTATACAACTATGTCACTCCCAACGGCGATTACATTGAAAAAGGTTTATCCCTGCTTAATAAAGAATAAGCCAGATTGCTATTGGTTCTTCATTTTTCGTCAGAATCTTCCAAGTCTTCTCAATTTCCAATCCCTTGGATTGCCTCTCCATTTGTTTCCGGGAATGGTTCTAGTAGTAATGTTTGAAAATGACCATTTCTATAGTAAATGTAAAGTCGGTTATTAATTGGGCTATATTCAGTTGGTAATCCATTTACAGCCGCATCTGCATTTGCATAGTAAATTTCATATTGATAATTTCCATGACCATCATCGATAATGACAACGATATCTTGATTGGCATATTGTGCGAAATAACGAAAATCATCTGTGCTTAGCCATTCTCGATCGCCAAGTATTCTTTTTTGTGTTGTTTCATTTACTTTTCTTTCTTTTGCTAAAGTAGCAACTGCTCGACGTATTTCTAGCATGTTACCTATTTGTTCTTTGGTTGGATTTATACGATCCGATGGATTCCACGCTTGCAAAAATGCCCAAACACCGCAATTACCATCTCTTGGAACATCATATAGTCTAAATCGTTGTCCAGCAATTGTAAGTGTTTCTGGAGATTGACTTACAAGTTGAGTTCCTAAATTAATGTTTTCTAAACCAATTTTTATAATAAAATTTTTACATTCCGAATCTTTTTTTAGGTTAAATTCGCCCAATTGCATTTGTTCGACACCTGGTTTTAGGTTTTTTTGCCGTATTTCTTCATTTTGGGAAAAAATAGTATTTGCATTGCGTATAACGCTTGGTTGCTCAATACTTTGGGAGTTAAGGGATAATAAATATGTCTTAGCTTTTCGTAAAAAGATACAATGCATTGTTTTTTCACTTGGAGTGGAAGCCATCACTATTTTTTCTTTGCATTCATTAGTATAGTTTCGATAGCGACTACATGCATATTCTTTTCTTCCTAATTCCACTAGTGATGAGATAAAAAAACTGACAGGAATATTTTCTTGGTTTAATTGTGTTAATAAGCTTCCGAAAAATGTATTTTTATCTGTTTGTTGCGTATTAGCTTGAACCAGAAAATTTTGCATGTGTTGAAAGCAACAAGGACACATATCGCGTGTTGTAAATC
>CAZJKC010000088.1:0-2109 GCA_964546565.1 uncultured Staphylococcaceae bacterium | reverse complement strand
TGACGAAATATGTGTTATAATATATTACACGCGTGTAATGGAGGGCGTTTTTATGGCTTCTTATCCTGATTGGGCTTTAAAATATAAGAAAAAAGGTTATTATTTGAATAAATATAAGGATCATTATCGTCTTTATAAAGGTCATTGTGAGTATAGAGACGGGAAATCCGTTCGTGTCGTTGACTATTATTGTGGAACGATAACTGAGAAAGATGGTTTAATACCTTCTCAAGGATTGATAAAAGGTGAAATTAAAGTGTATGAATATGGTTTCTATTATTTTTTATATTTGTTATTTTCTAATATTTATTCAGGACAAAAGAGAATGCAAAAAAAGTATGCTGATACAATTATGGTGACTGCTATATGCAAAACATTTACGGTATCAAAATATAAACTTCCATATACATCGCTTTTATTGTTATATCCTAAATATAATGTTAAATACTTAGATAATGAGACTGTTATTGCGGAAATAAATAGAGTTTCAACTATGATGAATACTGAATTTAATAATAAATGCCTTCATATTGAAGGATTAAGAGAAATCCTATCAACATTATCATTAGTATTAGTTAATAAAAGGTACCAATTATCTACATATGATAAGAAAGTTGATGAAGTATTTAAAATATTTAATTTTGAGGTGGAAATATATGGCGAAAATTAATTATGTTATAAATGCTTATAGAGAAAAAATAAGTTCTTTAGGGACTTTAGTGTTTCGTGATATTTTTACAGATGACGGTACACGGCTAAGAGAATTCATTAACATTTTTGATAATGTAAAAGATTCAAGAATCGAATTAAAATGCACATATTCAACAAAGTTTATTGTAGTAATGGTGTTCTTAGCTTTTTTAGATATGAGGGAAACATGGCAAGAAGTTGCCGATTTTGCTGAAGATAAAAGATATTTTTTAGAAGAATTTATAGAATATCCAGAAACATTACCTGTTCATGATACTTATATGAGAGTCTTTTCTAAGATAAATAGTGAAACATTAGAAGACTCTATTATTAGTTTCCTAAAAGAAGCTATAAAATTAGTGGTAGAAGATAATATCAAAAAAGATAACGAAGGACTAGACGTAATTGCAATAGATGGAAAAGAATTAAAAGGAAGTGGAAGATTATATAACACAGACAGAAAGGTAAGAAATTCGCAGATTATGCATTTTTGGGATACTTCAAATCAATTATGTATAAAAAGTGTTGTAATCAATGAAAAGACAAATGAAATACCAGTAGCCCAAGATGTGCTTTCTTCATTAGATATCAAAAACAAAATAATAACGGCCGATGCTTTAAATTGCCAAAAGAAAACAGTACAAATAATAAAAGAAAACAAAGGACATTATGTTTTAGCTATAAAAGGCAATCATAGCGGATTCCATCAAGATATTGAAAAGTATTTTATTGATAAACTGGACATAATAAAAGGGACCAAAAACTATTACAAAATGGAAATTGAAAAGAATCATAATCAAATTGAGACAAGAGAATTCTTTAGAATAGATAGTTCTTCCTTTTATCAAGAAGAAGAATGGAATGGTTTAAAATCGATAGTGTGCTATAAAAAAAGAATATGGAATTGTATTACAAATAAAGAAACATGTGAATACAGATACTATATATCAGACTTATCCGATGTTGAAGTCATCGCCTTAGCAATACGAACTCATTGGTCAATTGAAAATCAATTACACTACACATTAGATAAATTCTTCAAAGAAGATGCTAATAAAACAATGGATAAAATAGCTAATAATAATCTATCTTTAATAAGAAAAATGATAAATACATTATTAGTATTAATTGCTCCTCTATTTCGAAATGGATCAAAAATGAGAACATTAAAATCTTTTCGAAGTAATTATGAAATCAATCTTTTAAAATTATTTAAATTTCTTGATGGTAAAGATTTACACGATCTTCTTCTTCAATCAAAGTAATAATAAAATATATCAAAAATAAAAGAGGGTTAATAAGCAACCTATATTAGGTTCTTTTAAGGCCCTCTTTTTTTGCATTCATACAAATAAATTCAATAAAAATCGAGTATTAACTATTACATTTCCGTTTTTTTCATTTCATGCGTTTATCCTA
>CAZJKC010000087.1:0-2257 GCA_964546565.1 uncultured Staphylococcaceae bacterium | reverse complement strand
CAGTGTGCAGTGGATGATGCGGGTGAGAATTAAGGACAAACTGCAAAGAAAAAAGTCCTTTCGGACTTTCCCCTCGGCGGGACGCGATTCGGATAATAGCAAAACGAGCAAGTAAAAAACTTGCATAAGTGTAGCGTCAGACGCAACACAGACACAAACACGCAGTGTGCAGTGGATGATGCGGGTGAGAATCAAGAACAAACTGCAAAGAAAAAAAGTCCTTCCGGACTTTTCTTGGCAGGGGGGACGCGATTCGAACACGCAACCGGCGGTTTTGGAGACCGCTGCTCTACCGTTGAGCCACCCCCCTATGCGTTTCAATATGCGAATATTGTATCAACAACCTCGACAAATGTCAATTTAATTGGAGATATTATGAAAAATAAATTCAAACTCGGAATAATCGGTGCGGGCAATATGGCGACAGCCATACTACAAGGCATTTTGAAAGGCAAAGTCATCGCCCCCGAACAAATCGCAATCAGCGACGTACAAGAAGAAAAGCGCGGATATTTCACTTCCCTCGGCGTGTGCTTCACAACGGACAATGTAATGCTATCCTCGCAATGCGAATACTTGCTTTTTGCGGTCAAGCCCCAAATCGCACCCACGATATTCGAGGAAATCAAGAACACCGTCACCGCAAAAACCGTCATATCCATTATGGCGGGAGTTTCCATCGACAAACTTAAATCTGTCCTCGGAGCGCGCAATTACGCAAGAATTATGCCAAACATGCCCGCAACGGTCGGCGAAGGCACGTCCGCTATCGCTTTCAGCGGTGAAAAAGACGACTTCGTGACAAGCATCTTCAAATCCGTAGGCAAAGCGGTGGAAATCGACGAAGACTTGTTCGATGCCGTGACTTCTCTTTCGGGCTCCGGTCCCGCCTACGTATATATGTTCATCGACGCACTTATAAAAGGCGGTATGGACGGCGGTCTCGACAAGGAAACCGCTACCGCTCTTGCGCTCCAAACGATAATCGGTGCGGTAAAAATGGTCGAAGTCAGCACAAAACCTATAAGCGAAATGGTCGATGCAGTCTGCTCAAAAGGCGGAACTACTATTCAAGCAGTCGAACACTACCGCGCAAACGACCTCGAACAAATAATCGTCGACGGTATGATTAAGTGCAGAAATCGCAGTGCGGAACTCGGTGGAAAAGTCGTGAAACACGATATTACGATATACACCGACGGCGCATGTTCGGGAAATCCCGGCGTCGGCGGTTGGTCTGCAATAGTCATCGACGGCACGGATACGAAAAAATTGAGCGGTGCCGAAAAAGAAACGACGAATAACCGTATGGAACTTCAAGCAATCATCGAAGGACTCAATGCGGTCGAAGGCAATTCGCAAAAGGTATTCGTATATAGTGACAGTGCCTATTCCGTCAATCCGATAAACGAAGGCTGGATTTACGGTTGGCAACTTAACGGCTGGAAAACGTCCGGTAAAGAAGCGGTGAAAAACGTAGACCTGTGGCTCGAACTTCTTGACCTTATGCACAAACACGACGTCACCTTCGTCAAAGTCAAAGGACACGCAAACGACAAACTGAACAACGAATGCGACACTCTTGCAAAGAACGCAATAAAAGAACTTCAAAAGAAATTGTCCGAATAATCACTACCCTAAATCCAATTTCGATAATCTAACAAGACAAAACACCGAAATCAAAACGATTTCGGTGTTTTTAACTAAATGCAAAATATTATTTCCGCCATTTCAAGCGGTAGGTTTATTTTCGCTAATGTTTACAAAAACGGCACCGAATTTTCGGTGCCGTCATTTACTGATTATTCAGCGTCTTCGGTTTTTTTCTTGCGAGTCTTTTTGGGAGCCTCTTGAGGTGCTTCTTCTGCCGCTTTTTCTTCCGCTTCGAGGTCAAGTTTCAAATCCTTGAACAAATCGCTGAGAGAAGATGCACTGGAGCCACCGGAGTGCCATTCCTTGGGTTCGGAAGAATTATCTGCCGCCGCTTTGCGAGAACGACGCTCTTTCTTCTCTTCGCCTTCTGCGACTTTTTCTTCAAATTTCTTGACGCGAGAGGACTTTCTTGCGGGTTTCTCTTCGTTTTCTTCGCCTTCGACGTTCGCATTTTCGGTCGCAGTCTCTTCGGGTGCGGGGAGCAATTCCTTGATAGAAAGAGTTATGCGGTTTTCTTCAAATCCGATAATTTTCGCTTCGACTTCTTCGCCGACTTTGAGGATTTCGTTTGCGTCCTTAATCCAGTTGTGGGAGATTTGGGACA
>CAZJKC010000086.1:0-2339 GCA_964546565.1 uncultured Staphylococcaceae bacterium | reverse complement strand
CCATTTCCACCATATATTTCAATCGTTGATGTTGCGTTTAGTGAAATATATTTAGCGCTAACACCTGGATATCCATTAGATCCTGTTCCATCATTTTCTTTTTTTGTTGTTTTTCCTGCGTATGAATAAAAGCTTCCTATTATATCTAGATAGAAATTATACTTAACATCAACCCCTGAACCAACAAAATCTATTGATTTCATAGGTTCGCTATATCCATCTCCACCATAAAGTTTTAAAGACCCATTACCAACAATTTTTAAATTATTACATTTTATAGCTACTACACCATTTTTTCCTTTTAAAGATACTCGTCCTTGAATATCCAATGTCACTTCTGCATCTGAATCACTATATATACATGCACCAAGTCCATTGCTTGTTTCAGCATTAAACGAAATACTATCAAGCATAATTGTTATTGGTTTACTTCTATAATCCAATATTATGCTAAGATTATTATACTCAATTCCTTCAGTGCCTTTATTAGGCCCTATTAATTTTAAATCCGTGATATTGTTAGGTATAGTTATAACCCTATTAGCATTAACATCCGCCTCAGACGGATTTGAATAATCTATCATTGCCGAAAAATCTAATGTTAAAGAATTTGTTTGAAAAAATGATCCATCTTGAAGAAAATTATCTAAATAATTCCAATTCATTAATTTTTTTGGATTATATTTTACGTGTTTTATAGTGTATTCGTTACAGTTCTGTATTTTTGCCAATTCACCATTTAAATGTCTCATTGTATAAGATATTGGTAATGCTCCATCCCCAGCGCCATTAAAACTTTCAAACAATTTACTAAGAGCCTCTGACGAGTTATTTCCTATTGGAACATTTTGTCCACTAGAGCCACCATAAACATAACATTTTATTGTTGTATCAACATCTGTTGAAATATTATTTAAAGCACTTTCAAAACTTACTGACAACTTTTTGTTTGATGATGTTCCTGGTTTTTCACTTTGAGTCCCCCATGCAGCAGATAATGCATTTTCAATTTCACCCTTAGAATAATTTGTTTGTATTGAAATCATTGCAATTCTTCCATACGAAACTGATGAAACATATGCTGGAATAGTCCCATCTAATGTTTTATTTATTTCTTGCGATGACAAATCATCATCAAACAAATCGCGTGAATTATTTTTTTGTGGAGTGTCCATATCCACCGTATAATAAACTTGCTTTAATACAACCACCAAATTTGTTTGTTTTTTTAAGTTACTATATGAGAAATCTTCCGATAAAGAAAACTTACTAACTTGCAATCCAAATCCTAAATTCATTTTAAATTCTATTTCATTAGTAACTTCTCGAACTTCATAAGACAAATTAGAAGGAAGATTGGTTTGAGAAGTAATATTCTTATTTAGTATTTCTCGAATTCCATTTCTTACATTGCTCAATGAAGGATTATTAATAGTCGTAGACACTGAAGCTTCATTTCCTAAAATTGTCTCAAGATTCGCCGATATTGTAATAGGTGCCCTTTCAATTGTTATCGGTTTATACGAATTATTCATAGTATCAACAAGTGCTCCCGGGTACAAAATATCATTGTTCACTCCCATAGTACAGCATTCATCATAAGAACTCGTAGCTGTAACTGTTTCATATGAAACGTCATAATCTTCATTCTTTTCTAATTCAAAATCTCTTAAAGAATTAGATACATCTTCAGGCGAAACCACTTTACGTTTCGTATAATTAAAGCCCTCATCGTATTCATAAGTTGGTGTATTTATAATAATATTATTCTTTTTTAAATCACAACCAAATAATACTATAGTTATAGATATTAAAGAAAAATAAAATGCAATATTTTTTTTCATGATTTTCCTCCAAAATAATTAAGATAAATTATTTATTAAATAAAACCTAAAATAATTATTCATAAATAAATGGCATATTATAAAGCAATATAATTAATGCCTAATATGCCATTTATACTGCATAAAGCTATTTCCATTAATTATAAAAATGTGTATGCTTTGCAGTCCATTGTTTTAATTTGATACCAAGCCATAAAGCATAAATGCCAAATGTAATAATAGATAATAAAAGCCATTTTATCCAATTACCTATAAGTTGACCGCCAGTGCCATCAAATGTAAGTCTATGCCCATCAACAATTGTATGTTCTGCAATCCATTTTTCTTTCATGCAAACAGTCCAAGGTACTGCTATTGATAATGTTATTACATTAAGAAAGCCACACAAAAGATTAATGCCAATAAGGCCTAACAATCCGCCATCAAATTTACTTTGGTTTCCCATTACTTTATCCTCCTTTCATTGTTATCAAAAAAGCCATATAATATACTATT
>CAZJKC010000085.1:0-2365 GCA_964546565.1 uncultured Staphylococcaceae bacterium | reverse complement strand
ATTTAACACAAAACAAAGCACGCAACGAACTAATCGCAAACGATATGTTAGACTTACTAAAACGCAATCCTAACGCAAGAATATTGATTTTAAGCGATAGAGTAGCACATTTAACGGAACTAAAAACTTTATTGTGCCAAAATATGGCACAACAAAGCGTAAAGCAACTTATGGCACTATCGAATAGCAAAACACAACGAGAAGCACGCAGGCAAGTGTTAAAAGACCTAAACGACGGTAAAATCAATATAGTGCTTGCAACCTACGCATTAGCGAAAGAGGGACTTGATGTACCTAAACTTGATTATGTAGTGTTTGCAAGCCCACAAAAAGACCCGACAACTGTTGAGCAATCGGCAGGGCGTGTCGGAAGAAAAGCCGACGGTAAAGCGTTCGGCACAGTAATAGACTATACGGATACCGGTTTCGGTATGCTTGCAGGCTTTTCCAAAAAGCGTAATTCCGTCTATAAAAAATTAGAGTATGAAATAAATGTAGTATAATCTACATTTTTTCTTAACAAACGCTTGACATTTTATAACATATCGTTTATAATATAAGTACAAAATAAATATTCGTAAGGAGAAACAAACAAAATGAAAACATTATTGATTATTAACACGGTAGGCTTAATAATAGCATTAGCATTTACAAGCATAATCTTTTTTAAGTGGTTAAAAGCGGAAAAGAAACTTGCAAAATATAATGAAAGTGAAATTTATAAAAGAAGGTAAAAATAATGACACGTTTTGAGTTAATTAAAAAGTTAGAAGAATTAGCAGAAAAAATCTCGTGGGATTTAGACTGGTCAGCTACGGATTATGCGAGGGGGGCGTGTGTATATCCTCATACAATCTGCTATTGAAAAATTGCAAGAAAACGAAGAAGAATAAAATTATTCCGAAATTTTTTGTGAGGAGAAATTACAATGACAAAACAAGAACAGATTGAAGAAATGGCAAAAATAATTATGGGAGCAATCGACGAAACGATACAATACAAACAAGCCCCTGCGAACGCCGCCGAAGCAACAATCGAAGCCGAAGCACTTTACAACGCAGGTTATCGCAAGACCTTTACAAGTGACCTTGCAAGCGATACGCAAAAGGCTTTCAAAGAGGGGTATCGAAAAGGGTTTGAAGATAGAGCGGACAAAATTGATAATTTGCTGACGAAGTTAAAAACAGCGAGAATTGAGGCTGTAAAAGATTTTGCGGAAAGTCTGAAAGAAAGACTTAATGCCGACTATGTTAACGGTTACCTTAACACACATAAAGGCAAGATAAGCGAAAACGATATTGATGAATTATTAAAGGAGTATTTAGAAGAATGAGAAGCGTTTTAATTAATATTCAACCGAAATGGGTTGAGAAAATCGTAAACGGAGAAAAGACAATCGAAGTTAGAAAAACAAGACCGAAACTTGAAACACCATTTAAGTGTTATATTTATTGCACAAAAAATAGACCATATTTATATCGTTTGAGTGATGATAATAATTTTGAATTATATAATAAACTACAACCACAATCAGATGGATTTGTTAAGGATTATAACGCGCAAAATGGTAAAGTTATCGGAGAATTTGTTTGCGATAGGATAGACGAATTTTACTGTGCTATTGTTCCGTATAAAAAAGAAAACAATTTTGGATATGAGCATTTTATCGATAATGGCGTTTATAAGGTAACCGGTTGCATTGAGGGTGTAGTTTTTGAGCGAAACGATAGATATATAGATACTATGCTAAAAAATAAAGAACTAAAAGAAATGTGTTTATCAGCACAAGAATTATTTGACTATATCGACATAAGAAAAAACTTTTACGGTTGGCATATATCCGACTTAAAAATTTATGATAAGCCGAAAGAGTTGAGCGAGTTTAGAAAACCGAGCAAAGAATTACATAATATCATTGAAAACGAGAAAGGGCATATTGTTTTTCAAGACGGCTATATAGACGGTGCGTTAATAACAAGACCGCCGCAATCGTGGTGCTATGTGGAGGAATTATGAATAAAGAAATTGAACAATTAGAGAAAGAAATACGGACAATAAATTGTTTACAAGCAAGCACTATTTATACACCGACTTATCAAGAAGCATTATGTTTGTATAATTTAGGTTATCGCAAGACCTTTACAAGTGACCTTGCAAGCGATACGCAAAAGGCTTTCAAAGAGGGGTATCGAAAAGGGTTTGAAGATAGAGCGGACAAAATTGATAATTTGCTGACGAAGTTAAAAACAGCGAGAATTGAGGCTGTAAAAGATTTTGCGGAAAGTCTGAAAGAATACGCAAGAGCGTGTAAAGCAAGCGGATATGACGGTATAGGTGAAAACGATATTGACGAATTATTAAAGGA
>CAZJKC010000084.1:0-2593 GCA_964546565.1 uncultured Staphylococcaceae bacterium | reverse complement strand
CTTTTTCATATATTTTTATTAATTGATTACTTCTATTGCAGAATAAGAATAATTCGTGTAGGCCATCATTATTATTTATTTTTTTCGCAAGCAAAGAAAGTGAATATCTACCTTTTCTTAAATCAGTGCTCCCTGGATACAAATAAATGTGGTCTATATCTTCTAAATCAATCATCGTTTATTATCCTCATCACTTTTGATAATTTTGATATGTGACACAGTATTGAATATCCGTTCTTAAACACTCTTACTGTTTCATTGCTCGTCTTAATCATGCTTCTTTCTTTATATTCTTTTTTTATTGGAGCAGTAATGTCCACATATTCTTCATCAACTTCTTCAATGCCATTTACTTCCCAGCTATCTTTTACTAATCCTGAATACTTACATATCCACCCCCACAGTGTAGATTTTGCTACTCCATACTCCTCACATATTTCTTTTTTCATTCTGCCATTTAGATATTGTTTAACAAGATCTATTTTGAACTCTTCTAAATACTTATTACATTCCATGTTCGAATCTCCTCTGGATTTATTATTTGGGATTCGAACTTTTTTGTCTATTCTGGAAATTTTTGACGCTTACGGCCCAACCAAGATGATATTAGTTCTATTTCGGCCCCTTTATTGAACAAATAGGTGGCGCATGAATGACGAAATTCGTGGAGCTTAATAACTCTTAAATTGGCTTTGTTACAATAGAATACTTGGGCACGTTTTATCGTTGTTTCACCGATTACTTTTTGCCTTTTTTTGCACTTTCTTGAAAGAAAAATAAAATCATCTTTGTTAATTACATAGTCTAGAGAATTGATATAGCGTTGATAGGCTGTTTTAATTGATTCTAACAACGGATAATCCCGATTGCTTGAGGCTGTTTTAACTGAGGTTATAACTTGTTTGTGACGGCCGTTTTTATTTGTGATACAACGCCTAATAAAAACCTTATTACCTACGATATCGGAGTGTTTTAATCCTCTTAATTCACCTATTCTTAAGCCGTAATAGAATAGCATTATAAATACTAAATAGAACATTGGATCATCAACAACTTTGATAAAAGTTTGAAACTCATCCATGGTGTAATAATCATACGATTTGGGCTCGCTAAATGGCTGTTTGAATACGTAAAGACTCTTATCGGATATGGTTGCATCTAATCCATATTTTTTTAAAAATGACAAATAGACTTTTGTGATGAAAAGTATATCTTTTTTAGATTTTAATGGAAGCTTGTTAACATATTTATTAAAGTCATCGATTGTAAATGAATTGATTTTATCGATTTTATACTTGTTGAAATATGGATTGATATACCTGTTAAAGATTTTGGAATAGCGATACGCTGATGATTCCATATATTTTTCATAAAGATATTGAATAAAGACATCATTTAATTCACTTAAATTGCTGATTTTTTTATCATTTTTATTAGCTAAAGTATATTGTAATGCAATATAATTTTGAGCTTCTTTTTTTGTCTTAAATCCTCGTTTAATAATTTGCTTTCCGGCCATAAATATTTTTACATAATACCATTTACTATTGGCTTTTTTATATTCATAAATATGGGTCATTTAATCACCTTCTTTTACCCGAATTAAAAATTGAGAAATAAGAATCGTATAAAAAGGAGTTTTGTTGTGCGAATTCACTTACTGATGGAGTGATTGACTCAAAACGGGCTAAATCGTTGATTGAGATGGTCGCATTTTTTTCAATAGATAAAAACAATGACTTTAAATAAACGTCGTCAAATCGTCCTGAATAAAGCTTTTTGTAACTAAGATATAAAACCTCCTTACCTGATTCACTGGATACGTCATCAAGTGAGCTATTAGTGCAATATAATCCTAACTTATCATATCCAAATCGATTGACTCGGCGCATATAATACATTTCTACTTTATTTACTAAATTACGAATCAGGTAAGTAAATAAAGTATCGTTTCTTTTATATTGCTTACGCGTATCGTTGATATAGTGATAAGCCTTAATAATTGCCTCGCATATCGTTTCATCAATCCACCAGAGGAATAATGCGTTGTACGATTTGCGTTGATTTCTATCCAGAGTAATTACCGTTTCAACTAATTGTCTAAGCTCTGGATTAAGTTTCATCAAGTCTTGATCATCCATAATAATCTTGTGGAGTATCTCGTGGTCAAGCTCTGTATTGTGCCTCATTATCGTTTGGTAAACATAAAATAAATCGTTAACTTGATTGCAAGCTTCATCCTTTTCACTCATGGAGCGTAAGTCCGCGTAAGAGCCGCGTTCTTTGTCACATTCAGGCATTGCAATTACGCCTATGTTATAAAGATAAGGATCGTTTTTCATTGTCTTTCCTTTTTCATCCAGATGCGTTTTTTTGTTGCCCATTCTCATAAAGTTATAATCAATTATTGTTGAATAATTCTCTTTAACTCGTTTTAAATAATCATCTAGAGTTTCACTAAAATAATCAGGGTTATAAAGTGGAAAATAATGTTTATCATCAGTAACGCCTAAATCGTGATATATTCCAGTCGCTGCGATGGATAAAGGCTTTTCAATCCGATAAAAGAAATAAGCGGTTGCATAATTTTTAA
>CAZJKC010000083.1:0-2712 GCA_964546565.1 uncultured Staphylococcaceae bacterium | reverse complement strand
CTATAAAGAGATTTCATTCATACGAATTAACTCAATAACCGCTTGCGCTCGACCGCTGACATTAAGTTTTTGCATGACATTTGATATATGATTTCGCACCGTTTTTTGTGAAACAAATAGTTTATCAGCAATTTCTTTTGTCGAATTGTTTTTAATGAGTAATTCAAATACTTCACGTTCTCTTTTAGTTAGAATAGACGGCATACATGTAACTCCTAGGCCTAATTTATAATATGCATTTTTAATTTGTTAGCGACATAAAATGTAAAGAATGTTAGGTGAGAAATAAGATGCGGATTCTTCTTTTCGATAGCGGAATAGGTTTATTACCTTTTTATTCTTATTTGTTGAAAAATAAAATATACAATAATTATTATCTTGAAATGGAAGAAGATTATTTTCCTTTAGGACAACGAACTCATGATTGGTTATTACAATATGTGCAACATAAATTAGCAAAATGGAGTGAGGAGAAGTATGATGAAATATATATTATTTGTAATACTTTTTCCGTATTATTAAAAGAAATAGACACTAATAAATATTCTTTTATTATTCATACCATTTTGGAATGTAATGAAAAAATAATTGATGAGGAAACAATCTTAATTGGTACAAAAGTCACCTGTGAATATTTTCAAAAGAAAGGTTATATGACGCTTGATTTTTCACACCTTGTTCCTTTGATTGAAAATAATGATATTACACAATTAATCATAGAATTAAAAAAGTATCCTTTGGCAAAGAAAAAAATAATATTAGGATGTACGCATTTCACTCATATTCTGTTTTTACTTAAAATAATTAATCCACATTGTCAATTTATTGATGCTTATCCTCTTTTAACAACATTTATTACTAATAATGAAAGGTTAACTTTACAAGTTAATAATAAGGCTCAATTTTATTTTGAAAAATATTTTTTTAGTCATATCTTATAAATCTCGTCATTATAATTTGAATGCGAGGTGACAAATATGAGAAAAATCTCTATATGGTGGGATAATATGAAAAAGAAAGGACAAAAAGGAATAGCAAAAATAAGAAATAAATTCCGTAAAAAGATGGTTGATGAAGAACAAAAAGAAACATCATCAATGAAAATTGAAGAGCGGAAGAAAAGGAAGAATCTTTTCCCTTCTTTAGTTATAATGAGCAGTAAGAAAGCTAAGAAAATAGCTTTAATTACCATCCCATCATTATTTCTTGTCGTTGGTATTGGTATCGGTATTTCATTTATGAATAATGATCGAGTAATTGAAAAAGAAGTAGTTATTGAAACGAGTAAAACATATCATCGTGTATACTTATTATCAAATGATGATTATGTCATTCCATTATCGGTTAAAATGGATAAAAGACAAACAACACAAGAAGAATTATTAGAAGTCTTTTCATGCTTAAAAACAAATAGTAAAATCGCCACTGAGAATTTGCATGGCTATATTCCAAGTGATACTAGAATTAATCAATTGCTTATTGATAATGGTCATTTAATTATTGATATGTCCAAAGAATTCTTAGAATATAGTGAAACTAATGAGTTAAAGATGTTAGAATCTTTAACCTATACTTTCCTTGATTTTAATGACATCGATTCCCTTTCCTTAAAAGTAGATGGTGAACTTTTATCTTTGCTACCGAAAAACAATATTATTATTAATAATCCCTTAACATTAGAATTAGGAATTAATAAACCGGTTATGAGTCCTTTATCTGCATTAAATAAAGCATCATCTATTGTATATTACGCTAAAAGAATCAATGGTCAATCTTATTATGTACCAATGACTGTTTTAACGGATAAAGAAGATAGTCGCATCAAAGATTTTTATAACGCAACAAAAGTTAAACAATCAATAACGACGGGACTTTCTTCTTTAGCAACATATCAACAAATTGATTATCAAATAGAACCTTTAGTAAGTGATAATGATATTGTTATTGGAGTAACGGATGATTCATTAATGGAAGAAGGAATAATTAAAGAAGATATTTATGAATTATTATTAATGAGCTTTTCTTTAATGGGTATAGATCAAACTGTTTCTTTACAAGTTAATGGTGAAAGTTATGAAGTTAATGGCTATGGTCATGAAGATATTGTTCCTGTCAGTAGCGTTTATTATAACGAAGTAGCAATATAAACAATACAAAGGATGATTATTAGCATCATTAATTCGTCCATTGATAATTGGAAAAAAGTCTTATATTATTTAGTATCTTGATACTTTATGTATTGGTTAGAGCATTTATAGATGCTTTAACCTTTTTTCATAACGTTATTTTTGCGTCATTTTATAAGTAAAAAAACTTGAAAAAGAAAAATCTTTAGAGTATTATTAACTAGTGCCAAATAATGCACCCATGGCCCAGTAGCTCAGATGGATAGAGCAAAAGTCTTCTAAACTTTAGGTGTGGGGTTCGAGTCCCTACTGGGTCGCCATATAAGTTGATTAATCTTGATATAGTAAATTATCAGGATTTTTTTTATTATCACTATTGACAAAACGTGGGGGGGGGGGGGTATTTTAAAGAAAATAGAAAGGAAAATTTTTTTTATAAAAAACTGTAATTATTTTGCCTTATTAAACATTAGTTTAAAGTATAAGGAGAATAATTTTACTTAATAAAAAAACATTTTATCGGGTGTTGTTTGTTATTTCGATATATATTTGTAGCAAAAAAGTAAAAAAATACCAAAAATCAATT
>CAZJKC010000082.1:0-3144 GCA_964546565.1 uncultured Staphylococcaceae bacterium | reverse complement strand
AATACATTTTTGACATTTTATAGTTTTATCTCGAAAAAATGGGGAAACTCAAATACGCTTTTTACTTGTTTTTCTTTTTTTTAAAAGTTAGAATAAAGGTGCTCAAAGATAAAGGCTAGTAATTTTTTTCTTTTTTTAGAGAGTCATCGGATGGTGAAAGGTGATAAAAGGAAATAATGAATTCCACCTTTTAGAGAGAACTTAATCGTTCCGCTAGCTAAAGCGTTATTTTAGCAAGAGATGAACTTTTAAATAAAAGTTTAATGAAGGTGGCACCACGTATATAACGTCCTGATATAGGGGCGTTTTTGTTTTGAAAGGAGAAAGTGGTATGTTAGATTACAATTTAATTAAAACAAAGCCAGAAGAAGTAAAAGCAGCATTAAAGAAAAAAGGCTGGGATGTTGATTTTGATGACGTCATTCAAAAAATGGATTTGCGTCTTGAATTATTAAAAAAGGTTGAAAAAATTAAAGCAGAAAAGAATGCTTTATCAGCTTCTGTCCCGCAAGCAAAAAAAGAAGGGAAAGATGTAACGATTATTTTTAAAACCGTGAAAGAATTATCGGCATCTATTGCAGAAGATGAGAAAAGATTAGAAGAATTAGAAAAAGAAATTAAAACCTTTGTGGAAGCTTTACCAAATCTTCCCGATGATGATCTGTTGCCTGGTGAAAAAGAAAATAATAAAGTAATTAAAACCGTAGGTGAGAAACCTGTTTTTGATTTTAAACCCAAAGATCATGTTGAATTAGCAGAATCTTTAGGACTTGTTGATTATGAAAGAGGTGCCAAAATTTCTGGTAGAGGTACATGGATATATACCGGATTAGGTGCTCAACTAGAATGGGCTTTGATTAATTATTTTATTTCAACTCATTTAGCGGATGGCTATACGATGATTTTACCTCCTCATTTATTAAATGAAGAAAGTGGTTATACCGCCGGTCAATTCCCTAAGTTTAAAGAAGATGTTTTTTGGCTTGAAGGTCAAGGGAAATTTATGCTTCCTACTGCCGAAACAGCTTTGGTAAATTTACATCGTAAAGAAATATTAAGTGAAGATGAATTGCCGAAAAAATACTTTGCATATACTCCTTGCTATCGTTGCGAAGCAGGTAGTTATCGTACAGAAGAACGTGGAATGATTCGTGGTTATCAATTTAACAAAGTAGAAATGGTCCAATACACTACCGAAGATGGTAGCGATGTTGCGTTTGAAGAATTGGTGCAGAAAGCCGCTAGTTTAGTAGAGAGACTAGGATTACATTTCCAAATTTCCAAATTAGCTGCTGGTGATTGTTCACATTCAATGGCCCGTACATACGATATTGAAATATGGATTCCTAGTATGGGTATATATAAAGAAGTATCTTCGGCTAGCAATGCCCGGGATTATCAAGCACGTCGTGGTATGATTAGATATCGTGATTCAAAAACAGGAAAAACAAAGTTCTGCCATACTTTAAATGCTTCAGGACTTGCTACCAGTCGTTTATTCCCAGCTTTATTAGAACAATGTCAACAAAAGGATGGCTCGGTTATTATTCCTGATGTTTTAGTGCCATTCATGGGTGGCGTTAAAGTTCTTTATCCAAAGAAAAAATAGCAAAAAAGAGGTCTTTTAGGACCTTTTTTGTTTTTGGCTATGAAAAAGATGAAATTTTAATAATTATTAATTAAAATAGAAATGGGTGAAATAGAATGATACATGAAAAAATAAATTTAAAAACAATTTTTCCGCAATTAAAGGGTGGCGATGAAGTTATTTTAACTTCTTATTGCTTAGATAATTTTGAAGAATGGTCTATAGGAAGAAAAAGAAAAACTGTTTTGATATTACCTGGTGGAGGTTATCATTTTGTGTCGGAACGTGAAGCGGAGCCAATCGCGGTACAATATTTGCAAAAAGATATCAATACCTTTGTTTTATCATACACTGTAAAAGATGAACCGACATATCATTATTTGAATCCAGTTGATGAGGTTTTGGCTGCAATTATATATATCAAAAGCCATGCAGAGTATTATCATGTTGACGTCGATCACATTTCCGTGATGGGCTTTTCAGCAGGTGGTCATTTGGCGGCTTCAGTAGGGCTTTTTTATCAAGATGAAGAGTATCTTAAACTTTTTAATTGTTCAACAAAAGATTTATACATAAGTGGTCTTATTTTGTGCTATCCTGTCATAACTATGGGAGAATATTCTTCTAAGGAAACAAAATATTTAAGAACCGGTTTAAAAGAAGGCTTGATTGATAAGTTCTCCATTGAAAAGCATATTGATAGCCATTATCCATCAACTTTTATTTGGACGACTTTTGAAGATGATTGTGTTCCACCGTTGAATTCAACGATGTTTGTAAATGAATTAGTAAAACATAATGTTCGTGTCGAATTTCATCTTTATCCCGAAGGAAAACATGGGTTAGCTTTGGCTAATGAAATAACAAAATCATCATTCAACAATGGACAATATGCTTCTGTTCAAACATGGGTAGAACAATCGATAAGATTTATTAAAGATTATTTATAAAGAAGCTAGTGCTTTTTTAGGGATAGTATATTAGCTAATAGCATGATTAAAAAAGGAGAAATATCTATGAGAAAGAATGAATATAAATGTTTAGATGATTTTATTAATGAATATAACGGCAAATATGAAATCGGTGATGAATTTCATATCGGAATAGAATTTTATTATAAAGATCAACTATATAGAATGTGTTTAGAACCTGGTGGAGATACATATTATTTATATAAAGTATTATTAACGATGGAAGAATATTTGAAAACAGGCAAAGACATTTATAAAGTTTTAGGTACATATGATTCTATTGAATCTTTATTAGAATCAACTGCAATTGATAATAAAAAGTTCAAAGAAATCATCATGGACGATGATACAATAATTGATAGTAAAGATTAATACGAAATAATTGTAATGAGTGCTTTATAGCTACTGTTGTTGAAACCTGTCGGTAGCGGGAATTAATTTAATAGTCACACAAGCTCAATAGTTTTTTTAATCGTTGCATTCTTTTTGCAACGATTCTCTTATCGTTGCAAAACGATTGCAACGATAAATGCTCAATTAAATAATTAAATTCCGTATTAAAGGTTTTTTAAAAAAACTGAAATT
>CAZJKC010000081.1:0-3504 GCA_964546565.1 uncultured Staphylococcaceae bacterium | reverse complement strand
AAAAAATTATAGGGAGCCTATATAGGCTCCCTATTTCTTGTTATTTGCGCTTATTAACCTCAGATTCAATAAGTTGTGTTAAATATGTGTTTACATCGCCAGTGGCCTCGGAAATATATTCCTTAGCATCTTCACTTAAAATAGTCATAACCGCAGACATAGTGCGATTAAATGCTTCCTTTTGAGCTGCTTCATCAAAAAAACCGGATTTCTTCAAGCTATCTACATACGTTTGATTAGTTGCAATTACGCAATCTACAACTGTATTATAAATCATATCAGTATACTTTTGAGCAGTTTCATTATCGGTTTTAGCTTTTAATTCATCTCGTTTAGCGGATAAGAAATTCACGAGATATTTAGTTAAAATACCGAGTAAAGGAATGACACATACCTTGATAATTTGTATTATAATTTCTGGCACAATATTTCCTCCTTATGACTTATTCTCCCTTTGGGATTAACTAATTTTTTGTAATAATAACATTAGCAATATCACTTTCTGTCATAGCTGTACCATTAGTATTTACAGGCAATACTAATTGAACTTTATAAACATAATTATAAGTGCTTATTTTTGCAGAAGTGGTATCATCTCCACTTGTAGTATTAGCATATCCAACGGGAATTGCCAAATCTCCATTTTCATCTATATAATCGGCTACTTGAGTATTTAAAGTATATATACCATTGAATTCCTCTTTTTGATTTATATGCAAAATTTTTACATTGCTATTACTTATTAAAGAATGGTTAATTCCTCTAATATGTAAAATTACTGGATCAAATTCTGTCGATAACACGCATTCAATAGGAGCTGTTATGAAAAAGCCATTCAAAGCAACAACATTATTGCTACTATTTATACGAGAATTAAGGGTTGCTTCTTCAGGATTAAATAAATTTGTATACGCCATTGGCAAATAACTGCAACTTCGATCATTTCCAATACCTAACCGAGTTAAATAGATACTCTTATCCACTTTATCAATAGACACAATATCTAATGCAGTTTCAGTAGTTGTGCCTAATGTCCTAGTCCCTTCTGTCTCCTTGTCATATGATAAATTTGCAGCACTAGTAATAGTAATAATAGGACACGGAAGATCATTTTTAGTTATACTATCAATATGGCAATGTCCACTAAAAACGCCAATTAAATCTGCTACTTTATTATTTTCATAATTTACTGACACACTACCATTCATCCAACTATAACTACTATCATTATAAGAACCACTGTAACTACCTTTTGTATTATAAGCTTCTAAAATTCCACGGAAGAGAGCATTATCAATTATTTGAGCACCATAATTAGTTCCATTAATTGTTGTAATTGCAGGGGGAACGTGCATAAGGATTACAACGCTCCACCCAATTTTATCAACTGGAAGTGCTTCTGAAGCAAGCCATGTTAACTATTCATTACCTAACCCAGTAGTCATAATTTTAGTAGTGCCGGCAGTGACTTCGTCACCAGCATAGTAATGAGTATTTAGACAAATAAATCGAACTTTTTGTGGAATATTATCAATATAGAAAAAAGTTCCATCTCCTCCAGCAACACGTCGGAAATCTTGCATTTGTCCTCGATGTATCTAATTCCAAACTTTACTCGGTAAAATTTTATTAACATAATATGTGGTAGTTCCATTTTCATCAGAACTTCCCCAAACATCGTCATGATTTCCTCTTACTTGAAGCAGATTATTTGATCCAATCGGAGCCATCACGTCAGCGGCTTCTTGTAAATCTTGAAGAATATATTCTTCAACGTCAGCGCAATCTGATTCAGCTGCGTCACCGCCCATAAGAGCGAACGGAATATTACACTTATCCATTATCGCCGCAGCGATATTTCCAATTTCGTTAGTATACTGAGTATCAGGAGAGCGACCAATATAATGTACATCACTGAAAAATAAAAAATTAACCACCTAAGAACCATTTTTATCCTATAAAACTTTTACTTTATCAACAGCTTCATCTACTGCATTCTACCAATAATTAGGAATAATATACTACGATGATTGGTGGTCATCAATTAATTCTAATATTTTTATTAATACATCATTTGGAACTGCATCTGTTTCAAGTCCATAAAGCATCATGGTCTCTTCATTTAAACTCTCTTCTTTAGTATAAAAATCTTCATTAATAGCTGTCTTTACTAAATCAGTAATATCTTTATCATCTTGATAAAAAGAAGAAGAAGAAGAAGAAGAAGAAGAAACACCAATAACGAAAGCAGGAGCTATACCACCGGTATTTGAATAAATGTTTATTCCTGCTTTACCATTAGTCCTAATAACACATATTTTTTCTTGATCTTCATAATAATTAGAACGTAACCACTAATATACCTTTATATTATTATTATTATTATCTTTTATACGTCTATCATCAAAATCATACCATTCATAATAAAAATCTTTATTTTTTGTACATTCTTCAAAAGCATCATCATATTTTCCAATAGGAGCATAAAGATCTAATCCCATTTCTCTTTCAGATGGTAACCATACTATTTCAAGATAATATGTAACAATATTATTTATATTTGCTCTATAACCACTAAATTCTTCGATAACACCCTTATACACCGGTTTAATATATTTTTTTTCAGGAAAAGCATCATAATAATCGACACAACGGTTTCTTACATCAGATAATTTCCATCTGGCAGCAATACTATTTGAAGAGAAAGGAATAACAGAGGCTAAACAGTTCTTAGTCTAAAAAGTAATACTCTAATCATTATCCTAATTAATACCAATTACTCTAACGTCATGTGTAGTAGTACCTAATACTATTTTATTTAATGTTACACTTTTTAAAGCACCTACGCTAATCCAATCCTATGCATGTCCACTTAAAGCGATAGCATTGATTTCTTCCCATGAATAAGGAATATATTCGTCTGCAGCAACCGGAGAAGATGGTATTTCAGGTAAAATCTAAGAATATTCAAAAACCATACCTTGCTTATCTTTTTTTCCTTGTAAAATACAATTTATAGACATAATTTTAATTCTCCTTTTATAACTCTAAAAAGCATACTTTTTATATAGGAAAAACACTTCTCAGAGCTTAAATAATAAAAAAATGAGAAAAGGCAAAAATACCTTTTCTCCCACAAATAGGTATCTTACCTTTTTCATTACTATATCAAAAACAAAATAAATGGATTATTTATAATTGTCCAAAAAACCAATTATAAATAATCCATTAAGAAGGTATTAAATATAAATAAAAATGGGGGAGAACTTTTTAATTAAAGTTCTCCCCCATTTTTTATTCATTTTATGTCAATAATGACGATGCCAATGTCTCCTTTAATAACTTCAGACGAGGTAAAAATAATTCCTTGTCCCGCGGTGGCTTTTGCGCTATCAACCTTACTCCAATCATCCTTATTACTTGTATAAGAAATGATGAGAGGCACGTTACCATTCTTACCACACTTTAAATCTGTGTTAGTATAAGTATAGGTGTAAAGATCCT
>CAZJKC010000080.1:0-3563 GCA_964546565.1 uncultured Staphylococcaceae bacterium | reverse complement strand
TTTTGAAAAAATGCGATTTCCGCTTAATACGGAATTTAATTATTTAATTGAGGTTCAAGCTTTTTGGGTGGTTTTTGCATAAAAAAAGAAAAAATATGTTGATTTATCTTGACAATGTGAGTATAATTTTATCGTTGAGAAGCCATAAGAGCTCAAAAAGGAGGGAAAAAAATGCCAAAAACAGTCGTTCGCGAAAACGAATCTTTGGATGATGCATTACGCAGATTTAAAAGACAAGTTAATAAGGCTGGAACCCTTGCTGAAGCTCGTAAGCGGGAATTCTATTTAAAACCTGGCGTCCGTCGTAAACTCAAATCTGAGCAAGCACGTCGCAAATCATATTAATTAAAAGAGAACGGAGAAATCCGTTTTTTTTTATGGTATGATATTGTATGTAAGGAGTTGATGTTGATGATATTTTATCCTCTTGAAAACATGATGAACTTTCGCGATATCGGTTTATGGAAAACACGCGATAATAAATATCTTGCTCCTTATGTATTTTTAAGAAGTGATCGTCCGAAAGAAGATAGTTTAACTATTGCTAAGTTTCTTAAAGATCATGAAATATATGATGTTATTGATTTAAGAACAAAGCGTGTTATTGAAAAGTATCCGAATCCTTTAAAAGATGAGTCATTTATTAATTATCATCATGTTCCAATTGAAGAAGGAAGTACCATTTCAATATCGGAAATGCCGATAGTGGAACTTTATATGCGAATGGTTAAACATTATGATGATTTTAAAAAGATATTTACGATTATTGGAGAATCACCTAATGGAGTCTTAATTCATTGTACTGCGGGTAAAGATCGCACAGGAGTTGTTATTGCTCTTTTATTAGATTTATTAAATGTTGATGATGAAATGATTATTACCGATTATGCCTTATCAAGCCGTATTATGAAATATACTATGCCGATTTATCAGCATACGCATTCGAGCTTTTATCCATTTTTAGGGGAATCAAAAGAAGAATATATGGCTCAGTTTTTAAAACAATTTCGTCAAGAATATACAAGTGCTTATCAATATTTACTTAAAATTGGTGTGGAAAAGAAATGTCTTGAACTAATATATAAGAAAGCCTTCTTATAGTTAGTTCTTTTTTTATATTGAAAACCATATTTTTTAATGGTGATAATCATGTTTATTTATGAAAATGGTGTTTTAAAAATACTTTATTATCGAAATCTAACACATATTGAATCTTCCGAAATAACTATCTATTTTTCATCTTTTATTTTATTAATTAAAGGTCATGATCTTCGTGTAGCGTTTTTTGAAAAAAATGAATTACATGTGATAGGAGATATTAAGGTTATTGAAATGGAGAATAAAGGTGTTTAAAAGTCGCATCCGTTATCGAATACATATTTTCGATCCTTCGATAGCTTTATCGAAAATTAAGACCGAAGATATTAAAATATTCCATTTTCATAAAATTGAAGATTATGTTTATGAATTTGAAACTTATCCGCACGAAGAAAAGAAAATAAAAAAAATATTTAATAATGCTATTTTAATTAAAAGAATGGGCCCTTATTCATGGCTTTATAATTTATTAACGCGTAAAACAACATTGATTGCTCTAATTATCGCTAGTATTTGTTTCTATTCACTATCTTCACGTGTATATACTATTACGATTAATGGCGATTCACGTTCCCTTTCCTCACGTTTATCGAGTCAAATTGAAGCCTTAGGTATGATTAAATATAGTATCAAGCCACATGAAGATGAACTACAAAATTATGAAAAGCAATTAAAAAAAATCTTTTATGATGATATCGAATTTTTAGAACTTCGTCTTAAAGGTGTTAATTTAATAGTTAATTATAAAAAAAGAAGAACAAGTATTACGTTGCCAAGTAAGTCATCGGCGAAATACGCTACTAAAAGAGGGATAATCGATCATTTTGTGGTTTCAAGCGGTGAAATATGTGTGAAAGAAAACCAATATGTTGAAGAAGGAACGTTACTAATAAATGATTATTTATTATCTTCAACAGGGGAAGAAATAAAGGTGGGAGCCGAAGGAGAAGTATACGCTTGGACATGGACCATTGTTACTTTATCAAAAAAAGTAAATATTAACGAAGAAGAAAGTGAAGTAATGCAGGCTATGATTGATGAAGCATCTTTAATGATTGCTAAAGGCTTTTATAAGGAAGAGCGTATTGACAAAATAAATATTTTATCTTGGGAAATAATTAATAATGAAGCTTATATGAAAGTTCATTTCACATGTTTAGAAGATATAGCAAATTAGGAATTTTTTGTTTCATCACATAAATAATAGAGGGGTATTATTTATGCAAAAACATATTCAACAGCTTTATCATGATGATTGTGGTTATGCATCTTTAAAGATGCTTCTTTGTTATTACTTTCATCATGAAGATTATTTGTATTTAAGCAATCCAAAAGATAAGGGGAGTTATAGTTTTTTAGAATTGGTTAACGAAGGAAAAAAATGGGGGATATATTTAAAAGGATATCAAATTGATGATTATACAAAACTAACCTTTCCTTGTTTGGCCTTAATAAAACAAAATGAAATGAATCATATAATAATGGTTTTAAACATTAAAAAGAATAAAGTATATATTAAGGATCCATCTTCAAAGAAAAAAAAGATGTCTCTTACAACCTTTTTAAATTCCTTTTCTGGATATGCATTAATTATTGATAAAGTAGAAAAGACTAATACTTATAAAGAACATTATGTGTGCTTTCCTAAGTATATTTTTATATTAGGAATGAGTATTAATTTAGTAGAAATAATGCTTTTTTATATTTTTTATATGGCCAATCCCTTTTGGTATATAATATTTTTTACATTAGTGTTCTTCTCACAATTAGTCTTAAAAAGAATGAAATTAAATCTTTTAAAAAAGAAAGTATTTGCTTATTTTTTTAAGGATTATAAAAATAAAAATGATTATCAACTTTATTTAACAAGAATCAATAATTGTCTTTATATGCCCTTTGATTTTATTGATAATTTTTTCATACTCGGTATCACACTCGTTTTAGCGATGATAAATAAAGTTTCATTATTAACAATTATTTCTATTACAATATGCATCATATTTAAACAATTATTAGATAAAATATCGAAGAAAAATGATTATCGCATTGCTCAAAAAGAAGAGACATTATTTGTTAATAATAATGATATAAATGATAATTTATCAGCTTTTTATTCAACAATTGAAAAACATCTTTTTTCAAAATCAATTATTGAATGGTCGACAATAATGATATTATCTTTTTTTATCTTAATGGAATTATTTATCACTAAGAATCTTTCCATATCGCGTTTTTTATATGTTTTCTTTATTTCTTTAGGTATATATAAATCTGGTGATAATTGCCTTTCTTTAGGAATGAAACTTAGTTCATATAAATATTTATTGTTACAAATAAAAAATGATTTTAAAATTAAAGAATAATGTCAAGAAACATATATTTTCACTGCTAAAAATGTTACTATTTACATAAAGCAGGTGAAAGATATGAATAATCACGATAACTCTATTGATTATATGAAAATA
>CAZJKC010000079.1:0-3727 GCA_964546565.1 uncultured Staphylococcaceae bacterium | reverse complement strand
AGTATACTTTTTGTTTCTATGATTGCGCTACATTTTCACTTTTCAACCTTGATGTTTATTTTACTTAGAGAGTTATAGAGTGTATAAACATGCTTTTTTTAGTGCAATACAACAAAAGTTATTCAAATACTTAAAAGAACATTTGATTATAAGCATAGGAAATACTGCTCAAGCAGTGGGCTATCTTATAACAGTGTTGCTACTGCTGAAAAAAATGATTGATCTTGGTATACTCGACGAAACAAGTTCAAAAGCAAGGGATAGGATATTTGAATATTCTAATTATATAAGTATTTTGAAATTTGAAACATAAAGTGTTTTAAGTAAGATGATTGGCATAGACGAAATACATTATAAGAGATTAGTATTTAAGATGTGGTAAAAACGTTACTAGTATAGATATATAGTTGTTCATTAGGAACGTTTTTTAAGAAAAAAAGCAGCATAAGCCGCTTACATTAACAATATTTATTTGCTTTCGAGATCATCGAAAAGAAGAACGTCATCACGCTTTGAGGCAAGCATTTTAAGTTCATCGGTAAAACCCTCGACGCTAAAAAGAACATACCATGTTTTACGATTGATTTGTTCCCAAGATATATTCTTGGCTTTTTCTTCAAGGTCGTACATTATATTAACGCCAACAGGCTTCTGCCAATATTTACATTCACCAACAATAAGATTCTTTCCTTCATTGTCGATAGCGGCAATGTCTATTTCCGTTTTTGCATCCCAATAACGACCAAGCTTAGTAAAGTAAAACGGCCATGTATTGTTTGCGTTTAGTTCCCACATTCTTTCATGACATACGTTCTCATACACGAAAGATATATGTCTACTTACAAGACTAGTACGGATTTTATCTAGAACGATATTGTTATGCCCACTTTCAATAAAACTCATATTAGGATATATAAAGGAAAACCAAAAACGTAGATAATTGTCTTTGATTTTATAAAGACCTTTTTTACTCTTTTCAGGATTATCTTCGGTAATAGGTATTTCACGTTCTACTATATCTAAGTCTATTAGCGTTTTAAGATATTTGGTTAGGCTTGTGGTCTTTATGTCTAATACTGTAGATATTTTAGAAAGTTTACTATTTCCTAAAGCGATGGCCTTGATTATAGAGAAGTAACTACCAATTTCCGTTATTTCTTGTTGTAATAAAAAATAAGGCTCGTCATACAAATAACCTGAACGATTTAATATATTATTTTGAATAGACGTATAGATATCTTTACTCTCAGAAAAGAGCTCAATATATTTAGGAACACCGCCCGTTATAGCATACATTTCAATAAGTTCTTTTCTAGTTTTATAAGGAAAAAATCTATCATAGTATGCAAAAGGTATTTGCTTTAAGTGAATTTGTGCGGTTCGTCTTCCATATAGCGGACTATTGTACGCTAAAGTCTGCGACTCCATCATCGAAATAAGAGAACCACAAAGAATTACCATTACAGATTTATCTTTAAGTATTTCTTCCCATATACGTTGAAATATTGAAGGGAAAGCGTGGTTAGCTTTACCGAGATATTGAAATTCATCTAAAACGATAATTGGCTTTGTATCAAAAGAAGTATCCATTATGGCTTTAAATAGTGTATCCCAATTTTTAATATCTGCATCCCTTAAAAGATCACTATCGATAAATTCAGCGACTTTCTCTTTGAAAATACATCGATTTTGCGATTCTGATTCTTCACTTGCAAGGAAGAATAAGGCTTTTTTGTTTTTGATAAATTCAGAAATCAATGTGGTCTTACCAACTCTACGACGTCCATACAAAATGACAAGGGCGCTACCTTTTTGCTCATATTCACTTTGCAATGTTTTCATTTCTTGTTCACGGCCAATAAAGTAATCCATAATGGTGTCTCACTCCCATAAATTTATTATACTACAAATTATTATAATTTAAAGTATAATTCTTTGCACTACACTACAAATTATTTGATAGGATAAACGCATGAAATGAAAAAACCACAAATTAAATAGTCAATACTCGATTTTTATTGAATTTATTTGTATAAATGCAAAAAAAGAGGGCTTTAAAAAACCTAATATAGGTTGTTTATTAGCTCTCTTTTATTTTTGATATGTTTTATTATTGTTTTGATTAAAAATTAAAATTGCTTCAGTGCATTCCACATTTATACTTGCACTAGTCAACAAAAAGAACACAAATTTAACAAAGATGGGTTAGTTTTTTTATTAAGAAACATTTAAAATATCGGACAAAGTCATTGCTTGATTGTTTGCTTTATTAATTGTTAATTATATATTTCTTATTATTCCCGCGACCTATAATTTTAATTAACCCATCAATTTCCATTTTTTTTGCTATGGTAAAAGCGCGTGTTTTCTTTAGCCCGAGAAGCTCTTGAATTCCTATTTGTGTAATTTGTCCATTTTCCTTAATATAATCGAGTATTTTTTGCATTTGCGCCGTAATAATTGTTGTCTTTTCTTTTGCAATAGCGCAATTCATGTTAGGCAAGATAATCTTGAAGGTGTTAGCAGTAACCTCAATTCTTGGCTGCTCAGAGCAATTTGCATATAAATTGTATATTTTGCGAATACCTGTTCCGTAGGACTCAATTAAATGAAGACGATGGAAAATATCGGCTAGATTTTTATTTCTCGGTTGTGAAATACCACTACGGATATCGTCGGGGGAAAGTCCTGGTAGGAGGCCGCCTATTGATATGAATTCAATTTCATTATCGTTGACATTGATAATAATACTTCCGCTAAAGCTGTAATCACGGTGTATGAGAGCGTTGAGAAGTGCTTCACGTAAAGCTTCTTCGGGATAGTCTTTCTTTTCGATTCGTTCAAGACCTTTAAAGGTTGCTACTGTTTTATTGCAAAGGGTAAGATAAGCGTAAGTATTATCAAGCTGTTCAAATATTGAACCGCCGAATTCTTTACTGTCACGGAATTTGGTGTTTTCTTGGTTTGCGAATACAGCCACTTTTGTGGTATGCATGCATTGATCGGAAATAATGAGAGCAAGATTACTATATAAATCATCTGATTGCGTAGTTATTCCAAGCACATGGTATTTCGTTTTAGAAAACTCGATGTTATAGCGCATAAATGCTTTCTTTGCTTTGTCGAAAGTGAGATTTTGTTCTATAGAACGCATGATTTCAAAGGTATCACCATCTGATTCCTTAATCATGGCTCTAATTTGTTCATGAGAAGCCGGGACGGAAGATGTACCTTGGCGAACGAATACACCACTTGGTTTTAGACCTTTTGATTTCAAATAATATGGCTTATATGAACCTTCTCCCACAGTGATGCGAACCACATTGTTTTCCTGAATGGTATATTTTATAAACATGGTAACATCGGGCATAATAGCGTCACGAATGCCATTTGTAATACGTGTATAGTTTATATCAACGTTATCTATGCCTACTGCTTTTCCATTATTGTCAATTCCAATATAAATAACGCCACCATCAGTATTTGCGAAGGCAATTACTTCTTTATAAAGATCGTCTGTTAATTGCAATTTAAATTCAATTTTTTCAGTTTCAAATTTCATATAAAACCCTCCTACAATATATCAATTTAAGTATTCATTAAAAATTCGCTTTTGTCAAGTGAATAAAGCGAATATTCACTGAATTTTGTGAATTTTCAGGGTTGCCTTTAACCCTATTATAACATAGTGTCTACTTTTACCCCCTTAGTGTCTACTTTATTAATA
>CAZJKC010000078.1:0-3876 GCA_964546565.1 uncultured Staphylococcaceae bacterium | reverse complement strand
TTGCAATAATCATTTAGATTGTTAATTAACCGAGAAAGTTCACTTTTATCATTCTTTAGATGTATATATAGTCGATTTTTAGCTCTACTAAATGCAACATATGCAATTCTAACAAATTCTGTTATTTTGTCATCAATCTGATCACTAAAAATTATTGGATTCTCTAACATATTAAGAACATCTCCCCACATTTCCTCTTCTTTTACAGGAACTAAATTAACCAAAACATCATCATACTCCTTGCCTTTTGTTTTATGTATTGTTAAGTATTTACTGTCTTCTGTAAATACATCTTCATACATAACCCTCAATGTGTTCATTTGTAAATTGTTTAAAAACGGATGTAGTTTTTCGTTATATAATTCATTGCCTTGTTCAATCAGTTCTAGTGCCCCATAGCTTTTTAAAGAAGATGTTTCTATAAAGTTATTGATGGATTTAACTATGTCTTTGTATTTCGTAGTAGCTGAAAAAGTTTTAAATAGATTCACAAATTTTATTATTTCTTCCAGTTCATTTCCTTTTACTCGTTTCAAATTGTTAAGCATCTTAATATCAAAAATCTTTGAGAGCTGAATCAGTACACCACCAAAATTTCCTAAGTTAATTGAATTATAAATAGAGATTATCGTTTTTACATTGTTTATCCAATTTATATTAGAATTATCAAACTCTCTCGTTAAATCTATATCAATAACATATCTATAATAATCATGAACCTTTTTTAACATGACCCTTTGAGTATCTTCTATGTTAGTTATATACTCAAAAGCATCCGCCCATCTTCTACATAGCACTTTAATATCTTTAACATTTAAAATCTTTAAAATATCTATATTATCCTTTTTGCTTAAAACAAATTTTACTTTTTCATTATTGGAATTGACTAAGCATTGTTGTTCATTTAGTTTTTTATCTTCTTTTCTAATGTAATTAAGAAAATGAATAATGTTGTTATTTGAGCGTCTATTTCCATCTATTACGAACTCTTTAAAATCTTTAACTTTGGGACTAAAATTATCAAACTCTTTATATGTTGAATTAATAAAACCATAAATAGATTGTGCAATATCCCCAACGACACCTATGGTAATTTTTTTATCAGATAACAAATCTAGTATTTTATTTTGAATCGGGTTTGTATCTTGATACTCGTCCATCAAAATATACGGAAATTTGTATTGAACATCATACCCTATAAACTTATAGTTTTTTAAAAGAATATAACTAAAATATAATATTTCATCAAAATCCAATACTCCTTCTTTTTCCCATATGGCTGTTTTTATTTTTATTAAATCATCCTTATTTTTAATATCTTTTATCGTTATAACAGGCTTTTCATTTTCATCAAATGGATATTTGTTTAAACTTGATATATCAAGAACACACTCGCTTATTTTTCGTTTAGTCAATTCGCTTGCTATTTGTAATTGATATTTCTCTTGCAAATACCCGATAAAATCTGACATTTTTAATTTTGCCAACAAGCCAAATCCTTCAATTCGAGGATACATTTTTTTATTCGGAAGAATATTCGCGTTAAATGTTTTGTTAATAAACAACTTTAATTGTTGTTGATATGGATTTATTACGTATTCATACAAAAATGAATGAATTGTTTTAATTTCGACATAATCATTGTAATGTCCTAATCTCGATTTTATTTCATCAACCGCCGCATTGGTATAAGTAATACAAAGTATTCTTCTAATATCGTTTTCACGCAATTTTTTACTATGCTCTATAATATCTTTAATATTTTCAACTAAAAAATATGTTTTTCCTGCGCCAGGACCAGCATATACTTTAAAATTAAATTTATCTTCATAAATGTTTATTAGTTTAGATGAATCTATAAATTCAGCCATTCAACACCATCCTTTATATATTTAGGAATAACCACTTCTTCTTTATGCTCGAATAATTTTAAAGCAAAATCTCCTTTCCTATTTTTTATATAATGATAAAAAATATCTGTAAAAAACAGCATCTCTATTAGATTTTTATTTGCCGCATTTTCATCATATAATTTTTTATATTTAGTTAACTTTTCAGTAAAAAACTTTTTTTGATTGCCATTCGTTATAAAATCAATATAGTTTTCATACCAATAATTTATATCCTTATGTTTTATTAGTTCTTTAAAGCTCTCGTATTCAATTGCGATAGACATTAATAACTGAAAGTTACTATCATAATTTTCTATAAATAATTCTTTTTCAAAAGTTGAGCCATATCGTTTTTGCGTAAATACTTTTATTTGGTTTGGAAAATGTGAAAACATTTCATTTATCCTATCATTTTCACTATTGTAGTTTTCGAAATCTAGTTTTAACCCATCCATTTCTTCCGTAATTACATCAACATCCCTATCCGTTATGCATAGAATTTTTTTATATGTATTAAATGCAAGTGGTAAAAAATAATTAAAATTGACACCACCCAATTCAACTATAGAAACATGTTCTTCAACCAAATTATTAAAATATTTAGGTATTAATAGCTTTTCCGCCAAACCTTCTACTAATATAATTTTCTCTGAAAATAAAATATCACTACGTGTAACATCTAAAAATTTTATCAAATGTAATTTTGATTGCTCAAGTAATGCCGTCCTAGTATCTTGATTGTCTTCTGGATGCTCATATAACAACTTAATCTTTTCATATTCAAAATTTTCACACAAATTAATAGCGTTATTTATAGGAATGTTGTTTGTTCTATCAATTGAAAAAATAATAATATTTTCCAATTGTAGATTTGCTGTTATATTAGAAGAATGCGTTGTCACTATAATTTGATTTTTAATATCTGCATCATCCAGTCTTTGGGACTTTAAATTTTCTATATACGCCAATAACTTATACTGCATATTCGGATGAAGATGAGCTTCTGGTTCTTCAAGTAGAATAATATTATAATCATTATTTCTTTTTTGCTTTAATAAGTTTCTCATATAAATGAGATTATTATAACCCAACCCATTATAATTTAAAGGCAAAGAAAATCCCAAATTGTCATCTTCTAATTCGTATGTAAAAAAACTAGACAACTCCCCATCAAATACAAAATTTGACACAAACTTATTTTTGCCATTAGTTATACCTATTTGATTTTGGTCTTCATTAATATCATTGTTTATTTCTGTCCTTACGCTTTCTAATTTTGTTTGAATAGTTGTGGTTATATCTTGTTTTATGTCAAAGGTGTTAATGTCTTTATCCTTAATTTTCTGATTTACATATTTTTGCGAATGTTCTGTAATTCTATCAACAGTCCTTGTAGCTGATATTTCATCAATTTCAAAAAGGTTGTTTATAATTTTTCTATCAATAATTTCACCAGTTGTTATATTATAAAAATTCCATTTAAATCCATTTTCTAGTTTTTGTAAAACTTTATACAAACTTTTGAAATCCGAAACGCTAGACATTTCTTCAAGGTATGTTTCTTTTTCTTTTAAATCATACGAATAAACCAATTTTGTTTTAGCAATTAGATGTGCTTTATTTTCTTCTCTACTTTCTATATTTCCAGTCAAAGGGTCTACTATTAAAATACTAGCAAGTTTCGAAAATGCTGAATCTTCTTCATCAAAGTCAATGTCATGTTCAAATGTATATTCGATTTCAATACTGGGTGGTTCAATTTTTAGTGTATCAATATTTTCATGTAAATAATACTTATTAAAATCATCCACAGATGATTGACTATTAGGATCTACACCCAAAAAACTAATAGTTTGTATGAAATTTGATTTTCCAACATTATTAGGACCAACTATAACGTTGAGCCCATCATGCAAGTGAACCTCCAAATTATTAAAATTTCGGAAATTATTAATTTTAATTCTACTAATATGCATATAATCTT
>CAZJKC010000077.1:0-4124 GCA_964546565.1 uncultured Staphylococcaceae bacterium | reverse complement strand
TAATGATATCCATTATACCAATGCTTCATATCATTAATATCCATTCCATATTGATGACATAATGATGTGACTTCTTCTTCCGTAAAGCCTACAAATTCTGTTAGATTAAAAGGATCAATCATATTATATTCCGTAAAGTTATTTAATGCCGATTGAGAATTATATCTTTTAATTGGTAATATTCCAGTCATATAAACTAAGTCAATACAATCCGCTAATAATTCATTTTTAAATAAGCTTCTTAAGAAATCCGTATATGCATTACATAAATTAGTGTCATATCCAAACTCCCGATATATATAATCCCATTCATCAATTAAAAAGATGAAGGTTTCTTTCGTTTCAGAATAAATTGTTATTAAAGCTTCAACAATAGTTTCTTCTTGTGTAAGAATATTAGGAAATGCTTTCTTTAAATCAGTTATTAATAAACTTGTTATCTTATCTAATATTTCATCTTTATTCTTTAATAATGTACCAACACCAGCCATATCAATAGTAATAACATTATATTTATTTAAATGCTTTTCAAAAGAAGGATCTTGATATATCTTTAAATCTTTAAATAATTCTTTAGAATCATAGCCTTTTGAATAATATGCTTCTAGCATTGATAACGCCATGGTCTTTCCAAAACGACGAGGACGCGTAACGCACATAAATGATTCGTTAGTTTTAATCAATCGATTTACACGAGCAATCAATAATGATTTATCAATAAATACTTCTGAATTTAAATCTTTAAAAAACTTTTCATTTCTTAAATTTAAAAAATTAGCCATACAACATCCTCCTTTTTTCTTTAGTTAAAGTATATCATGAAAGAAAGCAATCAATAAATGATTTATTAAAAAAACATCAGAAACGTATACCATATTATAAATAATATATTAAATGACGTAAAAAAAGATGCCCATTAATGTGATAAGGCATCTCAATAGATATTAATTATTCAGCTTCAATAGGTGTAATAATGATAGAGCTACAATAGAAGGCATTGCTGCTTTCATTAGCAATTTCAAAATACTTTGCGCCATTTAAACTGTAGACATCATTTTCTCCAGTAATAGCCGTTTTAGTACCATCATCTGCAATTGCGTAAACAGTTACAGAACCTGCATATTCGCCAGTATATTTATCTTTAATTTCAATTGTATCTATTCCGTTAGCGATAGCAGTCGTATTTTTAATTGTTCCTGTTTGTTTTTTAATTTGAATACAATCACCATTTTTACTTCCTTTCATAACATTCGTATGAATAAAGGTAATGGAATCAACGGTTAATTCAACATCTGTACCATATGAAGAAAAATTTGATGGTAACAAAGTTATCGCTCCGGTAACTGTTATTTCAGTTTCTGAACCATCTTCACTTTCATCATCAATCATAATCATTAACATGAAATAACCATCACCATTGTCATCGGTATCATAATAATAAACAAGTGAAACATTTTTTAATGTAGCGACGTAACCACTTTCTTCATAATCACTATCATCAACTGTCCAACCTGCACTTATTAATGCCGTTGTATAAGCTGTTTCAATATTACTTTCAACTTCACCTTCAATTAAATACATATAAAATCCATATTCTGAATAATCATAAACGGCATATGAATCACTTTCAAAACTTGGGACGGTAACGCTACTATCATTAATAAATGCTGCAATAGATGAAGCAGGCCATTCATTATATGTAATTCCACCATCTGAATATGTCCATGCATAAATTTCAAAGCAAGGATTATATCCTTCACTTTCATAACCTGTTGGGAAATAATCAATTTGGACACAAGCACTATTGCCATCATCAAGATCTAAATAATAGATTTGCATTTCATAACCATAAGAATCATCAGAATAATCAAAAGTGAATCCGGCCGCTGTTAATATTTCTCCATAGGTTGAAGTTTGATCACCAACTGTTTCATCAAAAACATAGAAAGTAAATGCACCATCACTTGAATCTGTGAAAGACTCATTTTGGTATGAAGAAGATAAAGGGGCTTCTGGTAAAATCATTCCGATTGCTTCTTGCATATCAGCCTTATCTTGTGTGCTCCATGCCATTGGTTCGACATCAATGGTTGGTGTTTCAGTATATGTCCATGCATAAATTTCAAAGCAAGGATTATATCCTTCACTTTCATAACCTGTTGGGAAATAATCAATTTGAACATAGGCATATGAATTATCACCATTTTCCTTATAATAAAAATTCATTTCATAACCATAAGTATCATCAGAACCATCATAAGTAAATCCTGCTGCGACTAATGAAGAACCATATGCAGCTGACTGATCACCAATAGTTTCGTCATAAACATAAAATGTAAATGCATTATCATAATCATCAACATAAGATTCATTTTGATAAGCACTTGTTAATGGAGCAACTGGTAAAATCATTCCGATTGCTTCTTGCATATCGGACTTATCTTGTTCAGACCAATCACTTATTGCACCTTCAACATTAGAAATTATGCCATTTGAAGCACTACCATCTGTATTAGTATTTTGGCTATCATTAGGTTTGTTATTACAACCAGTTACAACTAATAAAGACACTAAGCTTAATAGAAAATAACTTTTTTTCATGTTCTTACCTCCTTTATAACATTAGAAAAAGAAATTATATAATATAAATGCTGTTTTTGTTCATCTAATAATATATTAGATGTTACAAGTTCATTTATGACACAATTATAAACTTTTTTCTAAACATGTCAATTTTTTTATTGTTTTTTTAAGTATTTTAGGTTTGTTACTGGCTTTTTATCGCTCGTAATTATTGCTAAAATCGATATTAATTATTTGTAACTTTATGCTATACTATCTTTACTGCCACCGGGTAGTGTGCAATAGCGTTCGTTTATACATCGTTAGGTCTTAGAAGATGTATATGCGGATGCTTTCTTTTTTTGAAAGGATGATTTTATGAAAAAAATGTTTAATTACTTTAACTTATTAGAAATAATCATATGGTCTATTTCTACGTTGTTTATCTTATTGTCATTTTTAATATTTCAAAACCGTGATTATATTACGCTTTTCGCATCAATTATTGGGGTGACATCTTTAATATTTAACACCAAAGGAAATCCTATAGGGCAAGCATTAATGATTATTTTTAGTATTATTTATGGCTTAATTTCTTTTAAATCGCATTATTATGGAGAAACGTTAACGTATGTGGGGATGACTTTACCAATGTCTATACTTTCATTAATATCATGGATTAAACACCCTAGTAATAATAAAAACGAAGTTAAAGTCAATGCTATTTCTAAAAAGGAAATCATAATTATGTTTGTTTTAACTTTATTGATTACCTTTCTTTTTTACTTTATTTTAAAGTACTTCCATACGAATAATATTATCCCCAGCACAATTTCTGTTTCCACCAGTTTTATGGCGGTATATTTAACATTTAAAAGAAGCCCTTTATATGCACTTGGCTATGCTTGTAATGATATTGTTCTTATCATTCTTTGGAGCTTATCAAGTATTAATAATTCAACACATATTGCGCTTGTTTTTTGCTTTATAGCTTTTTTGATTAATGATTTGTATGGATTTTTTAATTGGCAAAAAATAAAAAAGAGACAAGATAGTATCTAACAAACTATTTGTCATCTTCATTTTTATCGTATTTTTTTCCAATCATTTGGCAATAATTCTGCTAAAGTTTTAAATTCATTATCTCCTATCATAATAACGGTATCAATATTATTTTCATCGATTTGGCTAATCAATTCACGGCATCTACCACATGGTGGATAAATAACACCATGTTCACTAATTGATACTAATTTCATAATCCTCGTTTCTCCATGGGTCAACATCGAACTAATCGCGGCATGTTCTGCACAAAAGCCAATCGAACATGCGGCATCAATACATATTCCCGTATAGACATTGCCTTTATCAGTAACTAAAGCACAAGCTACATCACCAATACGTACATGTTTAGAAAGAATACGTGGTTTTAGAACATTACGGGCTTTTTCACATAGAGTATCAAATTCCATATTATTTATTCCTCCTAGGTTATCCCCGCTTAGAATTGTCCTTACGGGATTATATTATATACCAAATAGCCTAAAGGATACAAATTTTAG
>CAZJKC010000076.1:0-4288 GCA_964546565.1 uncultured Staphylococcaceae bacterium | reverse complement strand
TTACCAGCGGCTCAAAATGAATAATTTTATTCAATTTTTTATGCGATTGCCCTATTCAAGTTTTAAGTTTTGTTGCAGAAAATGAAAGGGCAAATATTAAGCAACGTCAAGTTGAAGTTATAAAACTTGCAAAAGGAAAAGGTGAATAGTTTGGATGTCCTAGAGCTATTACACCTAATAATACTATTGAAATATTAGATGATTATATTAATTATAAAATATCTAATACTAAAGCAACTAAAATGTTAGGTATATCAAGAGGCACATTTTTTAGATTAGTTAGAGAAAGAAAAGGGCAGATTTTATTAATTGACAAATAAAATATCACAATTATCAAATTAAGTTTTATAATTCAAGGCTATTTTCTTTAAGAAGAAAATCTAAAATGTTTATAATAACGTAGCCTTTTTCGTTTCTCCAAAGTTTCGTTCTATCTTGTGTAATAATAATCTTCTTAAATGAGTCATTTATACGATCAAACGACGCTTGTTCTTGTTCCATCTTTTCGGCGTTAGGAATAGAAAAAGCATATTGAATGTAGTAGCGTTTATTGCCTTTATTGCATACAAAATCAATTTCTAAATGCTTAGTGATTCTTTTACCTTCTTTATCTCTAATAACATGTTCTATAATGCCAACGTCAACGTTAAAGCCACGCATAACGAGTTCGTTGTAGATTATGTTTTCCATTATATGATTTTGTTCTTGTTGACGAAAATTAATTCTTACATTGCGAAGTCCAACACCACTGAAATAATATTTAAATGGAGAGTTAATATATTTTTTACCTTTAATATCGTATCGAGTTGCTTTACGAATTATGAAAGTATCTAAAAGATAATCAATGTAAGTTGTTATAGTTTTGTCAGTAGTTTTAATTTCATTTGATGCAAAGTTTTTTGCTATTTTAGTTGGGTTGTTAAGTGAACAGATTCTTCATCGGTTTCTAGGTTCAAAAGCATAGGCATACCCCCATATAAAGTATATTCGTCCCATGCATCGTATTTATCGCCGTTTTTATAAGCCGTTTAAAATTCCGTAAAGACGAATGGTCTCTTTTGATTTTATTTCTTCGTCGGAAATGGCAAATTGTACTTCATCTAATAAGAAATAAAATTTGTCAGTTTCGTTAGTTATTTTAGAGTGAAGGAATTTTGAAAGATTATCAGGATTTCTATATTCTCTATTGCGGTCATCATCAAGGGCGAGTTTAATAATTTGCTCATTATTAACACCTTCACTTAAAAGATATCGTAGGAAATGTTATTAAGAAGATAACTTTTACCAGTACGACGCAGACCGGTAATAATTTTTATACTACCGTTATTTTTTTTTTACGAATAAGCTTGTTTAAATATAAATCTCTTTTAATAATCAATTCTTCCATACATGCTCCTTGTTTCGACAAAAAATGTTTTGTCAATGTTTTTAGTAATAAGCATAATATGCTTAATTAAAAAAGTAAAAATTAAAAAGAAAAGCCAATAAGATTATTATTCCACTTGGTTTTATAATACGAATCCTAATACTTTAATCGTATCAAGATTAATCCACTTAAATGGCAAAGTAAGTCTATTTTGATTACAACTTCGCACCCTATCTAGTACTAACAAAATTGTTTATTCATATTGTAGTGCACTAAAGCTGATGTATCTAATCACTTTTATTCATATATTATTAATAAAAATAATATTCCATTATATTTCATTTTGTTATAAAAGTAAGAGACTTAATTGATTAAAAATCATATCGTTCTTTGCCAAGTGCAAAAATTAAATAATGAGGAATTGTAATAATATCATCATTTTCATTTATATTATAATCACCAATTTTAATCAAATTAGTTTTCCCATAATGTTCAGGATGTCTCATTACAGTTTTACTCGATTTAGTATTGCCGTTTTTAGCTTTCGATTCTATCAATGTTGAAATTCCTTTATATGATATAACGAAGTCAATTTCAAGACCACTTTCTTTAGAAAAGTAATAAGGTTCTATTCCAGCTTTATTTAATGATTCAAATACAACAGCTTCATATATGGCTCCTTTTCCTTGCTCTAAATTACCCTTATTAATACCTGCAATAGTATCGATTCCATACATAGCAGTAACAATTCCAATATCTTCTGGAAATAATTTGAATTGAGCTTCTATTTTATAACCAGCAAGTGGTAAAGTTGGAACTTCTACATTATGAACCTTTGAAACAATATGTGCTTGTCTTAAATATTCAATCGCATCATTTTTATCATATTGTGTACCACCTTTAACTTTTGAAACAATAAATCGCTTATTATCTTTGGCTAAAAAAGTAGGTATTAGATCAAACACATTTTGAATTCTTGCAACTTCAGGAGCTTTAAAAATAGCATGTCCAGAAGTATCCATTCTTCTGCCAAAATCTGATTTCATATCAAAAATAGTACTGGTTAAAATTCTGTATGCTGGCATAATATTATTTGTTTTTTTATATTCTAAAACAACCTTTGGGAAACCACCGATACATATATATTTTAAAAAGATGTTTTTATATAATTGATGAATATTATCAGGTATTCTTTCTTTATTTAGAAAGTAATCAACTAAACTATTAGTTTGTTTTTTTGAATAACCCATAGCCCATAAAAATTCCTCAAAATCCATAGTTTTCATATGAACAACATCATCATATCCAGTAGGAGCAGGTGTACAATCACCAATTATATAGCCATTAATTCCTAAATACGAACCACTACCAATAACATGATATCTTCCATCTTTTGCAAAATTTTTAAAAGCTAATCTAGCTCTTGGACAATCTTGAATTTCGTCAAAGAAAAGTAATGTTTTTTCTGGAGTAATTATTTTTTCTGGAAATCTTAATGATATATTTGTAATAATTGTATCAACATCTAACTCATTAGCAAAATCCGAACTATATTCTGGATTAGTCCAAAAATTCATTTCTATTAATTGCATTTTATTTCTTTTGGCAAATTCTAAAACGCTCTTTGTTTTACCACACTGTCTGATTCCAACTAGTAAAATTGGGTTTTTGCTTTTTTTGTTTAACCAATCATCTAAATATGAATCGATTTTTCTTTCAAAGTACATAAAAACATCTCCTTTAATTAATATAGATTAAAATACATAAATATTATAAGAAATTCGGAGCGACTTTTCAAGCGTTTTATAAGAAATTCGGAGCGACTTTTTTTAATAAACCCAAAAAACACTAGCACTAAAGCTGGTGCATTTGATGGATATTATTCAGTTATTTCTGTACCGTTATAAAAGATATACATTTCTATATCGTTCTGACATTTTTTTATTATCTTATTACTTGATAAAATTACCTTTTTATTGATATATACTTACGGAGGTGATTTTTTTATGATTTATGCATATATACGTGTATCTACAAAACAATAAAGAATTGATAGACAATATGAATTAAACAATTACATATAGATGATAAACATATCTATATTGATAAAGAATCAGAAAAGGATTTTGATAGAACTAATTATCGAAAATTGATTAAGAAATTAAAAAAAGACGACCTATTAATAATTAAATCAATAGATCGTTTAGGAAGAAATTACCAAATGATCAAGTACTTGGTATGCCTTTATTTGACACTAGAATTGAAGGAAAGAATTTAGTTGGTAAATTTATATCAGCTACTGTACTTCAAGTTTTAAGTTTTGTTGCAGAAAATGAAAGAGCAAATATTAAGCAACGTCAAGCTGAAGACATTAGAATTGCAAAAGAAAAAGGTGTAAAGTTCGGAAGACCAAGAGCTATTATACCTAATAATACTATTGAAGTATTAGATGATTATATTAATCATAAAATTTCTAATACTAAAGCAACTAAAATGTTAGGTATATCAAGAGGCACATTCTTTAGATTACCTATTAAAAATAAACTTAATAGTAATCCTGTTATTTTCATTTTTTTCATATTTTTATACCTTTCCATATTTTATTTACTTACAATTTTTTTCAAATTATTCAGCAGTATCAAAACTTTTAATTTTATTTTCAATTGAATTCGCTTTTTCATTTAAAGGATTAAACAAATTAGATATTTTATAGAGTTGCAAATTAAATGAGGAAGATAATAGCAGAATAATTGATGGGAAATAAGAAAGATAATTAAAAAATGCAAATTAAATATGATAAAAAGCAAAAACAGTTGGTGACAAAACTAAGATTAATGATATAGCCAACTGTTTTAATATTTATGAGTTTTTTTTTATAACTCAAACGGATAAGGGCAATATTCATCATCAGATGATAGAACT
>CAZJKC010000075.1:0-4367 GCA_964546565.1 uncultured Staphylococcaceae bacterium | reverse complement strand
ACGCCAGGATTAAATATTGTTTCAGGCTTAATTTTTTTAATTTTAAGAAGAAAAAATATCAGTCGGTCAAATTTTGTTGTGGCTTGTAGTTTGTTAATCATCTCGTTTATTATCATGATTTGTATTACCATTTTTATTTGCGGTGATACATTACGTGATTTTATTTGGGACTTATTCAATCGCTTATATTTTTAAGCCATAGGTGTTATTAATTGGATCACGGAATAATTCTAATTCCGGTGGGAAATAAGTCATAATAGTGAAAAGAAAAATAAGCAAGATTGTCATTGCAATAGCAATAAAACGCATTGATATTGTAGGGACTAATTGCTTTTTTTCTGCTTTGTATGATAAGTAATAGGCTAATCCCATGCACAAAAAATATAGCAAAATATTAATAAATCCAACATTTCCAACACAAGCTTTAATTCCATAATATAGAATCGGCAAGATAATAATTGCTAGTGTTATAGAAAATAAACGATAAGGAAAATAGTTCTTTATCGACTTTTTTTTAATGTGCAACTCTACTAGTGACACTAATAGAAAAGGATAAAACAATAATTTTAGATGCTCGAAAATTGATTCATTAATAGGTACTAACCAAGATATTATGATGGAATTGTTTAATAAAGCAAATAAAAAATGAAAAAGTACTCCTATACAAGTGGAAACTACAAAACTTATAAAAAAAGGAAAAATGGTTTTACATCTATTGTTCATCTTTATCACCTATTTATATTAAATGAAAAAGTTAATTTTTTTATTACAGGAATGTCACATTTGTCTATTTATAAGGCGTTTTTTTATGTTATTTTCTTGCTATAGCTTGCAATTAATGGTAAACTACATATAGTTTGCTGATTTGCAAATAAGGAGTTGGTTTTGAATGCCGGACGGGCCTAGTACGAGTTTACAATTATTAATTTCCAATGCAAGTTCTAATATTTTATCGACTTGTGTTTTGGTATTTATTTTAGTGTTATTTGGTGCATTATTTTCCGCTAGCGAGACAGCACTTGCATCATGTAACAGGATTCGAATTAAGGTGCGAGCGGATGATGGTCATCGGCCATCAAAAATTGTTTGCAAAATCTTAGATAAATTTGATCATGCTGTTTCAGCAATTTTAATTGGTAATAATATCGTTGCGGTATTTGTATCCTCAATGGTTACTTTATTATTTACCAATCTTTATTCGTCGCAATTTTCTGATGCGATGATAACCATTTTAGCGACCGTTATTTCTACGGCTATATGCTTTTTATTTTCAGATACTATTCCGAAATCTATTGCGCGTGCGTATCCGGATAAAATAGCTTGTGGTACCGGGTGGTTTATTTATTTTTTAATGATTATTTTATTTCCAATTGCTAAGGTCTTTGAAGGTATTAATTTCCTTATATCAAAGTTATTGCATGTAAAAGAAGAACCGACTTTAACGGAAGAGGATTTTACCAATATTATTGAATCGATTGAAGAAGAAGGCCTCATTGAAGAGCAAGAGAGTGATATTATTCAAAATTCTTTAGATTTTAATGAAACCATTGTAAAAGATGTTTTAACTCCAGTTGATAAAATGTATGCTATAAATATTGAGAATCTTACTCACGAATATGTTAATAAAATCATATTAGAAACACCTTATTCACGTATACCTGTTTATAAAAAAGATATCGATAACATTATTGGTATTTTAGTTGTCAATTCATATTTAAAGGCTTATTTTTTAAATAAAAAAGTATCTATTAAGACAACACTCAAAAAGCCATATTATGTGACCTCTTCTATTTCATTAGATGAGTTACTTGATGGTTTTAACAAGAAAAAAACGCATATTGCTATTGTTCGTAATGGTAATAAGACCATTGGAATGGTAACGATGGAAGATTTGTTAGATGAATTAGTAGGCGAGTATAACGCTTCTGATGATAATGATAATCAAAGGGGTGAGAATTAATGAAAGAGTTTCTTACTTTATACGGATTTCGTATCCTCATTTTGATTATATGTCTTTTATTATCGGCTTTCTTTTCTAGTTCGGAATTAGCGTATACTGTTGTTAATAAATTACGCTTAAAGAAAGATAGTGAACAAGGTAATAAAAATGCTAAGAGAGCTTTAGAGTTATCAGAAGATTTTGATCGCACCATTACCGCCACACTATTTGGGAATAATTTGGTTAATATCGCTTGTTCTTCTTTGGCGACGATGCTATGTATTGCTATTTTCCAAAGTAACCCGAATATTTCTAATGAGGAAGCTTCAACCATTTCTTCTATTATTGTTTTAATTTTCTTAATTATTTTTGGCGAAGTTATTCCTAAAAATTTAGGAACGACATCCTCTTATAAATTATCGTTACTTTTTTCTTTACCAATTAAGATTTGTAAAGTAATTTTCTTTCCTATTACATGGCTAGTTTCTAAAATTGTTAATCTTATTTTACTGATTTTACCTAAGAAAAAGAATAATGAACCATCCATGACGGATGAAGAATTAATCGAAATTGTTGACACTATTGAAGA
The DNA here is from genome assembly GCA_964546565.1 of uncultured Staphylococcaceae bacterium. Classification (GTDB taxonomy): domain Bacteria; phylum Bacillota_I; class Bacilli_A; order RFN20; family CAG-826; genus CAG-826. Next base: position 1,839 of record CAZJKC010000075.1, on the reverse strand, counting down.
AGAAGGCGTTATTGATGAAAAGCAAGGTGAATTATTAAAACTCGCTATCGACTTTAAAGAAACGGCGGCTTTTGAAATAATGACACCACGTGTTGAAATATTTGCTTTTGATATTGAAGATGATATTGAATCGTTGATAACAGATCATGAATTATTTTTACATTCACGCATTCCTGTTTATGAAGATTCTTTAGATAATATTATTGGTATTATTTCCACTAAAGTCCTTTTAAAAGAGCATTTACGTGGCCATAAAATTGATATTAGGAAAATAATGAAAGAACCATTGTTTGTTCATAAATCTAAATCCATTTCAGTATTATTGGGTGAAATGAGAGAAAACAAACAACATATGGCAGTTATTAAAGATGAATTTGGAGGGACCATGGGAATTATTACCATGGAAGATATTGTTGAAGAATTAGTCGGTGAAATTTGGGATGAAAGTGACCGCGTTGAAAATGATTATCATGAAAAAGGTGAAGGTGTATATATTGTCGATGGAGCGATGAATATTAATGACTTTTTAGATTTGGTCGGTCATGATGAAGAAATAGAAACAGAGTATACAACTGTTGGTGGTTGGGTAACGGAAGTCTTAGAACGCTTTGCTCGCAAAGGTGATACCTTTGATTTTAAAAATCTTACTATTACTGTTTTAGAGGCCGGCGAGTTTACGGTCGAAAAGATTAAGGTCGAAGTTGAAGATGAAGATGAAAATGACGACGATTAATTGGTGCTGTAAATAATCTCATTAGTGTGATAAAGACATAATAATAACTGAACGAACAATCAACTAATTAAGAAATTGTTAAAAAAATTGATAAAACAAGCCTTTAAATTAAATAAATTATAAATAATTGATAAAAAAAATGTTTATTTTCTTTTAATTAAGGTATAATGAAGTTGCATTTATTAAATGCAGTGGTTTTAAAGTCGCCATTTTCTAATGAAATATAATGGCATTATTAAAATCGGTTAACTATGAAAAAAAGGAGGTATTTTCATGTTTCGACTTTCTCATTTAACCACCCAAAAGATAATAGCAGTTTATCGAATTAAGTTTAATGAAGAATCTATTTCAAAAAATACGAGAAGAAAGGCTGACATTTTTGTTTTAGCATTGAACGGAAAGGTTTCTTTGCATCAAGGAAGACGAAAAAGAGTTGTGGAACCAGGTAAAATTGGTTTAATCCCTTTAGGTTCAGTGTTCAAAATTGATGCAACTCTCGGGAGTGAATGCATTATGGTAGAATTCGTATCTAATGATGTTTCCTTAATGAGCCCAGAAGTATTCCCTGTTGGTAACACGGAAGAAGTACAAAATGCTTTTGTGCAAATGGAAAATTATTGGTCTAAAAAGGCTACTGGTTATGTTCAGTATTGCTTAGAAAAGTTTTACTATGTTGTAGGTGATCTTTGTAATGTACAAGAAAAAGCTTTGTTAGCTAATAAACATTTAGACATTATTCAACCATCTTTAGATTATATTGATGAGCATTACTTAGATAATGACATCTCTAATGAATCTATTGCTCTACAATCTGAAATAAGCGTTGTTTATTTCCGAAAAATATTTACTTCAGCGTTCCATGTATCACCAATGAAATATGTTCAAAACTTGCGTATGGAAAAGGCTAAAGAATTGTTATTGAGTGGCCTTGTTTCTGTTACTGATATTGCTAGAATTACAGGCTTTTCAAGTATTTATAGTTTCTCGAAAACATTTAAAACTGCTGTTGGGTGTTCACCACTTCAATACTCTGAATAGTATTTTGAAATTGAAGGGGCTGTTGAAAAACCTAACTAAAAATTAGGGAAGGCAACAGTCCTTTTTTA
>CAZJKC010000074.1:0-4524 GCA_964546565.1 uncultured Staphylococcaceae bacterium | reverse complement strand
CACAATGGAATACTTGTCAATACTTTTTTGAAAAAATTTCATGCGTTTATCCTAACAATATAATTTATTTACACAAACGTATATGGCAATTGTGGTATACTTATTTATGAAAGAACGGAGGTGTTTTTATGCATAAAAAAAAGTTAATACCTTGGCTTTTTTTATTAATAACTCTATCGATAAGTAATACCAATAATCATAAAAGTTATGCCGCTACAAACAACATTACTGCTCCTCAAGAAACATATTATGATGATATCAAAGATGTTGATAAATATTATAATAATGCCAACATTGATGGATTAAAGCATGAACAATTATTATCCCAGTTAGCTACTTCTATGAATGTTAATCACCGCTATTACACAAACTATGGTGATATTAAAGGGGCCAACGCCTTTTCCGATGAAGATATCGATATAACTTCTAATATTATTGATTTCTACACAGGAATATCATTTAAGAATACTTGGGATGGTGGCGTGACATGGAATCGTGAACATGTTTGGTGTAAGAATCGTTCCAATGGTCTTTATACAGATGTTAGTAGTGATTCTAAAAGAGGTGCGGGAGCGGACATCCATCAATTAAAGCCATCTTTTCAATCGGTTAATTCTTCTCGTAAAGATAAGTTTTATAGCGATTTAAATAAGCAAGGCAATGAAGTAATGTATGAAGGTATAGCTACTGGTAATTACTCAAACAATATTAGTTTTGAGCCTCGTGATGATATTAAAGGGGATATCGCCCGAATATTGATGTATATGTATACCCACTATTCAAGTGAAGTTTCCACTAATATTGATCGATTAAGCGCTACAGACACCACATCTTCTTCAAAATCAGGTGATTTAAAAATCACTGATATTATTTATGTTGAATCCGGTTTAGCAAGTGATGCATGGGATCTTATATTAAAATGGAACGAGTTAGATAAAGTCGATTATTTTGAAGTAAAACGCAATGAATATTGTGCATCGATAACTGGCGTAAGAAATCCATATATTGATCATCCGGAGTTTGCCACAATGATTTGGGATGAATCTTATGATGGGGATGGCGCTCTTGAAGATAGCGAATATTTTATTGACGATAATACACCTATTCAAAGTATTGATTTATATCATGATAAACTTAATATCAAAGTTGGAGAACAAATACAATTACATGTTAAATACACACCTTATTATGCAAGTGAAAATTACAAGCAAGAAACTTGGACATCTTCTGCAAAAGATATTTGTTCCGTAGAAAACGGAATTATAGCAGGATTAAAAGAGGGTTCTGCTACTATCAATGTAAAAGTTGGTGATTTTGAAAAGACTTGTTTAATTATTGTTGAAGAGCAATCGCAAGAGACTTGTGCTGTGTACACTATTGATACCAAAACAAGTGTCATATCCTCTGGTAATATTATTGAAGGATCGACAGCCACATATTCCCAAACTCATAAAAACAAAGGGCAAATGACAGCCAATAATTCGACCACTTTAACACTTACTGGATATCAAGGTTATTGCATTAAAGGGATTACATTAAATATTCGTTCTAATACAAGCGCCGGAGCCGGTGGTATCATTGTTAAAGCCAATGAAAAAGTATTAGCGAACATCAATGAAGGTACTCCTTTTAATGATAAAGCATGGGCTGGAAAATATTCTAATACTTTTGTTGATGTAGAATTAACAATTCTTGATGAAGAATACATCATTCAAGAAAATGATGTGATAACAATTCAAATAACCGCATCAGAAAACTCATTATTTATTAATGAATATCGTATTTATTATGATACTTATAAAGAGACAATCCCTGTTCAATCAATTGTTCTTGATAATGACACTATTACATTAAATGTTGGTGAGTCCACCAAAATAATAGCAAATATCTTACCTGAAAACGCTACCGACAAAAGATTAAAATTCATAAGTACAAATACGAGTATCGTAACCGTTAACGATAATGGATTGATTGTTGCACATAAAAAAGGAACAGCAAACATTCAAGTTCAATCATACGATGCTAAAGTTGTGGCTAACTGCTTAATAATCGTTAATGATCCTTCTTTGGATATTTCAAGCGATACTCCTATCGATTCTTCTAGCGATATTGAGTACATCCCTAACAGTCAAGAAACGATAGCGTCTAATAACAATCAAAATCCTACAACAAACAATAGTTGCTTTAATTCAGCAAATAAAGTAGTGACGCTAATATCAATTATATGTATTCTTGGTATTATAATTTATAAAAAACACGATTAATGACTAAAATAAAAAAAAGGAGCACGAAGAAAATGAAAAAAATAGGAAATGATATTTTTTATGTTGGTGTAAACGATCACCAAATTGATTTATTTGAAGGACAATACATTGTTCCAAATGGTATGGCCTACAACTCTTACGTTATTATGGATGATAAAATTGCTATTATGGATACTGTCGACCGTAACTTTACTCATGAATGGCTTGATAATATTGAAAAAGTTTTAGATGGCAAAAAACCCACTTATTTAATTATTCAACATATGGAGCCCGACCATTCTGCTAATATCATGAATTTTATCAAACAATACCCTGATACTATTGTAGTCGGCAATAACAAAACATTCCAAATGATTACACAATTCTTTCATCATGATATCGAACATAAACTCATTGTTAAAGATATGGACACATTATCTTTAGGGAAACATACTTTAACATTTGTTTTTGCTCCTATGGTCCACTGGCCTGAAGTTATGTTAACTTATGATACATTTGATAAAGTACTTTTCTCCGCTGATGCTTTTGGTAAATTTGGTGCTTTAGATATTGAAGAAGATTGGGCATGTGAAGCTCGTAGATACTACATTGGCATTGTTGGAAAATATGGTGTCCAAGTGCAAAATCTTCTTAAAAAAGCAAGTGCATTAAATATTGAAACAATTTGTCCGTTACATGGACCCATATTAACTGAAAATTTAGGATATTACTTGAATTTATATAATATTTGGTCTAGTTATCAAACTGAAAGTGAAGGCGTAATGATTGCCTATACATCAGTCTATGGCAATACCTTAGCTGCTGTTCAAGTATTACAGAAGAAACTCGAAGAAAATGGTTGTCCAAAAGTTGTTGTTTGTGATTTAGCTCGTTCAGACATGGCTGAAGCTGTCGAAGATGCTTTCCGCTATGGGAAAATTGTCTTAGCCACTACTACATATAATGCCTCTATTTTTCCATTCATGAATACATTCATCGATCATTTAATTGAAAGAAATTATCAAAATAAAACAATTGGAATTATTGAAAATGGTTCTTGGGCTCCTCTAGCGGCAAAAGTTATTAAAGAAAAATTTGCCAATTCAAAGAATATAACCTTTATTGAACCTATAATACGTATTCTTTCTTCTATGGATGATAATAATAAAGAGCAAATCGAAGTATTAGCTAAAGAATTAACTAAGGATTACATCGCTCAAGATAACACTAAGGCCAATAAGCAAGATTTAAATGCTTTATATAATATTGGATATGGCCTATATGTTGTCACCTCAAAAGATGATAAAAAAGATAATGGTTTAATAGTAAATACTATTATGCAATTAACAGACCAACCATTGCGAATTGGTGTTACTATTAATAAAGAGAATTATTCACACCACATTATCAAACAAACTGGTATTATGAATGTTAACTGTTTATCAATTGATGCTCCTTTTAGCGTTTTTGAAAACTTTGGTTTTATTTCCGGAAGACAGGTTGATAAATTTGCCAATTATTCTATATCCCGTTCTGATAATGGCTTAGTATTCTTAACAAAATATACCAATTCTGTTATCTCCTTAAAAGTTGAAAGTTATCAGGATTTAGGAACACACGGATTCTTTATTTGTAGTGTCACCGAATCACGCGTTATTTCAGATAAAGAAACAATGACATATTCCTACTATCAAAATAACGTTAAACCAAAACCTCAAAAAAAAAGCAAGGGATATGTTTGTAAAATATGCGGATACATCTACGAAGGTGATGAACTACCAGAAGATTTTATTTGTCCATTATGTAAACATGGAGCTAATGACTTCGAAAAACTTTAATAAACTATTTGTAAAATAATTAAATAGCGATTAACTATTATAAAAAAAATATTTTTACATCAAAAAAGAGCATATGCAAAGAAACACCTTAAACATATGCTCTTCTTTTTTAAATTGTTAAGATACTATAGGTCCACCCGACCATAAATCAGAGTCATGTGGAATTATTTGAAGAATAATAAATAAGATAATCAAAATTGCAAATAAAATAATGCAAGCAATAAACCATTTCTTAGCATAATCTATCTTTCCATCATCGCTATTAGCATTTTCATCTAATACTTCTTCTACCACTTCATCTTGTTTTTCTTGTTCATCAACCATTTTTTCACCTCTCCATTAAGAAATACTTTTTTTATTATACCCATCTATATTAAAATATCTCTACTTTACTTTCTAATCTTTTCAATCAACACTTGATGCTTTTTCGTTTTTGAATCAAG
>CAZJKC010000073.1:3164-4718 GCA_964546565.1 uncultured Staphylococcaceae bacterium | reverse complement strand
GGTTGCTCCTTCTTCTATATTTAAGGTGGCTCCACACATTTTACACTTAAAAACTAACATAATATAATTTATCCTTTCACTTCAAAGGTAAATCGATAATCATATTTCCAACTAACAATTCCTCTTTGATACAACTTTATAAATTATAGTAAAATTACGATACTGTACCGCATTTTCTCCCTAACCCAATACAGTATCATAATTATAGAAATTAAACTTCCTTCTTATAAATAATTAACATGGCATAGTCATAAAAACCATTTTTGCCAATTAATGAGCCAAGACATCCAGGCTTAACATAAATAGGAACTTGTGTAATGGCAACAACTTCCCATCCACCAGCTGCTTCTTCTTTAATTTTTTCAGCTGCAGGACGAACGGCATGAGTGTAATTGTTATTATTAGATTTGCTAACAATTCTATCAAGAACAATTGTCTTATATTGAGTCATAATGTACCTCCTTTTTTTAAGATTATATAAACTGCTAGAGAGAATTACAGTTTTATAAATTAGGGATTATCGATACCACCATTAGGATAATGGCATCTACATAAACGATATAATCCTTTAAAAAAACCTCGCCAAAATCCATATTTTTCTATGGCCTGTAACATATAATTTGAACATGTTGGTTCAAAACAACAAGAATTGCGAATTTTATCAGGTGCAAATCTTTGATATAAAAGAATACACAATATAACAAATCTCTTTACAGTCAATAAAAATACAATTAAATAACTAATAATAATGATCCAAACACTAATATTCTTTTTTAAATAAATTGTTAAGATTATCATTATCGAATAAATAATAATTGGTAAAATTACTCCATAAAAATAAGATGCAAATGAGATAGTAGGTCGTTCAATTGTATTATTTTCTTTATTATCTTTGTTTTGTATATACAGCATGGCAAGCATTTTTGCTTCTTCTTCGCTATTGCCATAAAAAACATAACATTCTGTTTCATCATGCTTGTTTTTCTTTGATTCTGAATCCATCTTTTACTCCTAATAACACGTATTTATTAAAGTATAGAATATTAAAGAATCTATAGTATCGTAGGAACGCCATCAACATATTCCCATTCACCTTTGTAATATACAGGTCTATTCGATGAATTCCATGTGCTTGCAAGACTTATTGATTCATTTCTTTTTTTATCAATAAAAATGGTAGCGTTGCTACAATTTGTAAAGGCATTGCTTTCTATAGTAGATATAGATGCCGGAATTACAATCCATTTTAAGCCTAAACATCCATTAAAAGCATTTTCATTTATAGTTTTAATATTGTTTCCTAAAATAATAGTCTCTAATCTACTATTTTCATAAAATGCTTTTTTTAAAACAAATGTAACTTCTTGATCATCAATTGTATCTTCAAGTACAACATTTGTATCCGGAATGGTATAGTCAACTACTCCCCATTGCAATGATGAATTCTTAACATAGATGATGTTGTTTTTTATAGAATAATCATATGCTTTCGTATAAATATGTTTAAATTCATTATTAAAAGCATCGCTATCAGAAGTGTACTTACTATATCCA
>CAZJKC010000073.1:0-3064 GCA_964546565.1 uncultured Staphylococcaceae bacterium | reverse complement strand
CACTATTACAATTTTTAAACGCATTAGAACCAATTGTATTAACTGAACTTGGTATCACAACGTATCTTAATGATGTGCAATCTCTAAAAGCTGATGCTCCAATCGTTTCTAAGCCATAATTAAACTTAATACTTGTAAAGCCGGTACAACCTTGAAAGGCACTTGCGCCTATTTTAGTGCATTCAGAAGGAATATCAATGGTTGTTAATGAAGTACAATTTTGAAAAGCATATGAACATATTTCATTACAACTTGTAGGAATATTTATATTTTTTAAAGAACTACAGCCTTGAAAAGCATAAGAGTAAATCTTTGTAATTGTATTAGGAATTTTCACACTAGTTATGCCACTATTGTTAAAAGCATAAGCTCTTATACCTGTGACAACCATATCATTAACTTTACTTGGTATTTCAATATCTCTTTTACTTCCTTTATACGCAATTACTCCTAACGTTGAGTCATTAAACACCGCATATTCAAATCCATCATCAGTTAAAATATAGTCTTTACTGCCTACATAATAATGTTTAAATTCATTATTAAAAGCATCGCTATCAGAAGTGTACTTACTATATCCACTAATACTTGAGATATCCGACGTTTCAAAAAAGCCATATAATTCACTATTACAATTTTTAAACGCATTAGAACCAATTGTATTAACTGAACTTGGTATTACAACGTATCTTAATGATGTGCAGCCATTAAAAGCTGATGCTCCGATTTTTTCTAAGCCATAGCTTATTTTTACACTATTAATATTAGTATAATTTTTAAATCCACTAGCCACTATACCATTAACTTTATATCCATCAATTTCATTTGGAATTATAATATCTTTTTCATATTTTACCATCGGACCAGCGGAAATATTAATAGTGCCATCTGTTTGCACTTCATATTTAAACATCTGCTTATCCTCTTCACATAAATCAACACTAACTATAATTCTATTAGAGACTATATCGCCTTTCGTGTCGCTATGAGAACTATGATCACAATATTTCGCCCAAAAAATATAATCCCCTTTTTCCGTTAATTCAAAAGAAGCACTACTAACAGTTTTTTGTTTTTGAAACTGAATGGCTTGTCCACCATTATATTCATAAAACCATTCTAAACATCCATTATTAATAACTTCTCCATTATAATAAATATATGGATAATTGAAATTATAAGGTTCATTCGAATTTGTGCCATAATAAGTTAAAGTGAAATTGACTGTCTCCTTTGTTTTAAAACTTTTTTTATTGGCTTTTATTTCAATCGATTGTAATGTTGATACAGTCTCCACCGATGAACTACTACTTTGAACATATGTTGTAACATTTTCATTTGATGAATCTATGCCAAAACTACAACTTGTTAACGTTAAAAATGTTAAACAAATAAATAATATATTATTCTTTTTCATATAATTATCCTCCTAAATTAATAAGTTTTTTTTAATGCTATATTCTTTTAATTTGAAGATATAAATCTTTTATGTTAATTTCAGTAGCGTTTATACTCTTATTTAATTGTGCTATTTCATCTTCACACTCACTAACATAAGCGTTAAAATCACGTTGTATCCTTCGACTTTTAACATATTTTGATAGATATTTTATATATATAATCAATGGATAAATACCAATTATAAATAAACAAATAACCAATGTTACATACCATTTGTGATAAAACAACGTATTTAAAACACAACTACAAATTGAAAAAGTTATAATTGATATTTGCATAAAAAATGTAAACATAGATACAAAATCATTATTTGATGACATAGCGACTAAACCAATTAATGACACTATAAACAACGCGATACATATAGTTCCTAATACGAAACTAATAGCATATTTCTTTCTTGTCGTTTCAGTAGCGGATCTATATTCAATATTCGCTTCATTACTTTTAATAGATTTCTCAATTTTATCTTTTTTCGTTTTAAATTCTTGAATGCTCTTTTCATATGTAAATAATTGTGTTTGCTTTTTTTCGCAACTTTCAAGCCTTTCTTTTTCGCTTTCATCTGCGCATGAATAAGCCTTACGATATAATTCGATTTTTTTTAATGGAGTATCTACTATAGCCAATTCACCGATTTGCTTTATCTCACATTGTACAAATAATAAGTAAAGATAAGCTTTATAATTATGAGAATCTAATTCTAAAAGGCGTTCACATTTTTGCTTAATTTTGTTCCACTCACTATATCTTAATAATTCATCCAACTCTTCAATCAAAGATTTCTTTTCATTTTCAAATGCATTTTTTTGCATTTCTTCATAATGAAGTAACTTACTTCGTTTTTCTTCATCTGCACAAGAGAATAATTTTTGATATAAATGAATTTTTTTTAATGGTGTTTTTATTAAATAAAGTTCACTTTCATTACTTACTTCACATTGAGCTAGGAATTTTAAAAAAAGAGCATCGTATTCTCTTGGATATTCTCTTAAAATTTCATCACAAATCTTAATAGCGGCTTGCCATTTTTCTCCTTGTATACAAGACCATGCTTCCTCTAGCATTGAAATTCCTTTTTTCTTCTTTTCTTCAATTTGTTGTTCTATATATTTTCTTATTTTTATAAGAGCTTCACCTTTAGCAAATCGTAATGCTTTCTTAAATGATGGTATCTTATCAAGCGGATCTTCTATTAAGGGTATATCGCTTTCTAAATTCACCTCATAATCAACCATCGTTTTATAAATATAAGCATCGACATTTTCAGGATCGATATCAAGGACTTTCTCACAATATTTATTAGCGTCTTGCCATTTTTCTCTTTGTATACAAGACCATGCTTCCTCTAGCATTGAAGAAACTTTTTCATTTTTTTTAACTATTTGCATTTTCAAATAATCTTCTAATCTTTCATGAGCTTCGCCTTTAGAAAATTTTAATGCATTTTTAAATGATGGTATCTTATCAAGTGGAGCATCTATTAAGGGAATATCGCTTTCTAAATTCACCTCGCAATCAACCATCGTTTTATAAATATAGGCATCAACATTTTCAGGATCGATATCAAGGACTTTCTCACAGTATTCATCCGCACTTTCAA
>CAZJKC010000072.1:0-5246 GCA_964546565.1 uncultured Staphylococcaceae bacterium | reverse complement strand
TATAGATTAGCACATTAAATGAAACTAATAATTGCAAAATAATTAAGGAAATAAAGAAAATAAATTATTAAGAGAGACTCAATTAATTTGAGAATCTTTTTTTATTTTCAAGCGATGCAAAAAGAATTACCATTTATGGTACTTTGTGTTGAAGAATATAAAAACCAAAAAGGAATGACGGGTCCGGATGTTATGGACTTATTCAATAAGTATTCAATATGTGAATATATCAAAGATTTTTATGAGGTATTGCATACAACGGGTGTAAAATATATCATCAATGATATTGATCTTTATATTAAGTCTCGACAAAATGTATAAAACTAGATTATATATAATAGTTTAACTACTTAAACGTCACTTTTATGCTAAGAAGAATATCATAAGAAGTCACTATAATGAATCAAAAATTATTATTATGATAGCGGTATGATGTGTAAAATAAAGTGGATTTAAAAAAATATAATCTATTGTTTTTATGGCTTAACTATAGAAAGATGCGCGATTTAGATTGGACGGCGCTCTTATTTATAATAAATATTATCTTTAAATGAAATGAATATGTACATTGCAATATAGAACAAAAATACTTAAATAGTTATCTTTTATAATGTTTCAATCTAAATGCAAATAGTAATTTTTATATAAGAATCGTTTTCACTAAAAAAACATTTTAAAAATTATCTAATTTGTTGATGAAACGTTTTTTTGCGAATATAATAATAGTGAAGTTTTAAGAATTAATCTTCAAAACTGTCTATGCTATGAGATGGAGGTATGTTCAAATGCTAGTATGTAGATTAGAAAAGCGTTTTGGATACGACAAGCCAATTTTTACAGAAGATATTTTTGAGTGTATGAAAGACTATTCTCGTCAAAGAGTATACCAGTTAATTGACGAAGCTATTAAAAAAGAAACGCTTGTGCGTTTTGATACAGGTATATATTATTTGCCTACTGAAACAGAGTTTGGACGTTCTGTAATAACAGTAAATGATGTCGTAAACCGAAAATATATCAGTGATAACGGAGAAACATTCGGTATCTATGGAAAATATGTTATTGACTTGAATTTCTTGTTGAGTTATCAAGTCCCCAATACGATTGAAGTCATTACAAACAAAGAGTCAAGAGATGTTAGGGAAATAGAAATCAGAGGGCGCAAAGTTATTTTACGTAAATCACGTTTGCTGATTACAAATGAAAATGAAGCTGTTTATACTCTTATGGAATTATTTAATGGTATTGATGTGAAACAATATAAAGAAAATTCAATGGTAAGAGAATGTATAAGCCGTTATATTAAGGAAAACCATATCACTAGCGGAATGATTTATAGTATGGCAAGTTCTTTTCCTGCAAGAACAATGAAAAACTTAGCAACTAGTGGAGTATTATATGAAATTGCACAACAGTAAAGAATCTTTTAAAAAATTGATTAAATTAGTGAGTGACCATTATAGTATGGACCCGGCCCTTATTGAAAAGGATTATTTTGTAACCTTGTTTTTGAAAGAATTGATCACAAGAGTTCCGGGCCTTTTATTCAAGGGTGGTACATCACTTTCAAAATGTTACAAAATAATTGATAGATTTTCCGAAGATATAGATTTGACATTGGACGAAAATTATCAAACACAAAAACATAAAAAGCAGTTAAAAGCCGAGCTTGTAGAAGCTTGTGAAGCGCTTGGGTTGCGCTTGACAAACTTTGATGAGATAAGAAGCAGACGAGATTATAATTGCTATAAAATTGAATATCCGATGCAACACTTGTCTATAAGCGTAAAACCTCTGTTATTAGTTGAAACAACATATATAACGAAAGCATATCCGAGTGAGTTGAGACCTGCAACTTCAATAATTTATGATTATTTACTAGAAATAGGTAATAAAACAGCTATTGAAAAATATGAATTGCAACCATTTGAAATTCGGGTCCAAGCACTTGATAGAACATTGATTGATAAGGTATTCGCCGTTTGTGATTATGTTATCCAAGAGAGAATAAAAAGAAATTCTAGACATATTTACGATTTATCACGTTTGCTTACTGAAGTAAGCCTTGATGGAAACCTGAAAGAGTTAATCAAAAATGTTCGCGCTGAAAGAAAACTACATGCACTTTGCTACTCTGCACAAGACGGTGCAAATGTTCCTCAAATTCTTGCTAAAATTGTGAAATCGGACATTTATAGAGAAGATTATGAGACGATAACAAAAAAAATGATGTTCAAGTATGTGCCGTATGAAGAAGCCATAAAAGCATTGGAAACGATTATTGCAAGCGGCGTGTTTGAAATAGATAATTAAATAAAGGTAATCATAATCCGTTGGATAATTTAGAGGGTTGACAGTTTAGAAGAACAGTCTAAACCTCTATTTTTTTGTCAAAAGATAGTATAAATTAGCACATTAAATGAAGCTAATAATTGCAAAATAAGTATTAATTATCTTTAGAATCAATTCTTAAGTGCAGTTATAGGCACTACATAAACACCATCAGATCTTTGATAAGCAGCATTTGATAAACCACATATTACGCACATTATATTAGGCGCCTTACCTCCATTATCGATGATATCTTTACAAACTTTAATAAGATTTTTAGCACCATCGTCAATTTTTTTGGCGCCAAGTTTTATTTCGAATGCACACCACTCACCATTTTCGAGTTCAATAACGGCATCAATCTCATTGTTCTTATAGTCTTGATAATGGAATAGTTTTGCTCCAAATGATTGTGCATAAATAGCAAGGTCTCGTTCAACTAATGCTTCAAATAAAAAGCCAAATGTATTTAAGTCATTAAGTAATTTTGATGGTGTTAAGTTCAATAATGCACATGCCATAGCGGGGTCGGAGAAATGTCTTTTTTCTTTTTGCTTAACTCTTAGTGATGAACGAATGTTTGGCGAAAAAGGAGATTGATTATTAAATAAAAACATTCTATTTAAAATTTCAAGATATTTGGCAATCGTGTTTCTACTCATTGATTCATTATCTTGCTCTAAAATATCCTTTAATAGTATGGAATCAGAAACTTAGATACTTTTATTGTTATATCAACGAAAATAGTTTTTAACAACAATAGTGAGCATTTTTTTGTTATATAATTGAGCAATATTTTGACAATTTGATGAGCGATATTTCAAATAAAATTAAACTGTTTTTTTATAAGTCAATCAATTTGTAAAAAAATGACTTAATATTTTATATTCATAAATAACGATAATGGCGACTTACAAAATTATTAATAAACACTAGTGATCAATAAGTGTTTAACTTTTTTTAATATCGAAGATGGTAGAATTATCTTAAAAAATGAATGTTCAATGTAAAAACGTTTATGCAAAATCCGTAAAAACTACTGTCAAACTTATCAAAACTATTGATAAACACGTTATTGTTGAGTAAACTATACTTAGATAAAGAAAAAAACTTTAAATAAGTATACTTTTGAATAAATCGAGTATATTATTTAATGGAGGTGAGTTTAGTGGTTGAAAGATTAAAAAGTAAATTCGGTGTAAATCAACCGATATTCACAAGTGAAATTTTGGAGGAAATGAGCGAATACTCTCGCCCTCGTGTTTTTCAACTTTTGAAGATAGTAGAACAAGAACAAATGCTTATCAAGTTTGATAGAGGTGTTTACTATATTCCAACCGAAACTCGTTATGGAAAGTCTCTTATATCGGTTGAACAAGTTATAAAGAAAAAGTATCTTTCAGATAAAGGTGATGTTTTTGGGATATATGGCGGTTTACAAATGCAACAGAATTTTATGTTGACGTATCAAGTACCGACTGTAATCGAAGTTGTGACAAACAATGAAACAATGTGGATGCGAAAAATAAAGATTAAAAATCGCAGTATTATTCTTCGCAAATCTCGTTTTCCTATAACGAGAGATAATGTAGATGCTTATACTATCCTTGAATTATTTAGTAATATGGATATGAGAAAATATTTTGATGATACCTCAGTACAAAGAGAGATAGTCGGGTTTATTAAAGACCGCGCAATTAAGGCGAAAGATGTGTATGCTCTTGCCGGTGCCTTTCCGTCTAAAACAATAAGAAATATTATGGAGAGTGGAATTATAAATGAATTTGCATAAGAATCCACGAGAATTCTATGATACTTTGTTGGTACTCGGTGATAGATTAAATATTTCTCCCGCTATCATTGAGAAAGACTATTATGTAACAATGTTTTTAGAAGCTCTTTCAAAGAGAGTTCCGTACTTGCTTTTTAAGGGTGGGACATCACTTTCTAAGTGTTATAAGATAATCAATAGATTTTCCGAGGATATTGACATAACGCTTGACTCCGAAAATCAAACACAAAGAAAGAAAAGGAATCTCAAATACGAGATTATCGAGATTTGCAATGAGCTTGGACTTGAATTGATAAATGAGGCAGACATACGCAGTCGCAGAGATTATAACCGATATGAAATCAAGTACCCGATTCACTTTAAAGAAGCAGGCATAAAACAGTATCTTTTGGTTGAAACCGTGTTTATGGTAAAAGCCTATCCCGATGAAATCAAAGAGGCTACGTCAATGATTTATGACTTTTGGAAAGAAATCGGAGACGAGACGGCTATTGAAGAATATGAAATGAAACCATTTGAAATCCGTGTGCAGACTCTTGATAGAACTTTGGTTGACAAAGTGTTTGCCCTTTGTGATTATGCGGTTTCAAACAATATTAATGGGTATTCAAGACACATTTATGACCTATACAAACTTTTGAGTATTGTTGTTCTTGATGACAATTTGAAAGCACTTGTAAAGGAAGTCAGAGAGGATAGAAAAAAACACGAGCGTTGTTATACCGCACAAGACAAGTTCGATATTCCAAGTATCTTAGAGCAAATAATTGATGAAAGAATTTATTATAAAGACTATGAAGAAATTACACAAAAAGTTTTGTTTGACGGAACAAGTTATGAAACCTCTATAACTTCTTTATATAAGATTATTGAAAGTGGCGTATTTGAAAAATAACTAAATAAAGATAAGCATAATCCTGTTAGATAACTTAGAGGATTTGATTGCTCAAAAGAACATTCAAACCCTCTATTTTTTTAAAAGGATAGAGAAAAAATGGCTTTAGCGTTAAATAATAAACTAAAAAGAGTATTGCAATTAGAATGTTTTGTGTAATTTCTTGTTTTTTTAATATTTCGTTAATTATTCTGCAATTATTAGCATCATTTTATGTGCTAATCTATA
>CAZJKC010000071.1:0-5269 GCA_964546565.1 uncultured Staphylococcaceae bacterium | reverse complement strand
CGGTCGAGCGCAAGCGGTTATTGAGTTAATTCGTATGAATGAAATCTCTTTATAGCCTTTATTTAAAGGCTATTTTTTACTATTATCATGCAATACATCAAATACTCTTTTAGCGACATCTAAAGGTATAATTTGACTTAGCTCTTCTAAAGATGCATTTTTCATATCCTCTAACGTCGGATAACGGGTAAATAATAATTGTTTACGTTTATGACCAAGACCTTTAATATTATCAAAAAGAGAACTTACTAAACTCCGTGAACGTTTTTCATGGTGAAATTTAATAGCGTAACGATGGACTTCATCTTGCATTCTCATCAATAAGAAAAATAATGGTGAATTTTGTTTGATCGGAAATACTTCGCCATCTTCATTCATCAAGCCCTCTGTTTGATGTTTATCATTTTTATATAAGCCCACTAAAGAAATATGAACATTTAAATCATCGAGAGCTTTTTTAGCAGCATTAATTTGACCTAGTCCTCCATCAACAATGATTAAATCAGGAAAGGCCTGATTCTCTTCTAATAATCGTCGATAACGGCGATAAACTACTTCATACATTGAAGCATAATCATCACGTTTTTCATCATGTTCAATATTATATTTTCGATACATTTTTTTAGCTTTTTGACCATTTATAAAGCAGACCATCGCTCCTATGGAATCACTTCCCTGAATATGCGAATTATCAAATAATTCAATGCGATAAGGAATATCAATTGATAGAATATCCGCTAATTGTTCAAGTAATGCTAAATTATCATCTTCTAAGCGTGCTGTTAAGAAATGCTCATCTAAGCCCGCTTTGGCATTCTTTAAAGCCAAATCGACCATTTCTAATTTATTTCCTTTTTTAGGAGTATAAGTTTTGACATTTAAAGCCATTGCTAAAAGAGGAGCGATTTCTTGAATAGAGACAATTATTTCTTTTGGTAAGGGATGATTAATATAATATTGACCAATCATATTACTAACTTGTTCAGCTATATCATCAAATAATTCGGCGATAAAAAGATCTTTCCCTAGTAATTTTCCTTTTCGATAAAGGAGAATCGCTAAAGCAAGATAACCATCACGGGTCGAAATAGCAAAGACATCTCGATTGATTTTATCTTGACTATGTACACGTTGCGGAGCGACACAATGATCGATAGCTTCCACTAATTTTTTATATTCATTCGCCTTTTCAAAGTTTAATTTCTCTGCTTCCATTTTCATTAAAGCAACTATTTCTTGTCTTTTTTTCGTATCATTTCCGTTTAAAAAGTTTTCTATTTCCTTTACTAAAGGAAGATAAGTTTCATTAGGTATTTCTTGAATACAAGGCGCTAAACATTGGCCGATATGATAATAAAGACATGGTGACGTCGGAATCGTCTTGCATTTTCGTAAAGGAAATAAAGAATTTAAAAGATTAATAACTTCATAACACGCTCCTGAATTCGGGAAAGGGCCATAATAATGATAACGCGGATCGGTATCTTTATACATAATACGAAGATAAGGATCTTTCTCTTTATAAAGCGCAATATATGGATATGATTTTCCATCTTTTAAGAGAATATTATACGGCGGGTAATGTTGACGAATGAGATTAATTTCTAAAAGAAGGGCTTCTTTTTCACTCGATGTTTGAATAGTTTCAAAATAAGACACTTCACTGACCATGCGTCGCACTTTACCTTTTTGTGGAGTAAGAAAATACTGAGAAACACGATTTTTTAAATTCTTCGCTTTTCCCACATAAATAATCTTATCTAAGGCATTATGCATAAGATAAACACCTGGTGATGATGGCAATAAATCAATCTCTTCTTTTAATCTCTTATTCATTTTAAATACACCATAGTGGCTCCGACACCACCCTCGTTTCCATTTCCGAGACGATAACTTTCGACAAATGATTGTTTCTTTAAATATTCTTGAATAGCGGTTCGTAACGCTCCTGTTCCAGAGCCATGAATAATACGAACCATTTTTAAATGACGAAGACGGGCATTATCCAAATACTTTTCAACTTCTTCTAATGCCTCTTCAACATGTAAGCCAATGACATTTAATTCCGTTTTCACGGTTGGACTAATTATCGGTTCCACATAAGAGGCTTTTTTTATACCTTTCTGACTAGGTTTTTTAATTTTTTTAACACGATTAAGCTTTGTTTGTACCGTTAAACCTTCACTGGTAATAAGGGTAACTTGCGTACCGCGAAGACGGATTATCTTTCCACTTATGCCATTATCGGAAATAAGAACATAATCATCAATATTTATATTAGAAGAATCTTGCTCTTCTTCTATTACTTGATCCTCTAATAATAAATCATCAATCCGTTTTTTTACTTTAACGGCTTCATGATACTTTAAATCTTTATTCTTTAATACTTCTAAAGTCTCATCAATTAATTGCTGTAAGGCTTCTAATTTTTGAACTTTATCACGATTAAATTGCTCGTTAATATGTTCTTTTTTATGTTCGATATCACGATAAAAGGCTTGAATTTCTTCTTCATCATGCTCTATTTTTTCTGCCCGTTTATGAAGATCTTGTCTCATTCTCTCTTGTTCATTGATTAACGATTCTAATTTATCAAGTTTTTGTGAAATAACATTATCTTGTTGTTCTTTTAATAATTCCTGAGCGCGTATGATAATCTTTTCACTTATTCCATGTTGCTTAGCAACTTGTAAGGCATAGGATTTCCCCGGAATACCAATCCGTAATTTATATAATGGCAATAATTTTTCTTCATCAAAAAGCATTGAACCTAAAAGAATATTCTCCTGTAACATCGCATATTCTTTGACGCTTGAAAAATGAGATGATACTAAAGCAAAAGATTTGTTTTTTAAAAACTCTTCGATTATAGCGACCGCTAAAGCGGCGCCTTCATGAGGATCGGTGCCAGTACCAATTTCATCAATAAGAATTAAAGAATGGGCATTACTTAAAAATAAGATTTGTTTTAAGGCTTCCATATGACCTGAAAAAGTGGATAGATCATCATTTAATGATTGTTGGTCACCAATATCACATAAATAATTATCAAACATCGAAATATTACTAGGACAACTAGTCGGTAAAGCAAGGCCGCATTGTTGCATGTAACATAAAAGAGCCACGCACTTCATCGCTACTGTTTTACCGCCAGCATTAGGCCCGCTAAGAATCAAAATACGATGCTCATCATCTAAATAAAAGTCGTTAGCGACAACTTTTTTACGTTCTATAAAAGGATGACGCGCTCCTTTAATATCAATTAAGGGCTTATCCGAAACTTGACCGACATATGATTCCGTCTCGGAAGCATAAATGGCTTTTGCTTGAATAAAATCAAGTTCACCGATTAATTCATTATTACGTGTTAAAATGCGTTCATCATTTAAAATGATTTTTGTCAGTTGCGTAAGAATTTCTTTAATTTCATCTTCTTCTTGTTGATGCAATAATAATAAAAGATTATTTTGTTCAACAATTACTGATGGCTCAATAAAAACGGTCATCCCCGTTGAAGAAACATCATGAACGATACCATTAACTTGTCCTTTATCACTAATTTTTACTGGTAAGACATAATGACCATTTCGTATTGTGATGGTCTTATCTGTTAAACATTCATGATATTGATTTGCTAAAGAATTAATATGACTTTTTAAATCATTTTCGGCCTTTTGTATTTTATGACGAATTGCCTTCAATTGCGAACTAGCATCATCATAAATGGCTAGTGTCGGACTTATTACTTTATGAATTATTTTTAAAAGAGGGGTCTCATCTTGAAAATCACGAATTAATTCTTTTATTAAAGGATAAGCGCCTTCCGCATGTTTAATAAAACTAAGAATTTTAGTGACATTTTCAATGTCATTAGCGATTAAAGAAAAATCACGTGGGGTAAGAATACCTCCTTTTAATGCAAAATCAAAAAGAGGTTGCAAATGACTTGATGACGTAAAAGGCATGAGGCCATATGCGTTATAAAAATGTTGCATTTCTTCTAAAATGGCTAAGGATTGCTTTAAAAAATAACGATCATCAAAAGGATGCAAATCATTGATTTTCATTTTGCCAATTTCTGTTTTCGATTTTGTTAATAAAATATCAATTAATTGTTGAAATGAACAAGTTTCACGAATATCTTTCATTTTATAGTCAGAAGTTGATTCCTGACTTTCACATCCTTTCTTGCTAATAATAGCATCAGAAGTTATCAAAAAAATATAACAATGTACGTCAATATGGTACCATAAATTATACAAAAAATACATATTGGAACATGGTAATAATGATGCTAAAATATTAAAAGGTGATGAAAATGCGACAATATGTAACCATAAAAGGAAACGATGATTTAGTAAAACAAATAAAAAATGATTATCAAAGTTATTTAGTATCTGTTAGCGGGGAATATGAAATTTTTCGTATTAATGCGCCCTTATTTATTATAACCGGATACCAATCAGCATCGAAAATCTCGATTGTCTTTGAAGGTGAAGATATTCTATCTATTGCTCAACATTATGATCCTAATGCGAAATTAAACGAAGCCAAGAAAAAGGTCAATGTTGATTTATTATCAATTGAAAATCAAATTGGTTCTGATGAAGTCGGAACTGGTGATTTCTTTGGTCCCGTTGTTGTATGTGCTGTCCATTTTAAAAAAGAAAATTACGACCTTTATCAACAATTAAAAATCGGGGACTCTAAGAATTTTACGGATGAACAAATATGCAAATTAGGTCCTATTCTTGTGAAATATTTTACTTATTCTCTTCTCGTTTGTAATAACGATAAATATAACGAAATGATTCATAATGGTTTCAATATGAATAGCATAAAAGCATGGGTTCACAATGAAGCGATTTATAATGTCATCAACAAAGTGGGAAATAATAATGAAATCTATATTGATCAATTTTGCCCAGAAGAATTGTATTATCGTTACTTAACCGCTAATAAACATGTGATAAAAAATATTACTTTCCAAACGAAAGGGGAAAGTCATTATCCCGCTATCGCGATTGCGTCATGTATTGCTCGTTATCGTTTCATATTAGCTATGCAAGAAATGGGGAAAAATTATAATTTAATTATTCCATATGGTGCGAGTGATAAAGTTAATAATTTTGCTATCTCTTTTTATGAAAAATATGGCTTAGAAGCTTTAAATCATTGTGTTAAAATGAACTTTAACAACTATCAAACAGTCTTAAAACACATTAATGAAAAAAATGAGCCATTTGATTTATTTAAAAACTTTTAAAAA
>CAZJKC010000070.1:0-5381 GCA_964546565.1 uncultured Staphylococcaceae bacterium | reverse complement strand
AATACAAGTATAAAAAAAGAGGCCAGAAACTTTTATAGTTTCTTAACAGCCCCTTTTTTTATTACCCATTAACTATCTGATAGCAAATAATTCCCGCAGCAACAGCAACATTTAAAGATTCTATATTTTGCATTGGAATCGTCACACGCAATGACGACAATTCAAAAGTTTCAAAAGTAACTCCACGCGCCTCATTACCTAAAATAACAACACATTTTTCCTGAAATTGTGCTTTAGATAATGCAACGCCATGATGTACATCGGTCGCTACTACTTGATAACCTTGTTTTTTTAAGTTTTTTAATAATTCACGATTACCTTGTACAATATTAACCTCAAATAAAGCACCTTGCGAAGCATTAATAGCTTTTTCATTATAAGGTGAACAACAATTATCCGCTAAAACAACATTGGAAAACCCAAAAGCTGCAGCAATGCGTAAAATAGTCCCCACATTCCCAGGATCATTAATCGCTTCTAGATATAACACTCGCTTCCCAAAATACTTATTCTCTTTGGGATAGTGGCATATAGCTAGAACTCCTTGAGAATTGACTTGTGATGATAGTTTTTGGACAATTTCTTTACTAACAATAATTTGCTCTATTTGCTCATCAATATCATTAAAAGGGTGATCCGCAACAATTATATCAACTTGCTGATGTTTTAAGGCCACTTCTAATAAATGATATCCTTCAATAATAAAAAGACCTTTTTCATTTCTTGTTTTATTATCTTTTAAACGCATCAAATCTTTAATACGTTGATTGGCTTTGCTAGTAATATAATGAATCATTTACTGATGACCTCCTTTTAATCTTTTTATTTCTTGATAATAATTAGGATAGTATTTGCAAACCAAATTATAAAAATCACGAGAATGATCAAAAAAATAATGATGAGCCAATTCATGAACTACCACAGCATCTATAACCGATTTTGGATAATGAATTAGCACTAAAGCAAAAAGTAATGAATGTGTTTTGCGCGAATTAGATCCATATCGAGTATGAACATTTTGAATGCGAATTTTATAAGGTTGATCAATATTCATGATTCCTTCGTAATATCTTACGCGCTCAGTAATTATTTCTTTAGCGAATGATTTTAATCTTTTTTGCAAATCTTCTTGATTTTTAAATGATATATCGCCAGGTAAACGATTTTCAATACCAACCGGTACGAGACGATGCTTAACACCTAATAAGTATATATAATCTTCGCCGATATCGGCATCTTGAAACAATTTATTAATAAAGGAATTAGGTAATTGGTCAATTCCTTCTAAAATAGTTTGCGTGGATATCATAAAGGGCGATGATACTAATAAAACACCACTTTGAGCACGGTATGAAAGTCTTTTTTTGGCTTTTCGAGTAATAATTACTTTTAATGAATGATTATGAAAACAATAATTAACTTCCTCAACATGTGGTTTCATTTACATCCCCTCTTTCTTTTTTATAATACTACTTCTTATATTTATAAAGAATGTTTTTTATGCAATGCTATCTTAACATAAAAAAGGCGTCATCAAAACGGCATAAATAAAAAAATCCCTTGAATCACATTTTCAAGGGACATTAAAGTAATTAAAGAATTTCAAGAACGGTATTAGCAAATCTTCGTCCTAATTCAAGCATCGACAATGAATCAAAATGATAATAATCAGCATTAGTAATTGATGGTTCTAAAGCATAAGTCAAATCGGAGGTATCGACAATATGAAAATTTTCATTTTCCTCGGCATTTTCGGTTTTACTTTTATTAATGGAGTTACGGAATTTCCATCCCTCATAAGTAGATATCAAGGCATCAACAAAATGAAAGCCTTCATCTTCATAAATGTAATCTGATAAATAATCTTGGACATCATTTACAAGATTCTTTTCAAGCTCTTTATATACACCAGAATATGTTGTATCTAAAGAATCGGCTTCTCCTTGCATCCAACATAATGCGCGCGCATGCGGCTTATATCCCATTTCTACTAATTCATCTAAAGCAACGTAAGCATAATCAACAAAATCATCATATAATTTTCCAACATAATGATTATCATCAACTGAAGATGTTGAACGCCAATCACTATATAAACTTGTCGCACCTTTTGCAAATTTAACAATGATTATTTCACGTCTATTTTCTTGTTGATCAAAAACTTCAGCCATACCAATTTCAGGCCCAAAATATCCTTTAGTTAAGCCTTGTCCTAGTTTAACGTTTGTGAATTCATCAGAATAATTTCGTCTATCCCAAACACTAAACTTAATTTTAGTGGTCATTTCATCCGTATAATAATCAAATTGTTCTTGACTTAATTTTCCTTTTTCAATGTTATCTTCCAAACATGATACCCAAGTATTGCCTTCGGCATTTGATTGCCCTGCTAAAAAGATAACATCGACACTGCCATCATCAACATAAACCGATGATGAATCTTCGATACTAGGAGTTAGCGATGGTTCGCTAGATAAATTATCTTCATAACTATTGCTAGATGACATTATCGGCTCATCACCGCTACAGGCACCTAAAAGGAGTAATGTAATCATATTAAAGAGAACTAATTTTCGATTGTTTTTCATATTAATACCTTCCTTAAAAATATGATAACATTGCTTATAAAAAAAAACATAAATAAAATACATTAATATTAACATTATATGAAATAAATAATTATTAACTTTTTTTCTTTACTTTTTATAAGTAATTATTAAAATTAAAAAAGTGGTGATAACGAATGGAAAAAATACTTTTAAGTGCATGTTTATACGGAAAATCATGTCGCTACGATGGTCAAGATAATTACTGTAGCGATATTGAATTATTAAAGAAACATTTTGAAATTGTCCTTATTTGTCCTGAAGTCGGTGGCGGTCTTTCCACACCTCGCTATCCAAGTGAAATTCAAGGCACAAAGGTTATCAATAATCGAGGGGAAGATGTAACCTGTTATTTTATAAAAGGAGCCGAAAATGCTTTAGCAATCGCTAAAAAATATGGAATCAAAAAAGCTATATTAAAAGAAAAAAGTCCTTCTTGTGGTTCTCATCATATTTATGATGGTAGCTTTCATAAAATATTAATAAATGGACAAGGAATAACAGCTAAATTATTAACTGAAAATGGCATTATTGTCTATAATGAAAAGGAAATAGGAGAACTAATTAACGATGAAAAAAAATAAGATTATTTTACTTTCCATGCATGCTTTAGCAATTGCTATTCTTGTAATTGTAACCACTCTTTTGTCTATTCCACTTCCTAATGGGGCAGGATATTTAAATTTCAGTGACGCAATAATATTTTTTATCAGTATTTCATTAGGACCAACAAGCGGATTAATAGTTGGATGTTTAGGAGGATTAATATCCGATATAACACTAGGTTATATAAGCTATGCTCCCTTTACGATGGTAATAAAAGGAATCGAAGGCTTCTTATGTGGCTTACTATATAATAAAATGCCACAGAAGTGGCGTTTCTTATCATTTTATCTTTGCGGTATAATGATGGCTATATTATATATGATTCCTGATTTGATTTATTTTAACTTCTCAATTTCGATATATAATTTACCTCTTAATATTATACAAGGACTAAGTTCGGCAATAATAATTCATATCATTTCTATACGATATGTAAAAAAATAAAATAAGTAATAAAAAATACCGATACTGTACCGGTATTTTTCATTTTTTTATTCATCTCTTATATTGTAAAAAAGTAATATCAACAAAAGGATAATTATTAATCAATAAAAGCAATGTAATTAACTATGCCACTAGTGAAAACAATAGGGACATCATTTTCAATACGTTCACCATTAAGATAAGCATAGGAATAAGAAACAAAATTTCTTTCCCCTGAAACTTCAAATATATCATAGTAGTAATCAAAGTATTCATCATTTAGACTTTCTTGATATTCTTCATCATCTGAGAAATTATAATGACCTACCAAAGCATAATCTTCATTTATAGAATCAACACTGGTATATAAATCAAAAGAATAACATGGCCAAGTTTCTTCGGTAAATGGGATAGTGCATTCGGGATCTAAATACCATTGCATATCTTCTTTAAACCATTGATCTGCGCCTTTTAATTTAAGTTGTGTGACTTCTGTGCCCCATTCTAAATAACTTGATGAATTGAAAAGATAATTGCCATCGATATAATAATCAACTTCAATGCGATAATTTCCCATATCTTCATATGTATCATCAGCATCTATTGTTGGACAATTTTCAGATTCATACTCCATAGTGAATTGTAAATTGATTTTTGTTTTTTCCTTTGTAAAGTAAGGTATAACACCTGATTGATCATTATCGGGACATATATCCATAGAATCTTTCCATTTATCATTAGTGACCACTTGATAATTAAGGTATTCATTAGGCACAAATGAAATAAAATATTCCATTGTACAATCCTCATAAGCATCTGTGGATGTTCCTGTATAATTTAATTTTACACTTATAGAATAAACATCTTCATCTAAAGCGAAAGATAAATCTTCGACAACAACATCTTCTATAGAACATATATCATAATCAACAAAATCTTCTTTTAATGAACCAACATATTCTTCAACTGTTCCTAGTAAATAATAATCTAAATCAGTCACAATATTTGTATATCCAGAAAACATTTCTTTATAAATATCATCGCCAACTAACATTTTATAACAATCAGTATAAGCTGGATCCCAAAAATTATTAATCTCTTTAATATACATATATTTATTATCGCCATCTTTAGCAATTACTGTTTCAGCTTTATTGTAATTACCATCAGAGCTTTCAATAGAATCATTTTCTTCTTGCGAATAATAATATATGTCATAACCGACATTATTGATTAAATCATAAGATACTTGCTCTTTTCGATGAAGAAAACTATTACCATACATCGAAATGGTGTCATTTATTTGTTGTAAGAAACTTTCTTGTTCACCATCAGTCCAAGCACTGCCATCGGGATTCACTTCTCCAAAATCAACATTTTCATTATCAATTTCTATTTTATATTCGCAATCTTCAGTATATGAAGCGGTAAAGCCATTAGTGTAATTTTCAACATTTAGTAAATTGTCATATGTGGTTTTCAATAAGGTATATACTTCTTCTATTGTTAAACTTTTTTCCGAAGTATTCTCAGATGTTAAAGAGCTTGGGATATCACTTCCCGAATCAACGTTACTACTAGTATTTTGATTGTTATTATTACAACTCGCCAAATAAGTACTAGTAGCTAAAACAAGACCTAAAATTCCTATTTTTTTATTCATAATAGTAAATACTCCTCCTATACTATTTGATTATATTCAATCAATAAATAAATTATTAATCGATTGATTAATTAAATAATATC
>CAZJKC010000069.1:0-6020 GCA_964546565.1 uncultured Staphylococcaceae bacterium | reverse complement strand
AATTATTTTGTTCATAAATGATCAATTTTTCAAAATTTACTAACTAATATATTTAATAAATGCTTTTCTGTATATATTTTATTAAATAAATATTTTTTAAACATGCAAAAAAAAGAAAAATATTACGATAAAAATGCTAGTTTAATAGCGGACTCAACGAGAGCAATATTCGCATCAGATAGAGTAATTTTTCCATTCGTTTTTCCTGATAGTCTTGCCACTCTTCTTTTAGAAATAGAACGGATAGCGTCAAGTTTTAAATAACTATGGGTTAATTCATTGTTGTCATTCAATTCTGGAATAATCCCAATATCAAAAGTCATTTCACTTCCAGGAGAATCACGGCTCGATAAAGGAATCACGACGACATTCCCTAAATCAATAGCCCACACTACCGCATAATGCCCCTTTGTTTTATAATCACTTAATTCCGTACCTACATTAATACCAAATTCAACCCACACAACATCGCCTCTTTTAATTTCATCAGGCTGTGCTCCGTAACTTGTTTTATTGATGGAATTACGAAAATAAGTTGTCTTTTTATCAAGCCATAATAAGTACTCAGTAGCGATTTCTTCATCGATAGGAGCAAGCTTAGAGGCAATTGAGCGAAAGACCTTTTGTTCAATTTTATTTAAAGATTTATTTGAAGACAACAACATATCTATATCACCTAATATTAATATATGTCGTTTTTAACTTTTCTCTACGAAATTATTTCTTCTACTCCCTCTAAATCATATCCAAAACAATTGATAATTTTAATTGTGGTTATATCACCAATTTGATGTTGTTTTAAAGAGGTAAAATAAATTTTACCATCAATGTCATCGGGGGCATTCCATCCACTTCTTAATAAATAACGATGATGCTTTTGATCATAACCTATCACTATTCCGCGCATTTCTTTTCCTATAAACGCTTTGTTCTTATGATAAGAAATAACCTTTTGAATTTTCATCAACTCATTATAACGTTCCTTTTTCTTTTTTTCGCTCACTTGGTGCGAATAATTATAAGATACAGTTCCTTCCTCTCGAGAATAAGTAAAAGCCCCTAAATGATTAAATTGCATTTCTTTAACAAATGCTAAAAGTTCTTGAAAATCTTTGTCTGTTTCACCAGGAAATCCGACAATAATTGTCGTTCGTATAATAGCGTTAGGTACTATTTTACGAATACGGTTTTGAATTAAATCACGCAAAAACTGTTGATTACCACGACGATGCATCCTTGATAATATATGATTACTTGCATGTTGAATGGGCAAATCAAAATATGGCGTTAATCGTGGTTCATCTCTAATTAAATACAATAATTCATCATCGATTTCATCAGGATACAAATATAACAAACGAATATATTCAAATTCTTTAATTTTCAATAATTCTTTTAGTAAATGCGTAATCGTTGTTGATGTTGAAAAATCGCTACCATACCTTGTAGTATCTTGAGAAATAACTACAACTTCTTTAATGCCTTTATCTTTTAAGATTTGTGCCTCTTTTAATATTTCTTCTAAAGGACGACTTCTAAATGAGCCTCGAATAAGCGGTATTGCGCAATAAGTACAACAATTATTACATCCTTCAGATATTCGTAAATAAGCTGTAAAAGGTAACGAAGTCAATAAGCGATGACGATAAGAGAATTCATGGTCAATTACCTTTTCATTCCATAATTCATTCAATAATAATGGTAGTTTATCATAATCGCGAATTGGTACAAACAAATCAACTTCTGGCAATGTTTCTTTTAAATCATCTAAATAACGTTCAGCTAGACACCCAACTACCACTAGTTTTTTATGATATTGAGCCATTTCTAAAATAGTGTCAATGGATTCTTCTTTAGATGAATCAATGAATCCACAAGTATTGATAATAATAGTATCCGCATCAATAGGATCAGTGACAAGTGTGACCTTCGATGCTTTAAGCATACCCATCAGTTGCTCGCTATCGACAAGGTTTTTAGCGCATCCTAAGCTAATAAATCCAACTTTATGTTCCATTATCTTTCTCCTATAGTCCTAATAAATTACAATAGTATTTTTTATAATTACGATAATCTTTTAATGAGTGCGAATGACACAAATTTTCTAATGTACATCCAATGTATGATAAATCTTTTTGACGAGGAGATAAAGGTATTAACCGATCTATTGCTAATATTTTTTGACATTCTTCCATTTCCTTATCATCAAACTGCCGGATTTTTTGAACTTCTAAACATAACGATACATCTAAATAAGTTTCCATCATTTGTTGATAATCAGAAGGAATATCAAGGCCAGCAATGAATCTATTTAATACCCTAGGATGTTTGGCAACTGATGATAACATAGCGTAATCATCACCATTAGGAAATGAGAAGCCCATAATATATTCATCAAAATCACTTTTTAATGATGGATACTTGTCTTCTAATATTTCAACCATCTTATTCCAAGAACTTCGAAGCAATTCTTCTTCTTTAAACATCCTTATCACTCCCTATTTACAATTATCGAGAATAAAAACATAATTATCATTTTTCGTTATCTTTTGCTCATCAATAAAGCGTTTTAATTATATCATATCATCAATGAAATTTCATTTATCATCAAGCAATCTGTTAAGGTATGAAATAGATTCATCTAGAGATGAAAATATTTCCGGTCGATACGCTAAAACTTCTTCATCAGGCTCAATCAAATCCGGTATCATAATGACTTTCATATGGGCTCTTGAGGCCGATATAATGCCATTTTTAGAATCTTCATAGACAAGACATTCTTCAGGATTTACTCCCATGCGTTTAGCGGCATAAAGATAAACATCAGGATCTGGTTTTCCTTTTTTTACTTCATCACCAGTCACTATAAATTTAAAATATTTAAAAATATCGCCATATTGCATATATTGATTAATTATTTCTCTTGTCGAAGAAGTCACAATCGCTAATGGTATCTCTTTTATTTTTAAATATTCCAATAATGACTCTAATCCTTTTTTTAAAGGTAAACCATTCTCTTTCATATACTCAAATAAGTACTCTCGTCTTTTTTGTATAAAATATTGGTGGTTGTATTTTTCATGAAAAAAACTCTTAAAATACTCATCGACATGTTTTTGCGACATTCCAATTGTGTGTTTAACCATCTCTTCGGTTATCGCTAAGCCAATTTTATTTCCTTCGATAACTTTTGCTTTGATAGTAATTGGTTCAGTATCAAGCATTAATCCATCCATATCAAAAAAAACTGCTTTTATCATCAGTATCAACTCCTACTTATCAATATAAAATAAAAAAGTCATTTCAACAATGACCTTTATTCATCATTTTTTATTTCATCAAATAAATGCTTAAATTTTCTTTGATTCTTTTTATCAAGCAATGGATAAAAATCCATCATTAATAAATCAAAATAATCATCTAGAAAAACTATGTTGGTCTTAATAATCTCACGAACCTTATTATCATAAATCTGAAACAATTGACATTCATTTTCGTTCATTTCTTTTATACCATTATTAATATCCATATTAATTTCTTGAAGATATAATATAAAATCATCAAAATTAGTCAGAAAAGCTTTGTAATATATGGATATATTATCATCTAACAAATACAAATAAGTATAAAGATTGACACGGATTTGACATGTGTAATTCAATAAATCATCAAATGGAAAGTTTTTGTGTAAATCATTTTTTTCATGTTTTAAAAACGACAT
The DNA here is from genome assembly GCA_964546565.1 of uncultured Staphylococcaceae bacterium. GTDB lineage: Bacteria > Bacillota_I > Bacilli_A > RFN20 > CAG-826 > CAG-826. The sequence continues at coordinate 2,299 of CAZJKC010000069.1, read as the reverse complement.
ATAACGAGCATAGTATTTCATATATCCTAATACAATTAATCGAATATTGCTAATTAGCCTCTCTTTTTCGCACCTATCATCAAATAAATGTATACATAATAGAATTAATAGTTCTATGGTCACAACAATAGAAATAATCTTGCCAATATCAACTGTTCGTAATTCTAAAAAGAATAACGCTACCGCGAATATGAAAATTAAAATCATTTCTAAAATAACCACTAAACTTTCTTTTCTTCTCATTAATCATCACCGCTATAAGTATGATTACTTTTAGAAAAAATAAACAATATTCATTAAAAACTTAAGATATTACATGTATAAAACATGATTTTAAACACAAAAAAATATTGCATTATTAGCCAGTTCTTATTAAAATAAGAAACGTTGCAAGGAGTGGTATTATGAATATAAGAAACATCGCAATTATTGCCCACGTCGACCATGGTAAAACAACATTAGTTGACCAATTACTAAAATCATCTGGTACTTTTCGAGATAATGAAGAAACCGTTGATCGTATGATGGATAGTAATGATATTGAAAGAGAACGGGGTATTACTATTTTAGCGAAAACCACATCAATCAAGTATAATGATTATCAAATCAATATATTAGATACTCCTGGGCACGCTGATTTCGGTGGTGAAGTCGAGCGTATAATGCATATGGTTGATGGCTGTCTTTTACTTGTTGATGCTTTTGAAGGAACAATGCCACAAACACGATTTGTCTTAAAGAAAGCTCTTGAAGCCCACGTTAAACCAATCGTTGTTGTTAATAAAATTGATCGGCCCAATGCTAATCCTCAAAAAGTTGTTGATGAAGTATTAGATCTATTTTTAGAACTTAATGCTGACGAATCCTTACTTGACTTTAAGGTGATATATGTATCAGCATTAAAAGGAACATCATCATATGATGCCGATATCGCAACACAAAAACCAGGAATGAATCCTATTTTTAATACAATAATTGCAGAAATTCCGGAACCTCATGTTGATTTAAATGGGAGTTTGCAATTTCAACCGGCTCTTTTAGATTACAATGACTTTGTTGGTCGTATTGGAATTGGCGTTATTAAACGTGGTACCATTCATTTAAATGATATGGTTAATTGCTTACGACTAGATGGGTCCCAAAGACAATTTCGTATTCAAAAGCTCTATGGTTTCCGCGGTTTAAAAAGATTAGAAATCAATGAAGCTCATGCTGGTGATATTATCGCTATTGCGGGTCTCACCGATTTAAATGTTGGAGAAACAATTTGCGCTATCGGAGATAGTGAAGTCTTACCTCCTCTTCATATTGATGAGCCTACATTACAAATGACATTCGGTACAAATACTTCCCCTTTAGCTGGAAAAGATGGGAAACTATTAACAGCACGAAAAATTGAAGAAAGATTATTCCGTGAAGTTCAAAAAGATGTATCTTTACGAGTCGAACGAATTCCTAATAGCGAAACATGGTTAGTTAGCGGTCGTGGGGAATTACATTTATCAATTCTTATTGAGAATATGCGTCGTGAGGGTTTCGAACTGCAAGTTAGTAAACCGGAAGTTATTATTAAAGAAATTGATGGTATCAAAATGGAACCATATGAAGATGTTCAAATCGATATCCCTGATGAATTTGTTGGAAATATTATGGAGTCCCTTGGTACTAGAAATGGTGAATTGATTAATATGACAAACGGCAATGGACAAACACGATTACAATACATTATTCCATCACGTGGTCTTTTAGGATTTATGACTAACTTCTTAACAATGACAAAAGGATATGGAATTATCAATCATACATTCTGTGAATATCGTCCCTGTTTAAAATCAGGAATAGGCGAAAGAACAATTGGGGTTCTAGTTTCAACCGAACATGGTTCTGCAACAGGATACGCTCTTGAACATATTGAAGGTCGTGGTACTCTCTTTATTTCTCCTGGTATTGAAGTATATGAAGGAATGATTATCGGCGAACATCATTATCCTAATGATTTAGCGGTTAATCCTATCAATGAAAAGAACCTAACTAATATGCGTGCGGCCGGAAGTGATAAATCAGCCATTTTAAAAGCACCGCGAAAAATGTCACTTGAGGCTTGCTTAGATTATATTAATTCCGACGAACTTGTGGAGATTACGCCGACAACATATCGTATGCGTAAAAAGATTTTGAATACGGTCGAACGTAAGAAATATGATGCTCATATGAAGGCTAATAAAGAAGAATAATAATTAAAATAAGGGGCTGTTGAAAAACCTAACTAAAAATTAGGGAAGGCAACAGTCCTTTTTTA
>CAZJKC010000068.1:0-6082 GCA_964546565.1 uncultured Staphylococcaceae bacterium | reverse complement strand
AGTAATTGAATAATGTAAAATTTACCTTTTTTTAAGCGTGTATACATTGATTTTCGCCTCAAGTCATGTCATAATAAGCACATAAAAGCCAAGATGAAGACAAGATAACATTCTCCCTTATCAAAAAGCGAGATAGCGAATGGTGAAAGGCTATTGTTAATAGAATGTTATTATCACTTCGGAGCTGGTTATCTGAACATAAAGTAAGATAACCCGGAATAAACCTGTAAGATTTATAATTAAGGGGCTAGAATTAATCTAGAACTAAGGTGGTACCGCGCTTATATGCGTCCTTAGATGGACGTTTTTTTTATGAAAAAAAGGAGATAAGATTATGGAACTTAAAAAGACTCTTTTAATGCCGCAAACAGCATTTGAAATGCGAGGAAATCTTCCTCAAAAAGAACCAAAATGGGTTGAACAATGGGAAAAAGATGGATTATATCAAAAAATGTTGATGAAGAATAAAGGAAACAAAGAATATATTCTTCATGATGGTCCACCATACGCAAACGGGAACATGCATTGCGGACATATGCTCAATCATTTATTAAAAGATTTTATTGTTCGCTATAAAAGCATGAGAGGATACTATACTCCTTTTATTCCGGGATGGGATACTCATGGTTTACCAATAGAAAACGTGATTACCAAGAAGGGTATCAATCGTAAAACGACATCTATAGTTGACTTCCGTCAACACTGTGAAGCTTTTGCCCATCAACAAGTTGCTTTACAAATGGGACAAGTTAAACGAATTGGTGTTTTAGCCGATTTTGAACATCGGTATATGACTTTACAACATGATTTTGAAGCTTCTCAAATTCGCGTATTTGCGGATATGGCTCTTAAAGGCCTTATTTTTAAAGGTCTTAAACCGGTTTATTGGTCACCTTCTAGTGAATCTGCTTTAGCGGAAGCAGAAATAGAATATGCCGATGTTAAAAGTCATGCGATATATGTTGCCTTTAAGGTTGTGGATGGTAAAGGAGTCATTGATAATGATACCTCTATTATAATTTGGACGACGACACCTTGGACAATGCCTGCTAACTTAGCTATTTCGGTTAATCCCTTATTTGATTATGGTGTCTATGAAACTGAAAAAGGCAAGTTCTTATTCTTAAAAGAACTAAAAGATAGAATTCAACAAGAAATTGGCTTTGAAAAATGTGATTTATTAAAAGAAGTTAAAGGTCAAGAACTTGAATATGTTTTAACAAAACACCCATTATATGACCGTGAATCCGTTGTTATTTTAGGTAATCATGTTACTGCCGATGCTGGTACAGGTTGTGTTCATACCGCTCCTGGTCATGGTGAAGATGACTTTAAAGTCGGAACTCTTTACCATCTTAAACCATTATGTCCAGTAGATAGCAAAGGATATATGACTGAAGAAGCGGGACCCGATTTGAAAGGTTTGTTTTATGAATCCGCTAACGCGGTCGTTTTAGAAAAACTTACTGAATGTGGAGCTTTATTAAAAGATACGATAATAACGCATAGTTATCCTCATGATTGGAGAACGAATAAACCACTTATTTTTAGGGCTACACCGCAATGGTTTTGCTCTATCGATCCGATTAGACAACAATTACTTGATGAAATAGATAAAGTTAAATGGACACCTTCATGGGGTAAAATTCGTATTCATAATATGATTAAAGACCGTGGCGATTGGTGTATATCTCGTCAAAGAGCGTGGGGTGTACCAATTCCTATTATTTATAATGAAGATGGGACTCCAATTATTGAAAAAGAAGTATTTGAACATATTGCGCAATTATTTGAACAACATGGCTCCAATATTTGGTTTGAAAAATCAGCTAAGGAATTATTACCGGCTAATTATCATAATGAACATTCACCACATGATGAATTTAGTAAAGAAACAGATATCATGGATGTTTGGTTTGATTCCGGTTCTTCATCGATTGCCGTTATTAAAAATAGAGGATATCAAACTCCGGTAGATTTATATCTTGAAGGTAGTGATCAATATCGGGGATGGTTTAATTCTAGTTTGATAATTTCCACTGCCGTTTTAGGATATGCCCCTTATCAACAAGTAGTTAGTCATGGTTTTATTCAAGATTCTCTTGGCGAAAAAATGTCTAAATCAAAAGGGAATGGCGTTGATCCTATGAAAATGGCTTCAATGTATGGAGCGGATATTCTTCGTTTATGGTCGGCAAGTGTCGATTATCAATCGGATGTTAAATTTGGTGAAGATATGGTCAAAAAAGTTTCCGAATCATATCGTAAGATTAGAAATACCTTCAAATTTATGCTTGGTAACTTACATGACTTTAATCGGAAAACGGATCGTCAAGAGCAATTAGAGTATGTTGATACTTTAGTCTTATCAAGTTTAGAAAGAGTAAAAAATACCGTTATTGAAGCTATGGAAGATTATGATTTTGCTGGTGCAACAACGGCTTTAGCGACCTTTATGAGTGCGGATTTATCATCATTCTATCTTGATTTATGTAAAGATATTTTATATTGTGAAGCTAAAAATTCATTAAGAAGAAAACAAGTACAAACGGTTATTGATATTTGCTTAGATAACTTACTTCGTTTATGGACACCTATTTTACCATTTACAATGGAAGAAGTCTTTAAAAATGATTTAAATCATGAAGGTGAATATGCGCAATTACTTGATTATCCAGTGGTTTCTCATGAATTTGCTGATGATATATATGCTGATTATCAAGCTTTATTAGCGTTCCGTGCTGAAGTCTTAAAAGGTCTTGAACAAGCACGTGCCCAAGGTATTATTGGCTCTGCTCAAGAAGCGATGGTTAAGGCTAAAGTTACTAATCAAAAACTAAAAGAATCGTTAGAAAAGTTAACCAAAGATGAATTAGCCCGTCTTTTCGTTGTAAGTGAAATCGTTCTTGATGATTCATTAGAAGACGGAAGTGTGGAAGTTATTAAACATAATGGTCATCGTTGCGATCGTTGTTGGAATTATGTTGACCAGTTAATTGAAGTTGATGATGTACATGTCTGTCACCGCTGTTATCACGCTATAAAGGAGGACCATCATGACGAAGATTAAGCCAGCTTTAAAGTGGTTTTTTAAGTCATTTATATGGCTGATTCCTCTTTTAATATTGATAGATTTAGGGACTAAATTAGCGTGTTACTATAGTAATGTTAATATCACAGTCATTCCTAATTTCTTTTCTTTACGCTTAGAACGCAATACAGGAGCAGCATGGTCTTTGTTTGAAGATTATCCCGCTATTTTAGCAATATTATCGATTGTTTGTACTGCCGCTATATCATTTTATTTAGCAAAAAAATATCAGAAGTTACCTTTTTGGACACGAATTGCTTTGATGTTAATTATTGCTGGCGCGGCCGGAAATATGATTGATCGTACTTTACAACTTGTACCTGGCACAATTTATTATCAAAAAGGGGTTATTGATTTTCTAGCCTTTCGCCTCTTTAATTCTTATGACTTTCCGGTTTTTAATGTCGCGGATATGTGTTTAGTAGTAGGTGTCATTATCTTAATTATTGTTTTATTTGTTGAAGAAATGGGAACAAAAGAAAATGGAAAGCAAAGTGAATAGCTACATAGTTGATGCTTTAAATCAAGGGGAACGTTTGGATCGCTATTTAGCAAAGATGAGTAATGAATCTCGTAACCATTTGTTATCACTTTTTAAAAAGAGTTTAATCATGGTTAATGGGCATGTCCAAAAGCCCTCATATCGATTAAAAACAAATGATGTTATTACATATGAAGAACCGGAAATAGAGTCTTCATATTTACAAAAAGAGGATATTCCTTTAGACATTGTTTATGAAGATGAAGATATTCTTGTTATCAATAAGCCTCGAGGAATGGTCGTTCATCCTGGTAACGGTCATCACGAAGGAACTTTAGTTAATGCTTTATTAGGTTATTGTCATGATTTAAGTGGAATTAATGGGGTGGAAAGACCAGGTATTGTTCATCGTATTGATAAAGATACATCCGGACTCCTTGTCGTTTGTAAAAATGATTATGCTCATCGCTTTATTGCTGAGCAATTACAAAATAAAACGATGCATCGCGAATATTATGCGTTATGTAAAGGAGTTATTAAAGAAGACGATGGTAAAATCATTGCTCCGATTGGAAGAGATCCTTATGATCGGTTGAAGATGGCGGTCGATACTAAAAATGGAAAATCCGCTACAACGTATTTTCATGTTGAACAACGCTTTAATCAATATACTTTTATCTCACTGCGTTTAACTACCGGAAGAACGCATCAAATTCGTGTACATATGCATTATATAGGTCATCCCTTAGAAGGTGACCCATTATATGGGAAAAAGAAAAATTTATTGTTTAATAACGGACAATTGCTTCATGCATATCGTCTAACCTTGATTCATCCACGAACACATCAAGAAATGGTCTTTACTGCACCTCTTCCTAACGATTTTCAAGAAGTGCTTAATAAATTATCAAATTAGATAATATGGTTTTTAAAGGTGTTACATCGTAAAGTTGTAGCATCTTTTTTTGTGTTTATATTGCTGAATAACAACATTTCTAATTAAGTTTTTTATTGTAATTTAATAAAGAATAATACAAAAGATAGAATAAATTTATAAAAAAAACATAAAATAATAGAAATTAGCACTCTATGCTTGACAGTGCTAAAATGTGTTCTATAATAATGGTGCAAGGAGGGATTAAAAATATGAATATCGAGAAAATGACACTTATTGTTCGCGAAATTATTGAATTAAGTTATCAAAAAGCTCAGGACAATCATCATAGTGAAATAGATGTTCCTCACATGATCTCTGCTTTAATAGATCACGAAAACGGAATGTTCAAATCGATTTTATCGAAATGTCATGTTGATATTAATGAAGTGAATCAATGTATTAATAAGGCAATTACAAAAATCCCCACTTCATCTAATACAACCAATCCAACTATTTCACGTGATGTCCAATCGTTGCTAGATGACGCTTTCAAAATACAAAAAAACTTTGGCGATGATTATCTAGCTAATGAGCATTTGATTCTTGCTATTTTTTCAAACAAACATAGTTTAGTCATTAATTTATTAAAAATTGTAAACTTTAAAAAAGAACTTTTTGAAAAAGTGATTATGGAAATGAGAGGTGACGAAGTTGTGAAAAATGAAAATGATGATGCTAATTATGAAGCATTAAGTAAATATGGTCGTGATTTAATCAAAGATGTTAAAAGTGGGAAACTTGATCCGGTTATTGGTCGTGATAATGAGATTCGGCGTGTTATGGAAATCTTATCACGTAAAACGAAAAATAATCCGGTATTGATAGGTGAACCAGGTGTTGGTAAAACGGCCGTTGTTGAGGGCCTAGCGTGGCGTATTGCAAAAGGCGATGTTCCCTTTACTTTAAAAGATAAGACTATAATTGAATTAGATATGGGAAGTTTAATTGCGGGTGCTAAATACCGTGGTGAATTCGAAGAAAGACTTAAAGCTGTCTTAAAAGAAGTAAATTCCGCTAATGGAAAGGTTATTCTTTTTATTGATGAAATCCATACTTTAGTCGGAGCAGGAAAAACGGAAGGGTCTATGGACGCTGCCAATATGCTAAAGCCCATGCTAGCCCGTGGTGAATTACATTTAATTGGCGCAACGACTCTTGATGAATATCGAAAAAACATTGAAAAAGATGCCGCTTTAGAGCGTCGTATGCAAAAGGTTATGGTCTTAGAACCGACCATTGAAGATACGATTGCTATCTTACGAGGCTTAAAAGAACGCTTTGAAATTCATCATGGCGTGAAAATTCTTGATGAAGCTTTAATAAGTGCGACAACATTATCTTCAAGATATATTTCCGATCGTTTCTTACCTGATAAAGCCATTGATTTAGTGGACGAAGCTTGTGCTTCCAAACGTATTCAAATTGACTCTTTACCAACTGATTTAGATGAACTTGAAAGAAAGATTATGCAATTAGAAATTGAAAGTGCATCTTTAAAAGGTGATGAAAGTGATTCTACAAAAGATAAGAAAAAAGAAATTGAAAAAGAATTAGATGATTTAAAAAAGAAACG
>CAZJKC010000067.1:0-6178 GCA_964546565.1 uncultured Staphylococcaceae bacterium | reverse complement strand
CCTCCTCACAAGTCATAACAAGACAATTTCATTATATAACGGAATTTACTGGTGCGAAAATTTCTTTCAACTATTACTAGCGGAATTTACTTTTTCAAATAACGAAAAATTAATATCATACAAACAAAATACACGTAAAAAAAGACCTCCTACTTAGTAGGAAGCCTTCAAATCAACAATTAGTCCGCTAAACGTTTGAATTGATTCCAACGCATCTTTGCATATTCACAAGATTTATCAAGTAACTCTTGAGCATTTTCAGGATTAACTTTTGGTAATTGTGAGAATCGTGTTTCACCCATAACAAAGTCATAGAATTTAGCAAAATCAGGTTCTTTACAATCAATTTGCATTGGGTTCTTTCCTTCTTTTTCAAGGCGTGGATCATAACGGAAGATTGGGAAATAACCACATTCAACTGCTGCCTTTTCAACGCGCATTGAATTGCTTAATCCACCTTTAATACCATGGTTGGCACATGGTGAGTAACAAATAATTAATGATGGTCCATCGTAGCTTTCCGCCTCTTTCATAGCTTTAATAGCTTGCATTGGGTTAGCGCCCATTGCAATTTGCGCAACATAAACGTGACCATATGCAATAGCCATCATAGCAAGATTCTTTTTAGCAGTCTTCTTACCAGCAGCAGTAAACTTAGCAATGGAGCCAGTTTGTGATGATTTTGAAGATTGACCACCGGTATTAGAATAAACTTCAGTATCTAATACTAAAATATTAACATCTTCTTCATTAGCTAAAACATGATCGACACCGCCATAACCAATATCGTATGACCATCCATCACCGCCAACGATCCAAACGGATTTATCAATTAAATCACGTTCATAAAGAAGAACTTCTTTAACTTCTTCATTTTTCGAAGCTTTAACCGCCGCTACTAAATCTTTAACAAATGTTCTAACAGTATCACGATTTTTAATATTGCCTAACCATTTTTCAATTAATTCTTTTAATTCTGGTTCAACTTTATCTTTGGTAGCTTCAAAAATACGAATAATTTGTGAAAGTTTATAATCAGAAGCAACACGCATACCATAACCAAATTCAGCATTATCTTCAAATAATGAGTTAGCCCAAGCAATACCTTCACCATTTTTATCAGTACAGAATGGTGTTAAAGGTGTTGAGCCTGAATAAATGGATGAACATCCGGTAGCGTTAGCAATAAGCATATCACGACCAAATAATTGTGAGGCCAAACGATAATATGGTGTTTCACCACATCCGGCACAAGCGCCTGATACTTCTGTATATGGCATTAAGAATGAAGCCCCTTTAACAGTGGTTACAGGGAATTTATCTGTCTTATATTCAACGTGTTTATATAAATAACTTGCCGCTTCTTCTTGCGCGAATTGTGATTTAGCTTCCACCATTTCAAGAGCCTTGACTCCACCTTTACCAGGGCATTGAATCATACATAATCCACAGCCAACACAGTTCCGTGGTGACACTTGTAAACGATATTTTAAGCCTTTAACTGTTGGCCCCATAGCGTCGACAACATCATCTTTTGCAATCGCCGGCATGTTAGCCATTTCATCTTCATTTAATAAGAATGGACGAATGGTCGCGTGTGGACAGACAAAGGCACATTGATTACATTGAATACAGTTTTCTTTATGCCATAAAGGTACACGGTCAGCGATTGAACGTTGTTCACGATAGGTAATATTTGGACGCATTGTACCATCTAATAATTCATATTCGGTAAACTTACTAACAGGTAAATTATCACCATCTAATGAGCCAACAACACTCACGTATGAATCAAAATAATCATCGCCTGTTAAATGACGTTCACGAACAGCACTTAATTCAATCCATGATGGATCAACTTTAATTTCACGCAATCCTTCGGCACCAGCATCAATCGCGCGATAGTTCATTTCCACAACTTCATCGCCTTTTTTAGCGTAGCTCTTATAAGCGTATTTTTTCATCCATTGCACCGCTTCTTCATATGGCATAATGCCTTGATTTAAATAGAAGAAAGAGGCTTGTAATGTCGTATTAGTATGACGTCCCATACCAATTTTAGCAGCAATCTCATTAGCGTTAATAACAAAGAAACGAGCATTCTTTTCCGCTAATTGACGTTTAACTCTATTAGGTAATGACTTAATTAAGTCTTCATCAGACATATCAGTATTTAATAAGAAAGTACCACCTTTTTTCAAATTCTTAATCATATCAAATTTGAAAAGATATGTGTCTAATGAGCATGAAATAAAGTCCGCATTTTCCACGTAATATGTGGAATGAATTGGCTTTTTACCAAAACGTAAGTGAGAACGTGTAACACCACCTGCTTTACGAGAATCGTAAGCAAAATATGCTTGTGCATATTGATGGGTTGCATCACCAATAATCTTAATCGAACTCTTATTAGCAGAGACTGTACCATCAGAACCAAGTCCGTAGAATAAGCATGATGTATAATCGCCGACAACATGGAAGGAATCATCTACTGGGATTGATAAATGAGTGACATCATCGTTAATTCCCACTGTGAAGCTATTCCATGGTTTCTCACTATCTAAGAAATCATAAACGGCTTTAATATGTTTTGGTTGTGTATCTTTACTTGATAAGCCATAACGACCACCAACTAAAACGTCAATATGACGATTCATTTGAGCTAAAGCGGATACCACATCAAGATATAATGGTTCGCCTGTCGCACCAATTTCTTTGGTACGATCTAAAACAGCAATTTTCTTAACTGTTTCAGGAATAACATTAACCAAGTGTTTAGCGCTAAATGGACGATATAAATGTACTTTAACTAAACCGACTTTTTCACCTTTTGCTACTAAGGCATCAATTACTTCTGTACATGTTTCTGTAACAGATCCCATAGCAATAATAACTTTAGTCGCGTCTTTCGCGCCATAATAAGTAAATGGAGCATAATTACGTCCTGTTAAACGACTGGCTTCTTTTAAATAATAATCCGCAATTTCGACCACACGATCATAATGTTTATTTTGTGCTTCGCGACCTTGGAAATAAATGTCGTCATTTTCCGCACCGCCACGAGTCACTGGATTAGTGTGAGGATTTAAAGCCCGGGCTCTAAATTCTTCTACCGCATCCATATCTAATAATGCTTTCCATTCTGCATCATCTATAAATTCAACATTTTGAATTTCGTGTGATGTTCTAAATCCATCAAAGAAATGACAAATAGGAGCGCTAGACTTAATCGCGATTAAGTGAGCAACAGGCGCTAAATCAGCAATTTCTTGAACAGAATGTGAACAAAGCATTGTAATGCCTGTTTGTCTAATAGCATAAACATCTTGATGATCACCAAATATTGATAATGAGCGTGTCGCTAATGAACGTGCTGAAACGTGCAATACAGCAGGTAATAATTCTCCTACCCATTTATAAATGTTAGGAATCATTAACAATAAGCCTTGTGAAGCTGTATATGTTGTCGCTAATGCGCCACCTTGCAATGCACCATGAACAGTACCAGATGCACCGGCTTCCGATTGCATTTCAACAACCTTTACGGTATTGCCAAAAAAGTTTAATTTGCCTTGTGAAGCATAAACATCAACTAATTCCGCCATTGGTGAAGACGGAGTGATAGGGTAAATACCAGCAACTTCCGTGAAATTATAGGAAGCAAGACCAGCTGCCGTATTACCATCTACAGATAAAAGTGTTTTTTTAGTTTCCATAGTAACCTCCAATAAAACCATGTTAAGTATACTATACTTGAATTTTTTTTGCATTATGCAATAGAAAAAAACTTCATTTTTTCATGAAGTTTCTATCAAAAAAACACCTAATTATTGTATTAAAAAAATCAACCTATTCTTTTCTAATATTGAATTATACTATTATTTAGTCTTTTTACGTTCTTTTTCTTCTTTTATTACTAATTTTTTTAGTAATTTTAAATCATGATCACTTAATTTAGCATAACGATCAACAATACCTCCGGTAGTCATTTTTTCAAACACAAACATGGCCAGCGAATCATATTGCGCTAGCTCATTTTTTCTAACTCTTTGAATGGGTTTTGTTGATTTATATGACTTTTCTAATTCGCATAAATATTGCTCCATTATTGCTAACAAATCTTTTAAATTATAAGAATAATCCATTAATAACATTGGTTCAAAATAAGAAAGTTGTTCCGCTATTACCTCAGGATAAACACCAATAATAGATGAAAGATCATCACATGTTACTATTTTCTTTTTTTCTTTTTTGATTAAAGAAATATATTTTTTTAATGACGTTTTTGTTAATTTTTTCATAATATTGCCCCTCATTAATTATATTTTAATAGACATTGATCATCTGTTCAAGAAGTGAGTTATTAGTTTATTGACTCTATCAATTATTTTATAAGAAAGGAATTCTTAATTTCATAACGATATATGCGTACATTTATTGAAATAGATAGTAATGCTTTAAAACAAAACTATTTAAGAATTAAAGAAAACTGTTCAAAAAATATTATTGCAGTTATTAAAAGCAATGCCTATGGTCATGGACTAATTGAATGCGCACAGATTCTTTATCATCTTAAAGTTAGTATGTTTGCAGTCGCGACAATAGAAGAAGCTATTGCTATTCGTAAAAGTTTAATATTTACCCCTATTCTTCTTTTATGCCCTTGTTATGATTATCGTATCTTATCATCATATAAAATAACTTCTTTAATTATCAGTTATCATCATCTTGAGAAAATAAAAGAATCCCCCTATCCTTTACAAATTCATCTATGTTTTGACACTGGTATGAATCGTGATGGTCTGTCCGAAAATGAAATTGATAATGTGCTTGATATTTTAAAAAAATCACCCATATATCTTAAAGGAATCTGTACTCATTATTGTTCCAAAGAATCATATTCATATCAACGTGAAATATTTGATAGAATTCTTTCGAAAATACCACACAAAGAAAAACTATGTATTCATAGTTCTGCGACATCAACATATAACGAAAATATCTCTTCCGATACTCATATCCGTATTGGCTTAGCCTTGTATGGTCTAGATGGATATGGAATGCCTGTATTATCATTAAAAACTCCCATCACGCGTAAGAAAAAGGTATTTAAAGGTGATGTTGTTGGATATGATGAAAAAGGAATTGTACCCGATGATGGATACTTATACACTATTCCTCTTGGCTATGCTGATGGATGGACAAGAAATTATCTTACAAAAGGATATATTAATAATCACGAATTGATACAAATAGGACTAACTTGCATGGATTATTTAATGCTTTTTTCAAAAGAGAACTTTTCTGATAGTGAAATAATAACTATTATTGGAAATCAGCATACAGTACAGGAAATAGCCAATGAGCAAAACACCATCACTTATGAAATCACAACCAAACTTAATCAACGTTTAAAAAGAATATGTAAAAAGAATACATAAGAAAAGATTAATCAACATTAAATAAATCATCAACAGTCAAAAGCTTAACATTATATTTTTTGCTTTCATCAATAGCAACTTAAATATCCATTTTTTACAGATATGTAATATTATCGCGCAGTAACATTTGTGAAAATATTACTGGCACATATTAAATAAATCAAGTTTTTCATTTCTAAATTTTTATTAAACTTTGATGTTTCAGTAGTAATCGCTTCAATGATACTATTGTAATTGTTATCATCGGTAGAAGATGATTCATTGATAATGACCTCTAGATAAAGCGATAAGCAGACATATGATAGTCTACTTTATCTTTTATGGATTCTAATAACATTTCTATTAATTATTCAATTATATCATTTACAAATTTATGAAATAACTTACTCTTTTATTTCCCAATGTCCGGTTTTTGAAGAGCCTACATAATTAATACTATTCATTTTTCTCAAATGTCTTACAATAGTGGCTTTAGAAACTCCCAATTTATCTGCTAATTCTTGTCTTGTAATAGTATTATCATTTTTGATCAATTTCACAATTAAAGAATCAATGTCATTTTGGGTGTCATTTTGGGTGTCATTTTGGGTGTCACTAATACTTTTTAAAACTTTTTTATTATATGGAATTTTAATAGTAAAATGCGTTTCACTAAATTCAAATACATCAACCCCATATTTTTCAACGATAGTGTTAATTCCTTTACCACTTGCTTCTGTTTTATCTATTTTCATAAA
>CAZJKC010000066.1:0-6479 GCA_964546565.1 uncultured Staphylococcaceae bacterium | reverse complement strand
TAACTGATGATGGTGTGATTTTCATTAGTATCGATGACAATGAAGTTGATAATCTTTCCAAAATATGTTCGGAAATTTTTGGCGAATCAAATTTCATATGCAAATTTATTTGGAAATCAAAACTTGGGAAAGTGGGTACAACATCAATAATTTCCTCGACACATGAATATATTTTATGTTATGCAAAAAATTACTACAATACTTCATTCAAAATGATTAAAAACGAATCAGAAGGTAGAAAGGAAAATTTAAGACAATGGGGAATTGGTGATCGTCGTGAAGATAGACCATCAATGTGGTATCCGATAACGATTAATGGTATAACAGTTTACCCTATTAAAGAAGATGGTACAGAAGGTAGATGGCGTGTTGGTAAAGAAACCGCTGATGAATTATTAAAAGAAGGTTGCTTAGAATTAGCTGAAAAAAATGGCAGATATAATATTTATCGTTACTTTCCTTCGGGTGTTTCTTATACTCCTTTTGATACATTATTATTAGAAGATATTGGTACTACTGCTAGAGGTGCGATAGCATTAAAAAATTTAGGATTATCCAAAATATTTGATTTTTCTAAGCCTATTGAATTAATTAAACATTTTGCATATTTGTGTACAGCTAATGATGATATTATTTTAGATTTCTTTTCAGGTTCTGCAACTACTGCGGAAGCAATAATGAAACTTAATTCTGAAGACAGTGGAAATAGAAAATTTATCATGGTTCAATTACCTGAACTATGTGAAGAAGGTTCAGAAGCTAATAAAAACGGATATAGGAATATTTGTGAGATTGGTGAAGAACGAATTCGTAGAGCTGGTAAAATAATCTATGATGAGCTAAAAGAAAAATATGATAATGCAGGTTTATTAACAAATGACTGTATTAATCCTGATGATTTAGATTTTGGATTTAAAGTATTTAAGCTTGAATCAACAAACATAATACCATGGGATGGTTCAATTGTCATAAATGAAAATCAATTGAAACTATTTACTGATACTATCAAAGAAGATAGATCTAATTTGGATGTTGCATATGAAATAATGCTAAAATATGGTATTTTTAATATGCCTCTAAAAGAAGTTGTTATTAATAATAAAACTATGTATAGCATTGGTGATGGTTATATGATTATTTGTTTAGATAATAATATAACATCAAAAGATGTTTCTGAAATTGCTAATTTAAAACCACATTGTGTTGTATTCAAGGAAAAAGGTTTTGAAGATGATAACGAAAAAATTAATGCCACTTATACTTTGGAGAGATTAGGCGTAGAAGATATTAAGTGTATCTAAGGAGGGAGTTAACAATGAAGTTAAAGTTTATTGAACAACAATATCAGACTGATGCTGTTAATTCTATCGTTGATATATTTGAAGGATGTCAAGTTAAAGAATCATTGTTTACTATTGATATTAGTAAGGGATTAAAATCTGGAGAAATTAAAGGTATAGGTGTTTCATATGAATTAGGTTATTCTAATAAATGCACTATTGGTGATGGTGAAATGTTAGAAAATATAAGGAAAATCCAAGAAAGAAATAACATTAAAAAAAGTAAATTTTTAGAAGGAAGAAACTTTACTATTGAAATGGAAACTGGTACTGGTAAGACATATGTTTATACTAAGACTATTTTAGAATTACACAAAAGATATGGATTTACTAAATTTATTGTTGTTGTACCTAGTATTGCCATTAAAGAAGGTGTTCATAAATCATTTCAAATTACAGAAGAACATTTTAAATTAAAATATAATAATGTTGTTTATAATTATTTTGTCTATGATTCTAATAAATTAAATAGGATTCAACAATTTGCTACTTCATCAAATATTGAAATTATGATTATTAATATTGATGCGTTTAGAAAAAGTTTCGATGATCCAGAAAAAGAAACAAAAGCAAATTTAATTCATAGACCTACTGATAAATTATCAGGTAATAAACCTATTGATTTAATTGCTGGTACTAATCCTATTGTTATCATTGATGAACCTCAATCTGTTGATAATACAACTAAGTCTAAAGATGCAATTAAAAGTTTAAATCCATTATGTACCTTAAGATATTCTGCAACTCATAAAGTTATGTATAACTTGATGTATAGATTAACTCCAGTTGATGCATATCAACAACATTTAGTTAAATCTATTGAAGTATCATCCGTTATGAGTGATGAACAAACGGCAAAACCATATGTAAAGTTGTTAGGTGTTTCTAATGAAAAAGGATTTAAAGCTAAATTAGAAATATTTGTTAGAAATAAGAAAGATGGTTCTATTGAAAAGAAAACTGTTACGGCAAAAATAGGCAGTGATTTATGGGATTTATCTAATGAAGTAGATTATTATCATTCTAATGGCTATGTAGTTGATGATATGAATGCTGAAAAAGGTGAAGAAGATATTACTTTTACAAATGGTGAATATTTACATTTAGGTGAAGCAATAGGTGTAGTTAATGATGAAGCTATTAAACGTGCACAAATAAGAGAAACAATTGATGTTCATTTAAGTAAAGAATTAAAGTATATCGACAAAGGTATTAAAGTTTTAAGTTTAATATTTATTGATAAGGTTTCTAATTATCGTTTATATGATGGTAATGGAGAATCTAAAGGCAAATATGCAAAATGGTTTGAAGAAGAATATGCTATATTAATTAATGGAAAATATAAAGTATTAAAAACAAAGTATCCTAATATTTGTTTTGATCCAACTAGAGTACATGAAGGATACTTTTCAAAAGATGGAAAAGGTAGACTTAAAGATACAAATGGTGAAACAAATGATGATGATACAACTTATAGTTTAATCATGCAAGAAAAAGAAAAATTATTAAGTTTAGATGAACCTGTAAGATTTATTTTCTCACACTCCGCTTTAAAAGAAGGATGGGATAATCCTAATGTTTTTCAAGTTTGTACTTTAATTGAAACAAAAGATAACTTTACCAAAAGACAAAAGATTGGTAGAGGATTAAGAATCGCGGTTAACCAATTTGGAGAAAGGGTGATGGATTCTAAGTTTAATATTTTAACTGTAATTGCGAATGAATCATATAAGGAATTCGCATCTACATTACAAAAAGAATTCTCGGATAATGGCTATAAATTTGGTGTTATTGAATCTATTTCATTTACTGGATTAGAAGTTATAGATAGTAATGGTATAGAAAAAGAATTAACTCAAGAAGATTCAACAAAGATTTTCGATTTCTTAAAAGAAAAAGGATATATCGGTTCTAATAATAAAGCTACTGAAGAATTCTATGCTGATGAACATAATGATAAAGTTGAAGTTCCTGAGGAGTATAAAGAATTCAAAGACAAAATTATTGATACTGTTAAACAATTATCTAAAGAAATTGAAATTAAAAATAAAAATGAAAAAGTCAAAGTTTCACGCAACAATAAGGTTATTAATTCTGAAATATTTAATGCAATGTGGAATAAGATTAAACAAAAAACAATTTATTCTGTACATCTACCATTAGAAGAAATGATAGCGTTAGCTATTTCTTATGTTAGAGAAATGCCAAAAATTGAATCTGAAAAAATTAGAAGAGAAAGAATTAAAATTGAGATTGATGAAAAAGGTGTTGCGGCTAATGAGAATACCATTAAGAAGAATGCTGTAGCGGATATTAGTGAATATAATAATATTGTATATCCTGATTTTATAAGAAGATTACAGGATTCAACAGATTTATTAAGAAAAACTATAATTGAAATAATTGCAAAATCTGGTAGATTACAAGATTTTTATATAAATCCAGAATTGTTTATAAAGCAAGTATCGCAAGCAATTAATAAAGCAAAAAAAGAAAAATTAATTAATGGAATTCAATATCATAAACTAGATAATGAATTCTATGTGCAAGAAGAAATCTTTGATGATACTGAATTATATGGATATAAAGACAAGAATATTATAGATGTATCTAATCCCGATAAAAATCCTTTTGATCATGTTATTTTTGATTCTATAATTGAAAAACAATTTGCTGAAGCGTGTGATGAAGATGAAGAAGTTATATTATATGCTAAATTGCCTTCTTCATTTAAAATTGACACTCCATTTGGAAGTTACAATCCAGACTGGATGGTGGTAATACAACGAGAAGGTGAAGACCATAGATTATACTTCATTGGAGAAACTAAAGGCTCAACTGATGAAGAACAATTAAAAGGAGCAGAAAAGAATAAGATATTCTGTGGTAGAAAACACTTTGAAGTAGTTGATGAAGAACTTAAATATGAAGTAGTTGATGCATTAATGACATTAAAAGATAGAATTGATTAAGAATTAATATAATAATTCACAAGCAGAATTATTTATAAAATAGCAAGTTATTTTACGATAATAATAATAAAAAAAGCCAAAAGAGGAGTATTATATGAAATTGCACAACATTAAATACTCCTTTTGATAATTCCTCATCGAAATATTAAGCAAAACAAACTTAACCATTGTATAATTACTATTAGTAGCAATTATTATATTATTTATTGAATGTGAGGGTAAAGATATGCGTGTTGTATTACAAATTGTGAAAGATGCATCTGTTAGTATTAATCAAAAAGAAATAGCCCATATTGATTATGGAATGTTATTATTAGTAGGATTAAAAGAAGGTGATAATATTGATATTTTAACGAAAATGATGAATAAGATATTATCATTACGAATATTTCCTGATGAAAATGGAGCGACAAATAAAAGTTTGGAAGATGTGAATGGTGAAATATTATCCGTTTCGCAATTTACTCTTTATGCAGATATAAAAAAAGGTCGACGTCCTACTTTCGCTACCGCATTATCCCCTTTACTAGCTAAACCATTATATGAAGAGTGGTTTACCCTTTTAAAAAGCCATTATCCTCAGTCTCAAAGTGGTATATTTGGGGCGGATATGGATATCCATTTTCACAATGTAGGACCTTTTACATTAATAATTGATAGTGAAGAATTAGGTTGGTGATAACATGAAAAAGAAAGTTTTAGTCGGTTTATCTGGTGGCGTTGATTCCGCAGTAGCGGCTTATTTATTGATAAAACAAGGATATGAAGTGGCGGGAGGATTTATGCGCAACTGGGATGCCATAACTAATGGTGATTTTTTAGGCAATCCTACACTCAATGATTCATGTTGTCCACAAGAAAAAGATTATGAAGATGCAAAAAAAGTTGCCGAAATACTACAAATGCCATTATATCGTGTTGATTTTATTGAAGAATATTGGAATGAAGTATTTTGTTATTTTTTAGATGAGTATAAAAAAGGAAGAACACCTAATCCTGATATTTTCTGTAATAAGCATATTAAATTTGATTCCTTTTTAAAATATGCCCTATCGTTAGGATTTGATTACATTGCGACTGGGCATTACGCAAAAAGAGTTTCTTATCAAGGTCATGAACATTTAGCTAAGGCTCATGATTCTAATAAAGATCAAACATACTTTTTATCGCAAATAAATGAAGAACAAATATCATCATGCTTATTTCCATTAGGAGATATAGATAAGACCGAAGTTCGTCTTTTAGCGGAGCAATTGCAATTTCCTATTGCTCATAAAAAAGATTCAACCGGTGTTTGCTTTATTGGAGAAAGAAACTTTAAACAATTTTTAATGAATTATTTACCTGCTCAAAGAGGAGACATTGTTGATATTGATACTCATAAAGTCATTGGTCATCATGATGGTGTCTTATATTATACTTTAGGACAACGAAAAGGACTAGGAATAGGTGGTATTCATGGGACGACAAATCATTCATGGTTTGTTTGTCAAAAAGATGTTGAAAATAATATTTTATATGTAGCAGATAATCCTTCAAATGAAGCTTTATTAACACGTAAAGCCATTATTAATCGTGTTAATTGGATAGGAGAAAAACCTCTTTTACCATATCATATTGCCGTAAAATTCCGCTATCGTCAAAAAGATTTAGGCGCGACGATTACTCGATTCGAAGATGATTGTTTGGAATTGACTTTTGATGAGCCATATTCTGCAATTACACCTGGACAAGCCGCCGTCTTTTATCAAGGTGATATTATGCTTGGTGGCGGTATTATTGATCAAAATATAAAATAATGATTTTTTCATCTATAATGTCATGTTGAAAAGAATTTTTTTAAGATTTTTATATTGACTTGTATTTATTTTTATTTTCAACAGTAATTTAATAATGTAATGATGAGAATTAAAAAAGGTATACTTATAAATATCTAATAAAGGATATCATTATAGTAATTTCATTGAATTATTTAATTGAGCTTTTTAGTTGATTTATGTAATTTTTTGAATTAATTTTTTAAAATTTTTATTATTCACTTTCTTTCATGATATACTTTAGTTAAATAGTTAAAGAAACAAGGAGGGTGTTGTATGGCTAATTTCTTGAATTTAGGAAATAATAAGTTTATTTCTGATTTAAATAATGATATTTTCATTGATAAATC
>CAZJKC010000065.1:0-6490 GCA_964546565.1 uncultured Staphylococcaceae bacterium | reverse complement strand
TTTTTTTTAAAGCAAAAAAGGGCTAGAAACTTTTATAGTTTCTTAACAGCCCCTTATAGTAAAAAAATATCGTCTTTTTTAATAATCACGAACATTGTCGATTCCTTCAAAATAGAGGGCAAGAGCCCCATATCCAAGATGTGATCCTGTAGCGGGTTCATGCTTTACTAAAATGATTTCTTCAATATTATGATTCTCTTTTAGTAATGATAGAAGAAATTCGGCATCTTCTTTATTGCCCGCATAAGATATGCCAATGCGTTTCACGCTTTTAATTAATAAATCAAATTTTTCTTTCATGGCTTTGATAATATTTTTCTTGCCACGATATTTTCCAAAAGCAATTATTTTTCCTTCGCTGTTTCCTTTAAGTAAAGGTTTAAAATGCAATAAATTACCCACAAGAGCATTTAATATATTAACACGTCCCGTCCGTCTTAAATGCATCAAATCATCGACGCAAAATACTTGATATAAATGGTCTCTTAAATCGATGATAGCATTTTCAACTTCTTCAATGGTATAGTTTTCTTTGCGAAGGTCAATGGCTTTCATAACTAATAATCCTTCACCTAGTGAAGCTCCTAAACTATCGATAAGAATAATTTTTTGATGCGGATAGTCATCAGTTAATGCCTTTCTAGCGGCTTGTGCAGAAGCAAAAGTGCCACTTATTCCAGATGATAACCCAATATATAAAATATCTTTACCATCTTTTAATAAAGGCTCCATAACTTTGATAAACTGATAAGGAGTTATTTGGGAAGTAATTACTTTTTTTCCTTCTTTTAACATTTGATAATAGCCTTTGTCATCAAAATTATCTATGCTTGTGCAAGTATAGGATGTATCATCTATTACATATGACATCGGTATGATATGTATTTTATTTTTGTCAATTATTTCATCAGTTAAATTTGCGGTTGATTCTGTTATGATTTCAAATGCCATTATTTTTCCTCCTAATAAAATGTTACACAATGTGTTTATCATATCACGAATAGACACTTTTTCAAGTTTTGTTCAAATTTCTTCTTTATCATTTTAATTCAAGTGTCAAAAAAAAGCACTTCTTTTATAAATATTAAAAAAATAGTGTTTTGCACTTTTAAAAGTAAATATAAAAAAGAGTACATTACAAAGATACAACTTTTATAATATTTGTCTCCATATTAATATCATAAACTACTTTATAAGTTATAAAAATTGATAGCAATCAATTGGTGTGTGTGGTAAAATATTGACGTACGATGAAAAGAAGTAGTAACGAGCCTCTTTCTATCTAGGGAGGAACGAAATAGTGCAACCGTTCTATAGAATTGCTCGTGAATTCACCTTGGAGTAAAGGATGAAATATCCCGTTGGTGGCGTTAACACAAAGTGAGTGCGTTTTAGTATTTACTAAAGCGAAAAAGGATGGCACCACGGCTCCAGTCGTTCCTTAGTGAAACGGCTTTTTTTATTTTTAGTGATAAGGAGAATGACAAATGGAACACACTTTAGAAGAATTACATGAAAAAGCTCTTCAAGAAATTGCAGAATGTGAAGATCTTGAAACATTAAATAGTGTAAAAAACACCTATTTATCGAAGAAATCACCGCTTATGGCTTTAATGAGCCGTATGAAAGAACTAACCGGTGAAATGAAAGCCGCTTTTGGCAAGAAAATCAATGACGCTAAAACGGAAATAAGTATGCGTTTAGAAGAAAAAAGAAAAGCACTCGAGGAAAGAGCATTAGAAGAAAAATTAAAAAAAGAGACCATTGATATTTCGCTCCCCAGTAAAGCAATGGAAAAAGGAGCCAAGAATCCTTTTTACATTATTCAAGATGAAATGATTGATATCTTTGCCAGTATGGGTTATGAAATAGTTGAAGGTCCCGAAGTGGAAACTGATCACTATAATTTTGAATTGATGAATATTCCTCATGACCATCCTGCTCGTGATATGCAAGATTCTTTTTACATTGATGAAAATACTTTAATGCGGACGCATACTTCACCAGTACAAGCACGCGTAATGCAAGAGAAAAAAGGACAACCGATTCGTATTATTTGTCCTGGTAAAACATATCGTCGCGATGATGATGATGCGACTCATTCTCATCAATTTGCACAAATAGAAGGATTAGTAGTTGATAAAGATATTAATTTAGGTCATTTAAAAGCTACTTTAGAATTGTTTTTGAAAAAAATGTATGGTGAAAAAAGGGAAATTCGTTTGCGTTCATCTTATTTCCCATTTACAGAGCCTTCCGTGGAAGTTGATATTTCATGTTATGAATGTGGTGGAAAAGGATGTTCGGTATGTAAAGGAACAGGATGGATTGAAATTCTTGGTGGCGGTATGGTGCACCCCAATGTCTTAAGAATGTCAGGATATGATCCTAACGAATACCAGGGTTTTGCTTTTGGTATTGGCATTGAACGAGTCGCTATGTTGCGATACGGTATTGATGATATACGGCGTTTTTATCAAGATGATATTCGCTTTTTACATCAATTTAAGAAAGACTAGGAGGACTATAGAAAATGAAAGTTAGTATAAAATGGCTTCGTCAATATGTTGATTTACATGATTTAACTCCCGAAGAAATCGCTAATAAATTAACTTTTGCTGGTATTGAAGTTGAAGAAATATATTCGTTAGCGGAAGCTGATGGGTTAGTCATCGGACAAATATTGACCTGTGATAATCATCCTGATTCCGATCATCTTCATGTCTTAAAAGTTGATTTAGGGCCTCGTTATGGAATTAAACAAATCGTTTGTGGAGCGCCAAATGCTCGGGTTGGTTTAAAAGTTATTGTTGCCATGGTAGGAGCGCATCTTCCTCTCCTTACCATTAAACCTTCAACCATTCGTGGTGTAGCTAGTGAAGGAATGTGTTGTTCATTATCTGAATTAGGTGTTGATAAAAAATACTTAACGGACTATCAATTAGCAGGCATTGAAGAATTAGATAATGATGCTTTAGTTGGTAATGAAGAAGTTCTTGAATATTTAGGACTTGATGATACTATTCTTGATTTAAAACTTTTAGCGAATCGTAGTGATTGTAATGCGATGATTAATGTCGCTAAAGAAGTTGCCGCTTTATTTAATAGACAATTAACATTACCTTCTGAAGAGGAGTTATTTAAAGAAGAAGTAAGTAATTTTGTTGTTAATTCATATACAAAAAAATGTCCACAGTTCTCCATAAAGGTGATAAAAGGAATTAAGGTCAAGGAGTCTCCTAATTGGCTCAAGCAAACATTGATGTCGATGGGTGTTAGATCAATCAATAATATCGTTGATATTGGTAATTATATCATGCTTTTAACAGGGCAACCTTTGCATATGTACGATTTAGATTTGTTGAATAGTAATAATCTCTCAGTGCATGATGATTACGAAGGTTCATTTGTCGCTTTAGATGATAAAGAATATGAATTACATCAAGGTGATATCGTCATTTTAAATGAAAATAAAGTTATGTGTTTAGCAGGTGTAATGGGGGCTAAAGCATGTGCTGTGAGTGAAAAAACGACGGCGATTGCTATTGAAGCGGCCAATTTCGATGGCGCTAGTGTTCGTCGGACTTCCATTCGCTTGAATTTAGCAAGCGAATCAAGTAATCGTTTTGTCAAAGGCATTAATCCTTACCAATATAATATGGTCCTTTCTTTAGCGGCTAAGATGATTTGTGATTTATGTGAAGCACAAGTTGTTTATCAAACAGTGACTTTTGATGAAGTTAATCATCAACCATTAGTTATTAATTCTTCATTTAATAAAATCAACAATCGTCTTGGCACTTCTTTTAGTGATCAAGAGATAAAAGATGTTTTATCAAGTGTTGGTATTAAAATCGATGACGGTGGGGAAGATGAGTTTAAAGCGACTATTCCACCACATCGTATTGATATTACTTGTGACGCTGATTTGTCTGAAGAAGTTATTCGAATTTATGGCTTTGAGCATGTTAAAAGTGAATTACCAATCGTGAAAGCGTCTTTAGGTGGCTTAAATGAAAAGCAAAGTAAAAAAAGAAAAATACGTCATTTTTTAATTGATAACGGTTTAGATGAAATTCTTACTTATACTTTAGTTTCGCATAATGATAATCAATTATTTAATTATTATTATGAAAGTGATCCGTACAAGTTGTTACATCCTATGACTGATGATCATTCTGAAGTACGGAAATCACTGTTACCATCATTATTAAAAACCCTTCAATATAATGTGGCTCGTCAAGCTAAGCGTTTAGCCCTTTTCGAAATGAGTTCGATGTATGTTCCTAATGAAGAACATTCCCATTTAGCTATTGGCTTATATGGGTCAGATTCTTATCAAGGAGAATTACAAACTGTTGCCTATGACTTTTATCACTTAAAAGGCATAATTGAAGGAATATTATCGCTTTTGGGGATTGAAAATAGCCGTTATAGTATCGTAAGAACTGAAGATAGAATGCATCATGAATTCCATCCAGGGCGTAGTGCAATGGTGGTCATTAATCGTGATGTAGTGGCGGTCTTTGGTGAAGTACATCCAACTTTAAAGAAAAAATATGATTTAGATAAAGAACCATGCTTAATTGGCGAAATTTTGCTTGATAAATTATTGGAAATAAAAACAGGTAAAAAGAAAATGCAAGCGCCGAACAAATATCCTTTTGTCGAAAGAGATTTAGCTTTGATTGTGAAAAAGGATATTCCCGTTGTTGAGATTGTAAAAATAATTAAGAAAAATGGAAAATCCCTTGTTAAAAATGTAACAGTTTTTGATGTGTATGAAGGAGAACATATTGATTTCAATCATAAATCAGTTGCTGTTAAAATAACTTATCAAAACGATGAACATACTTTAGAAGAAAAAGAGATAACAAAGGCCGAAGATGAAATTAAGAGTGCTTTATTTAAAGCGCTAGGAATTGTGTTAAGAGGTTAACATATGCGTATTCAGTATTCATTAATTGCAAGAAAAAAAGAATTATATCTAGAAGAAGTAATAAATTATCCAAAAGAGCAGATAAAAGATATTTATACTTTACTTGATATGAAGGATGTTAAAACTAAAGTACATGCGTTATTTGAAGGTGATTATGTTCATTTAGATATTGAAATAATAACTGATTTAGTCCTTGAATGTGCTTATACTTTAGAGCCTGTCGATTATCCTATGCATCTTTATGAAAATGTTGATTTATGTTTTCAAAAATGTGAAGATGAGGATGATGATATTATTTATGTAGATGGCGATTATTATGATTTGAATCAACTCATATTATCTTTAATTATCACCGAAATACCTTTAAAAGTTGTAAAAGAAGGAGCTACCTTACCACAAAATGGAAAGGGTTATGAAGTAATTACTGAAGAAGAGTATGAACGTCGTCAAAAAGATAAAGGAAATTCGCAATTTGATATTTTATTAAATGATGATTTTGATGGTGAGGAGTAAAAAATGGGAAAGAAATTGTTTTCTAAAAAAACCACAAGATGGTTTTGGCTTTATTTTGTATCGGGATTATTGTTATTAATTTTATCCATCATGCTGATGCCAATTTGGACTAATGCAGGTGATTGGGCCTTTTTCAAAAATTGGGGAATGAGTATTATTCAACTTCTTGTTGCCGCCATAATATGTATATATCTTTTTTGCTATCTTATTAAGAAGATAATGAAAGGGAAAAATGGTGTTATTAAAACTTTAACCATTGTCGAATTTGTTTTAATGGCTTTAATCGCTATCGGATGTATTTTACAACAATTTAAAGTTATTAATGTCGGTAGTGCCTGTTCCATATTAGGTGTTGCATTATGGTGTCGAGGAGTAGTTGAAATATTTCGTGCTTATTATCACCAAAAAGGCCAGAATGAAAAGTATCCGTTATGGTGGCTCGCTATCGCAATCGGATTTGTAAGTTTTGGTACATATATTTTTGCTAAACCTTTCTTTCAAGATACAACAATATTATGGATATTTGATATTTTATTGGTGCTTTTTGCAACATGTCTTATTATTTATGGTTGTTTAGCTAAACCAAATTCAAAATCGAAATAATACATATAAATAAGTTATTGTTCATCTTTTAATTAACCTTTTTTAATAAATCATTTATTGATTGCTTTCTTTCATGGTATACTTTAACTAAAGAAAAAAAGGAGGGTGTTGTATGGCTAATTTTTTAAATTTAGGGAATGAAAAGTTTTTTAAAGCTTTAAATTCAGAAATATTTATTGATAAATCATTATTGATTGCTCGTGTAAATCGATTGATTAAAACTAACGAATCATTTATGTGCGTTACGCGTCCTCGTCGTTTTGGAAAGACCATGGCGTTATCAATGCTAGAAGCATATTACTCCAAAGGTTATGATTCTAAAGAATTATTTAAAGATTTAAAAATATATCAAGATCCTTCTTTTGAAAAGCATTTAAATCAATATAATGTCATTACTATTGATATGGCTGGTGTTGGTACATTATTAAAGAATAA
>CAZJKC010000064.1:0-6978 GCA_964546565.1 uncultured Staphylococcaceae bacterium | reverse complement strand
TAATGATATCCATTATACCAATGTTTCATATCATTAATATCCATTCCATATTGATGACATAATGATGTGACTTCTTCTTCCGTAAAGCCTACAAATTCTGTTAGATTAAAAGGATCAATCATATTATATTCCGTAAAGTTATTTAATGCCGATTGAGAATTATATCTTTTAATTGGTAATATTCCAGTCATATAAACTAAGTCAATACAATCCGCTAATAATTCATTTTTAAATAAGCTTCTTAAGAAATCCGTATATGCATTACATAAATTAGTGTCATATCCAAACTCCCGATATATATAATCCCATTCATCAATTAAAAAGATGAAGGTTTCTTTCGTTTCAGAATAAATTGTTATTAAAGCTTCAACAATAGTTTCTTCTTGTGTAAGAATATTAGGAAATGCTTTCTTTAAATCAGTTATTAATAAACTTGTTATCTTATCTAATATTTCACCTTTATTCTTTAATAATGTACCAACACCAGCCATATCAATAGTAATAACATTATATTTATTTAAATGCTTTTCAAAAGAAGGATCTTGATATATCTTTAAATCTTTAAATAATTCTTTAGAATCACAGCCTTTGGAATAATACGCTCTAAGCATTGATAACGCCATGGTCTTTCCGAAGCGACGAGGACGCGTAACGCACATAAAACGAGGGGAATCATAATCCTTGATATTTAAATTACAATACTTAATCAACATTGATTTATCAATAAATATTCTTTGATTAACAATGCTTGCGAACTTCTCATTTCCTAAATTTAAAAAATTAGCCATACAACATCCTCCTTCTTTCTTTAGTTAAAGTATATCATGAATGGAAGCAATCAATAAATAATTTTTAAAAGGTTATTAAAGTATTATCAATAACTTATTATATATACTTATTTCAATCTTCGCGTCTTTCGCAGTTCAGTAATAAAAATACAATAGATTTAGAATAAATATATCTAATAATACAAAAATTGGAATATGAAAGACTATCAAAATTATTAGAATATACGCCTGATGATTCTGAATTGGTTAAACAATTATCTTATTTAATTGATATTACTTTATATCGTCGATATCCTGTGAAAATAGACAAGAAACCAGCGAAATATATAACTAAAGAAGAT
The DNA here is from genome assembly GCA_964546565.1 of uncultured Staphylococcaceae bacterium. Lineage (GTDB taxonomy): Bacteria > Bacillota_I > Bacilli_A > RFN20 > CAG-826 > CAG-826. The sequence goes on along the minus strand of CAZJKC010000064.1, from coordinate 5,849 downwards.
CGTATTAATGGCAACATATATATTGATGAAGATTATTTAGTTTCATATTCTCTCAAATATGAATTAAGACAAAAAAAGAAAAGAGCCGAATTAATAACTAAAGCTCAAAGTATGATGAAAAAACCTGGAAAATATCAGGCAACTTTTTTTAAATATCAAAAAAATCCCGATTTTAAGGCATTGCTCTTTCTCTATTATAATCCATCACCTCCATTATCGCTTGGCAATATTATTCAATATAGCTGCCACCGAAATGATGTGGGAAATCGAAATCTACACGCGACAAATCTCCGAGTTCGGACAGTTTTTTTACAACTTATTTAGTAGAATAGGCGACAAAAAGCACACTACCATCGTTTTCTTGGTGAAGACGACCATGCATCAGCATTCCTATCGTTAACGCAAATAAATACGAAAATTACATCAGACGAAACACCATCTTTGCCGAGCAATGCGCCACATTCGTCAATATAGCCGTAGGATAAAACTTGATAAAACGAATGTCGATAGATCGTCCTGTCCGACTATGCGTTAATGGCAAACAACAAATCACTCAAGACATTGAGTTCACGCCCCACCATGTATCTAATGTGGGCAACAATGTCCGACAAAAATTATAGTTTATATTGTAAAAAACACATCCTTTGCCCACTTATCCTCACGAGAATATTGATTGAATCACCCAAAATCGAAAATATTTATTTGTATAATCTTGCTTATTTGCATTTTCATATTCAATTTCCTCTTTCAGGCGTTGATTCTTTTTATGATGTATCGCGACATTTATACGTTTTCACCGCCGCTTAAAAACAATTCTTTAATCATTTTTTTGCGGATGCTCGGCAAAGCACTCGTTTCGAGAATCTTTAAAAATGCGTCCTTGCTTTCCGCTGCTTGCAATTTATGGAAAATGTCCTCTTTCAATAAATTGTCGCCTTCGATTTTTTCAATTACCAAACCCATGCGTAATTTGACGTATTTTAGCGAATCGTTCATATCGTCTTTCAACGTTCTACTCGGCTTAAGTTCCAAAAGCAGCTCGCCGCCGTTATACGAACACGAAACTTTCAAACATCTATTTTTGGTTATTGAATACACGATTTTCTTTTCATCTTCACAAACAGAAATCACATCGCCATCATAAACATTGACGAATTCTAAAACGAGGTTCCTTTTTGTCGGAGCAATATGCTTTTCACCAGCCACACAAATATGAAAAACCAGCTTCACGCCCTCTTTTTTTATTTGAAATGTCGTTTCCAAGCGACCGTTTTCACCGTCATCTTCAATCATGGTAAAGCTTGCATTATCGCCGAACACCAAAGCGCGGATATTTTTCGGATTTTCACAACCATTCCCCTTATCTTCTGACAAGGGAATGATGGAATTTTCTTTCATCAATACGGGGATGCTGCCCAAACCACGATAGAGCTTTACAGACAAACCGTCCGTAGCAGCCTGATATGCTTGTCGCGTGAATAAATCAATAAACGTGCCCTTTGGCAAATACGCCTTCGCGTAACCGATTCCTCTCGTACCCTTTTTTGTAATCGGACAGACAATTAACTCATTCCCGAAATAGTATTCGTTATACGAACGATACGCCCATTCTCCTTCGGCGTGTTCATAATACATCGGTTCAATGAGTGCCTTGCCTTGCTCGTGCGTCAAATGGTTATAAGTATGTAAATACGGCACAAGCTTATGTCTAAAACACAACCAATCCGTTAAAATATTACCGATGCCATCATCATAGCGCCAAGGCTCTTTAGCCAATGCGAGTAACGGGCAAGAATGCAAACGGTTAATCGGGCTGAATACGCCGAATTGCAACCAACGTACTGCCAATTCGTTATCTTTTTCGCCGAACATATGTCCGCCGATATCGTGGCTCCACCACGTATACCCAATATTTGATGCCGTTGCAGTGAAATACGGTTCATAATCCAACGCCTTCCACGTAACAAGCGTGTCGCCCGAAAAGCCGAGCGGATAGCGTTGTGCGCCTGCGCCGCAATAACGGGAAAGAATCAAACCAGCTCCGTACTTGCGGCTATCTTCATAATGCAAATGATTCAAGAGCCACAAAGGATCTAGACCCTTAATTTTCGTGTTGTAGCCCTGTTGCCAATCAATCCACCAAAAATCGACACCCTCTTGCTCGTAAGGTCGATCCAAAAGCTCGAAATAGTTTTTTATGAATTTTTCATCCGTCAAATCAAAGGGGATATGCTTTTTCTCTAGCGGATCCATACCCATGTTTTTTGCAAATTGATCATATTGCATTTCAAACCATCTAACGCCGTCGGACGGATGCAAATTTAGCGTAATTTTCAAACCACGATTTTTCAATTCTTGCAAAAAAGTGCGATAATCAGGAAAAAGTTCTTCGTTCCAAGTATAGCCTGTCCAACCGGACGCGTTGCCATATATTCTTTCATCCGTTAAACCGCTTTTTTTCACAAAAACGTTGTATACGTCTACATAATGCCAATCCATATCTACCGTCGCAACAGAAAGTGGAATGTTACGTTCAGAAAACTCGTCCATCAAATCGAGATATTCTTGTTGCGTATAACGATAATATCTCGACCACCAGTTGCCAAGCGCGAACCTAGGCACGAGCGGCGGTTTACCACTGATTTCATAAAATGCGTTCACTGCTGCGCGATAATTATGCCCGTAGGCAAAAATATATTTATCCGTACAATCTTTACGTTCATAGACCTTTTCATCTACAAGCAACAAAGACTTACTATCGTCATATACTGCCACACCATTTTTGGAAACAACGCCGTCATTGAGATGAATATGTTGCCTATCCGCTTTATCAGCGTCCAAACAATTAACAACCAATTTGCGCGTAGCATCCACAACATCTAGCGTACGCAACGTTCCACCAAGGTTGCCATTGTTTTGTATAGAGATTTTCTTTCCGTCCAACAAAACATAGCTCTTTAAAAAATTGTCCAAACGGATAACAAAGGTTACGGCGTCCGTTTGAATAGATACTCCGTTTGCTATTATTTGCACGATATGCGGTACAGGCGCAAAATTTCGTTTCCAAACTCCTTGCGTCGTTTCATCCGTAAACACGCCATCATTTGTCTTTTCATAACGCAGTAAGCGATTCGTTAAAAGCGTCAACCGCACGTTGCCGAAGATAAGGATATTTTCAGGGCATGCCACACCACTTTGCTTGTCGTAATTATATTTTTTTTTCATAATTTTATACGTCCTTTTCGTTGAATTTGGTTTTGCTTACTAGTGTGTTACATTTTTTTATAATGTAACATCAAAATCGCCTCACGACAATACAATTTCTTATTAGAGTTTCTCCCGTTTTTTTGAGGCAAAACTATAAAAAATCAAAAATGTATTAAAAAGATACTTTTTTTCAATAAAAATTGTGTAGAAATCCCTTGATTTATGGTGATTTTAATTTGCTAAAAAAGTCAAGTCCATAAATCAAAAAAGAGGATTTCTACATATCAAATTATAGCAAACTTATTTATTTATATGATAGATATTTCTATTTATATTGATAATTTAATTAAACATTTGCCTAAAAAAAAATTGATAGATTAGAACATAAATTAACAAATCCCGAAACATGGGGAAAGGAAGGGGAAAGAATGAAATTCGATGCAGTTGTAAGAATCCACCATATCAATTAACTAAAAATGGCAATACCGAACAAATACATTTTACTATGCTAGAAACAGCTTTTAATGTTACATCACAATATGTTTCATTGATTCAACCATTGAATTGGCTTAACAATGGAAAACTTTTAAAATTGGTTGTTAATCATGTTGAGAGTTTATATAGATATTCAGATAGCAAGAAAATATTTTCATCGGTTCAAATTCCATTAGGTGTAGGATATGCAATCATTGATAAGAAAAATCTATCAAAGTACCAATGTTTATGAAAACAATACTGTATATTTTTGTAAATCAATTTATGAAAGGATATCAATGTATGTTGGCCATAGTAACGAAGATAAGTCATTACGATTAAATCCTGATGAAGATATTATTGATTCATGGAAGGTAATGATAAGTAATGATGGTCATGCGGAAGCAACTGATACAAAACCACAAGGTATATTTAATAATTCTGCAATTGCTTTGCCACCAGGATATATTACTACCAATCGTCCTATTTTACTTATGGCCAAAAATGAAAAGGAAGCAAAATTTATTGCTCGATATGCAAATACAAAGTTTTTTAGACGTTTATTGCATATTGAAGCTAAGTCTAATTCAATAGCAAAAACATCTTACAAATTAATTCCCGATATTAGCGAGTTTATTGACTGTTATAATGAAATAGAAGATTTAGATACATTCTTAAATCGCTTTTTTAAATTAAGTAAAGAAACGATAGCGGATATTAATAAACGTATCTTGCCAAAAGAAGCATAGGATATAAATGATTAATGGTCATATAAAAGCTACAAATGAACTAAAATTTGATGCTTAGACGAATATCCTAATTCAAGATTTTACAGTAAGCTTTAATATTGATTGAACAAAATATATCTCTGAAATCGATAAACAATAGTATATAAAATATAGTTTAGTAACTGAGAAAATAGCATTTATTGAAGAAAAAGTATTACCGATGGAATAAAATATCTAAAATAATAACCATACTCTAGAGCGCCCTTTTTAAAAAAGTAAAAAAGAGGATTACTCCCCTTTTTCATTACTTTCTAATCTTTTCAATCAACACTTGATGCTTTTTCGTTTTTGAATCAAGATTAATACCTATTAATAATATATCGCCATGATAATCACCAAAGGACGATGAATAATCTTTTTCTTTTATTTGTGCAATTGCGGTCTCTACTTTACTATCGACTTTCAATTCAAATATCATTCCCGGTTTATTCGTCTTATAAGGGACCATGACTAAGTCCGCTCTTCCTAATCCAGCATTACATTCTTTAAAGAAGTTATATTCTTTTCTTGCATAATCATAAGAAATATTTAATAACACTGATAAGACATTCTCATCTAAACGATTAAAGATGGTGGTAAATCTTTCTAAATTCTTATTAAATGTCTCTTCTATATATGTGGTATTAAGATTAATAGTTTGTATTAATAACTCTTTTGATGTTAATAAGGGATTCTCTATCTCTTCCCATTTTAATTCAAATATACCATTATTTAATTCTTGTCTTATTTCATAATTAGGTACATAACATTCTTTATTCTCTTCATCATATGCTAAATATCCTAAATGTATTAATACCGTTAATGCCGCATCAGAAGAAGTTATATTTGTTAAATCATTTTCAAAATCAGATACATCAACATAAATTCTATTACCAGCAATTAAAGAAGCGATAATATCTTTTAATTCACCATTATCATAATTCATATAATTGATTATTGATTCGATTGATGATGTCGATACCCAGTAGTCACCATATTTTTTTCTTTTTATAGCTTCAACTACTGATTTCGGATTATATAAATCACCAACACTATCATAATGATAACCATTATACCAATGTTTCATATCATTAATATCCATTCCATATTGATTACATAATGATGTGACTTCTTCTTCCGTAAAGCCTACAAATTCTGTTAGATTAAAAGGATCTATCATATTATATTCCGTAAAGTTATTTAATGCCGATTGAGAATTATATCTTTTGATTGGTAATATCCCGGTCATATATACTAAGTCAATACAATTTAGTAAAGCACTATTTTTAAATAAGCTTCTTAAGAAATCCGTATAAGCATTACATAAATTAGTGTCATATCCAAACTCCCGATATATATAATCCCATTCATCAATTAAAAAGATAAAGGTTTCTTTTGTTG
>CAZJKC010000063.1:0-7129 GCA_964546565.1 uncultured Staphylococcaceae bacterium | reverse complement strand
TTCAAAAGAAGGATCTTGATATATTTTTAAATCTTTAAATAATTCTTTAGAATCACAGCCTTTGGAATAATACGCTCTAAGCATCGATAACGCCATGGTCTTTCCGAAGCGACGAGGACGCGTAACACACATAAATTTTTTAGAACCTTTGCCCAAATTATTATTAACTGCCTTAATAAGTAATGATTTATCAATAAAAATATCATCATATAATTCAGAAATAAACTTTTTGTTTCCTAAATTAAAAAAATTAGCCATACAACATCCTCCTTTTTTTCTTTAATTAAATTATATCATGAAAGATAGCAATCAATAAATGATTTATTAAAAAATGAATTGAAAGCGTTATTTGAAAGTGTAGATAAATATAAAACATGTTAAATATATAAAAAGGATGATGTTCTGTAACAATACACCACCCAATATTCCTTTTAATGAAGAGTTTTTTAGAATTTTCTATCCACACTAAACGACTATAAAATTATTTTTTTATAATTTACTAATCATCTTCGCTTTGAAAAGCATTGAGGACTTCTTCAATTTCTTCCCATTCTTCATCAGTTTCTACTTCGAATAACTCATGGGTCTCTTCAACATATCGAGCCGCATAAATTTCATCCGGATTTTCAGGAGCATAATATAACACATAACTAGTATTACGGTCTTCATTTTCATATGTGAAAAGAATCTCGTATTTTTCTTCTACTCCATCGCTATCGACAATAATAAATTCATTATCTTCCATTCGTTCCATCTTTTTTCTCACTTTCTAGCTAAATAGCTTTCTAAAATTACGACTGCCGCTTGTTGGTCAATGACTTTTTTTCTTTTTCCACGCGACAAATCAGCTTCTAATAATCGGGAAGTAGCAATTTTCGTTGTTAATCGTTCATCAATCATTTCAATTGTTAATGAATCATCTAACGCTAATAACTCATCTTTAAATCGTAATGATGACTCAGCTCTAGGAGACATAGTTCCATTCATATTAAGAGGTAAGCCTAAACAAATAACTGTAATGCCTTCCTTATGGACTAATTGTATCACATGTTCTGCTGCCTTTCTATAATTTCCTTCTTCAAAACGAAAATTCTCAACTCCATATGCATACCATCCCGAAACATCAGACATGGCTATGCCTAATGTTCTTGATCCTAAATCAAGTCCTAATATCTTTCCCATATTTATTTACCTATTAATTCTTTGAATTTTTGAAGAGCTAATTCAACTTTACTAGCGTCTTTACCGCCTCCAAAAGCTAAATCAGGACGTCCGCCACCAGAACCATTAACAATCTTCACTATTTCTTTAATAATATCGCCAGCTTTAATTCCCTCTTGTTGAGCAACTTTGGAAACATGGCAAACTAAAAAAAGATTACCATCGACATTACCAATCAATAATATAATATCGTTATCATATAAGGTTTTTAATCGGTCTAATCGTTCTAATAAAGCATCACGGTCACATTTTGGTAAATAAACCGCTAAAACATGGTAACCATTATATACAACAAATTGTGATGCAAGTTTGTTTGCTTCATCTTGAGCACTTTTTGCTAAAAGGGACATATTTTCTTGTTTAAGGTTTTCTCTTTCTAATAAGAGAGCTTTGAGACGATCTTCTATTTCATAAATAGAACCCGCCATAATAATTTGAGTAATAGTCTTTAAAATTCGTTCTCGTTTTTTTAACAATTGATAAGCTTTATAGCCTGTTTTAGCAACGATACGCCGTGTTCCACTAGCAATACTTTCTTCATGGTCAATAACAAAACATCCAATTTCCGCCGTATTTTTTACATGGGTACCACCACAGAATTCTCGTGACACATCACTAAAACAAACAACACGAACTGTTTCTCCGTATTTTTCATCAAATAATGCCGTCGCATTTAACTTACGCGCCTCTTCAATTGGTAAAACAAGTGTTTCTTCTTCAATTTTATCATTTATCCATTGATTAACTTTATTTTCTATTTCATTAAGTTCAGTATCATTTATTTTTTGATTATGAGGGAAGTCAAAACGAACAATTTCATCATCCACATAACTTCCTTCTTGATGGATATGATTACCTAATACTTCCACGAGAGCTTTTTGGAGTAAGTGAGCTGAGGAATGATTTTTAGCAATTAAAGCACGGCGATTTTCATCAATCACAATTTCTAAAGTATCACCGACTTTTAATGTTCCATATTCAACATTAACATGATGTAAATGTTGTTTATTAGGAGCTTTTTGAACATCATTTACATGTAATAAAATATCCTCATTTTTCATGATACCAATATCGGCAACTTGTCCACCACTTTCTGCATAAAAGCAAGTATGATCAAGAATAATATCTCCTTCATCATCTAAAAGTTCAACTTGCTTACCATCTTTAAATAAACCGATAACTTTGCTATACATACGAGTTTCTTCATATGAAAAGCAACTACTAGCAGTAAAAGCCATTAAGTCTTCAGATTGACGATTCATGGATTGTAAATTGCCCCGAGCTTGTCGGGCACGATTCTTTTGTTTTTCCATTTCTTGATGAAAGCCTTCTAAATCAATGGTAATACCAGAATCTTTTGCAATTTCCATAGTTAATTCAATAGGGAATCCATAAGTATCATATAATTTAAAACAATCACTTCCTGATAATTGTTCATTGTTTTCAAGATATTTCCGTAATAATTGTTCCCCCGCTGTTAGCGTTTTTAAGAAACGTTTTTCTTCGGCTTCAATCATCTTTTTCACATTTGCTTTTTTATCTAATAAATAAGGATAAAAATCATGCATAATATCAACAACTACATCAACTAAAGTATAAAGGAATGGTTGATATATACCAATTTTTCTTCCATATCGCATAGCCCGACGTAAGATACGACGAAGAACATATCCTCTTCCTTCATTACTAAAAGTTGCCCCATCACTTAAAGCAAAAGTACATGTTCTAATATGGTCAGCAATGACGCGATATGCCATTTTATTATCGTCATATGAAGCATTATTGCTTATTTTTGAGGTTGCTTCAATAATCGGATAAAATAAATCGGTTTCAAAATTCGTTTCCGTTCCTTGCATAATACAAGCAAAACGTTCTAAGCCCCCTCCTGTATCAATGTTTTTATGCGGTAATTCTTTGTAATCAAGACGCGCTACACCATCTTCGGCATTATATTGCGAGAAAACAATATTCCATATTTCAATATAACGATCATTTTCAATGTCTTCTTTTAACATTTTAATACCTAAATTATCCGGGTCATACTTTTCACCACGATCAAAGAATATTTCTGTATCTGGTCCACATGGTCCTTCACCAATACACCAAAAGTTATCTTCTAATGGAATAAGGTGATCTTTATCAATACCGCATTTTATCCATAAATTATAAGATGCTTTATCATCAGGATGATAAGTTATATATAATTTGTCTTTCGGTATCGCAAAATATTGTTCTCCCGTTAACAATTCAAAAGCCCATGGTATGACTTCATCACGGAAATAATCACCGATAGAAAAATTACCGAGCATTTCAAAGAAAGTGTGATGACGAGCGGTCATTCCCACATTTTCAATATCATTGGTACGTAAGGACTTTTGGATATTAGTGATACGCTTATTAGTGGGTATTTCACTACCATCAAAGTATTTTTTTAAAGCTGCTACTCCGGCATTAATCCATAATAACGTAGGATCATTATGGGGTATTAATGAGGCGCTAGGTTCAACATAATGGCCTTTTGATTTCCAAAAATCAAGCCATATTTTACGAATTTCATTAGTTGATAAATATTTCATATCATATACTCCTTTCAACAAAAAAAGTTCCTTAAAAAATAATAAGGAACGATTGAACGCGGTACCATCCTTTTTCATCATAAGATGCACTTAATTAACGATATTAACGCTATCGACGGCAAGTTTCCTTGCGTTCTCCAAAATGGCATGATTTATATCTAGAAAGCATTTCCATCATCTGCTTCTTTCTATAACTAGATAAATAAATCTTCTTTTCTTCTACGAACAAAATCATTATACCACATATCTAAAATAATCATAGATTTTTTTAAATAAGGGAAGGTTATTTTAATAAATTATCATCTTCAAAATAATCAATTTTCATGGCTTTTTTAACTTCAGCCATCGTTTCTTGAGCTTTCTTTCGTGCTTTTGCACTACCTTCATATAAAATATTTAAGACATCAGGTAAACGACTTTCCCACATTTTTCTTCTCTCTCTTATCGGTCCTAAGACATCTTGTAAGACATCATTAAGAAATCTTTTAACCTTCATATCGCCAAGTCCACCACGCATATAATGTGCTTTTAATTCGTCAAGTGATTGATATTCGGGTAAGAATTTAGCAAAATGTTCATTGGTAGAAAAAGCATCTAAATAAGTGAAAACGGGATTATTTTCCACATGACCAGGATCAGATACTTTTAAATGGGTGGGGTCAGTATACATCGACATCACTTTTTGTTTAATGACTTCCGGTTCATCCGATAAGTAAATACAATTACCTAATGATTTACTCATTTTCGCTTTACCATCAATTCCTGGCAAACGTAAGCAAACTCTATTAGAAGGTAAAATGACTTCCGGTTCCACTAAAGTATCACCATATACGCTATTGAACTTATGAACAATCTCTTTGCATTGTTCAATCATCGGTAATTGATCTTCACCAACCGGTACTGTAGTTGCTTTAAAAGCCGTAATATCAGCCGCTTGACTGATCGGATAGCAAAAGAAACCGACGGGAATACTGGCTTCAAAATTTCGTTGTTGTATTTCGGCTTTAACCGTTGGATTACGTTGTACACGCGAAACGGTCACTAAATTCATATAATAAAATGATAATTCCGCTAATTCGGGGACCCTGGATTGAATAAAAATAGTACTTTTATTGGGGTCAAGGCCACAAGCTAAATAATCAAGGGCTACTTCTTTAATATTTTGACGAACTTTTTCAGGATTCTCAGCATTATCGGTTAAGGCTTGAGCATCCGCTATCATAATATATATTTCGTCATACTCATTAGCGTTTTGTAATTCAACTCGTCTTTTTAAGGACCCTACATAATGGCCAACATGTAATTTTCCAGTAGGCCGATCGCCTGTTAATATTACTTTTTTCATCATTATTTCCTCATCTTTTCTAAATAACTTATCTTTATCATTATATCGTATTCTTTATTTCTTTTGTTGATTATTTAAAGAATAATATGCTATTTTTTTAATTCATCACTTATCATGCGGTCTTTAAAATAATACTTCTTATCATGTTCATTTATTTCCCGCAATATACGAGCAGGATTCCCGACCACAACAACATTACTAGGTATATCTTTGGTGACGACACTTCCGGCTCCCACAACGACATTATCACCAATAGTAACACCCGGTAATACAATACATCCGGCTCCAAACCAACAATTCCTTCCAATATGAACGGGCATATTATATTGATAAGCTTTTTCTCTTAAACTAGGTAATATCGGATGCCCTGCGGTCGCAATGGTGACATGGGGACCAAACATAGTATAATCACCAACATAAATATGAGTGTCATCGACCATAGTGACTCCAAAATTACAATATATATGATGGCCAAAATGAACGTGTTTTCCACCAAAGTTTGCATGAAATGGTGGTTCGATATAACAATCATCTCCAATTTCTGCAAACATTTCTTTTAATAATTGTTGACGTTTGTTTAATTCTGTTGGGCGTGTTTGATTAAAATCATATAATCGATCAAGGCAACGTAATTGCTCTTCCATGATCTCTTTATCATTTGGATAATATAATTCACCAGTATGCATTTTATCTTTCATTTCACTCATTTTAATAATCTCCTAATATCATTTAAATAAAAAAATATTTCCTAAAAAGATTATAGCAATAATCCTTTAGGAAATGCACTCATTTATTACTAATAATTGCTTATTCTTCGGCATGAGGTATAGTGCAATCAACCGATTTACATATCGCTCCATACAATATTGATTTCTTACCTAATAATGAATAGGTGATAATACAGGGATTTTGCGATTTTGCTAATTCTTCTTTCAAACAATTTAAATAATCTTCTTTAAAAAGAGAAATACGGCCCGATAAGACAATATTTGATATATTGAGGACTTCCACAATATCACGAAGTTTTTTGCCTAACAAATGTGCGGTAGCGTTAATATAGTCATAAACTTCACCTTTCTTTTGATATTCTTCAACTAAATCACGTACTTTATATTTCTTTTGATACTTTTTCAAAAAATAATCTTTAATACTTCTTAACGAAACAAATTCATCTAAACATGATTCTTGGCCATTAAAAGTAGCATTCATTAAGCCAATTTCCCCAGCATATCCATCATTACCGCCATAAAAAGAGCCATTAATTAATAATGCTCCTCCAATACCATTATCGATATAAGCTAAAAGAGCGTTACGAGCATCTTTTAAACATCCATATTTCCATTCGCCAATAATCGATAAATTAATATCATTATCCATTGTTACCGGAACGGTAAAGTGTTTACGAAAAATATCAATAATAGCGTTTTGTTCTCTAAATAAATCATTATTAAATTGCTTTGATGATTGTAATTTACCGGTTTTAGTATTGACCCTTCCAGGGACCGCAATAATAATATGACGTAACGGGATATCACGATACTCTAATTCTAATAATTGTTTAATGCGTAGTATAATCTCATAAATGATGGCCACATCATATTTATCAATTTCTTTTTCTTCTTCAAAAAGGATTTCTTCTTTGATATTAGAAATAGATATTAAGTAGCGGTTATCCGCTAAAGAAACAACAATCATAATGCCATAGCCATCGTTTAAAGAGTAACACACTTGTTTACGCCCTTTTCCGGTGACGGAAACAGAATGTGATATTTTAATAATCTCATCTTTCATTAAGCCACGTAATATAGAAGATAAAGCGGCATGTGATAATCCTAATTCATTAGCTAATTCGGTTGCTGAATATTCTTTTTGTCTTAAACGTTGAATTACTAATTCATTATTGACCACTCGTGCGTAACTTTGATTTTGTCCTACTGTTAATTTTATCATAATCATTCCTCTTAAATATTATACAACTTTGACCATT
>CAZJKC010000062.1:0-7159 GCA_964546565.1 uncultured Staphylococcaceae bacterium | reverse complement strand
TGTGATAGTCGGATACGAAAAATATGCTTCAGGTGCAAGTTTATGTAGTGCAATTGGTGGTGGTATAATTAATATAGGTATAAGTTTAGGCTCCATGTATGCATCATCAGCTATTGCAACAGCAGCTATGGGAACTTTAGCCGCTTCATCATTAGCCATTCCAGGTGGGATTATTATTATCGGAGGTGCTATTATTGCAATAGGTGTAGGTGTTGCAATCAACCATCTATTTACTAAATTAGAAATTGGCGGAAACACAATAGAAGGATATTTAAATGAATTTATTGATTGGTTAATATTTTGGGATTAGGGTTAAAAGAAGGGATTGGATATCAAGATGGGATTTAAAAGAAACATAACTATTACATTAGCATGTGTTATTACAGAGTTTTTAATATGCTTAATTCCTATGATATTTATGATTTATTTATTCTTTATGATTGAGAAAATAGATGAAATATTTACTACATTATTAATCATTCCATTATTTATTTTAATAGTAAATATTATTTTAATCATTGTTTCTTTTATTTCCTGCTTTTTCATGAAAACAAAATATTATATAAATGAAAAAAATATTATTGTGAAAACTAAAAAAACAACTAAAGAAATAGATTATGATGAAATATCATTTATAACATATGATTTTGGGGTTTTGACTAGGTTTAATACTAAACCGTCGCAATTATTGTTATTTGATAAAGATTATAAGCAACTATTGTCCATTAATAATCCATCAATTATTATGGTACATCTAATAAGAAAAAAGATAAAATCTAACAAAATTGGTTTTTATCATAATAAACGATTCTTATATTTGCTTTTATTAATTAATGGTAGTTTTTTATTTATTTCTATTTTTTTAAAACTTTTAAACTAAACTTTATCGATATATTGAAATAATAATTACTTTTCCCTTAACTTTTAAAATAGGTAGGTTTACTCTATTGAGTAATCTTACCTTTTTTCTTGATATACATGAGTGTAAAAGACATTGTAGGATAAGTAATCAAGGTGATTTTAATTTTAAGTTATAGTATAATTATTTTGTAACCTGAGGTGCAAAAATGTCAAAAAAAGATTTCATATTAATTATTTCACTTTTGTTTTTAACAACAGGATTAATTTCTTGCAATAATAATCAAATACAAAATTCTTCTTTGTATTCAACGCCTAATCAAGAAAGATACCATGTTACTTTTATGAATTATGATGCATCTATATTATTTTATACATCTGTAGAATATGGCGGAACCGCAGTATATCAAGGAGAAACACCTTCAAGACCTGCTAGTAAACAATACTCTTATTCTTTTATTGGCTGGGATGTTTCGTTAACAAACATTACATCAGATTTGATTGCTATTGCTCAATATGAACAAAGTATTTGCAAATATGAGGTTAAATTTGTTAATGATGATGGGACTTTATTATATGAAACAGAGGTTAAATATGGTGATAATGTAAAATATGAAGGTGATGTACCCACAAAAGTATCAGATAAGAATTATATCTATACTTTTATTGGTTGGGATAAATCTTTAAATAATATAACAGACAACACAACATTTACTGCAACATATACAGAAACCAACAATATTAATAAAATAGAAATATATGATAGCGTTAATATTTTAAATACTTATGATACCGCTACTATAATTGAATCAATTTTAACTACCACTGTATACGTAGAATTCAAAGACATATTTGATGAAAATAATTATGGTAACGGAAAATTCGTTGACATCAATCAAACTATGTTTGATAACAATTTATATGAATTAGATTTAACAATAATTGGTCAACAACAAATAACAATTAATTATTTAGGATTTACTAGCCAATTATCTATTCAAGTTTACGATGATTTATCTAACTTAAATTATAATCACTATAAAGGCGATGGCGCTTATCAATGGAATTATTATGATAATTTAATTCAGAATTTATATTTATATGAAAATAACATTGCTACTGTTGGTTATCCCAATAGTTTTGAAAGAAAAGAATATTCTTATATTGACGAAAACACAATAAGAATTGGTGATTTTTTATATGATCTTTATCAAAAAAATCAATGGGAGCAATTTGTTACTATTCATGTTTTTGATGAACCTTTATATAAAACTTATATTATGGAACCTTATGATTGTTATGGAAGAGTGCAAATAGATTTATATTCATCTGCAATAGAAGGATATTGTCATTATAGTTTTGGTAACAATAATGAAACATATTTTACTCATACTTGCTCATATATTATCGAAGACAATATTATTAGAATAGTAGCGTTAAATATATCTTTTGAAATATTAGAAAACAATCAATTAAAGTATATAAGTGACAATCAATAGAAACTAATACTTATATTTTATATGAAGTTTATACATAAAAAGCTAATAAATGCTAATTCGTTTCAATAAGTATCAGTGTCTGATCAATTATTAAATTATCTTGATTGAAAAATTACAAAAGCAATAATAAACTAGAAATAGGAGGACATCTTAATGACAAATTATCTTGTAGAAATGCGAGGATTAACCAAAAAATATAATAAAACTCTCGCTTTAGATGCTGTAACTATAAATATTGAGAAAGGAAAGGTTTATGGCTTACTTGGTCCAAATGGGGCCGGAAAAACAACCATGATAAAAGTTTTAACAGGACTTATTCGTAAATATGAAGGACAAGTTTTTGTTAACGGACAACCTTTAGGTATTGAGTCAAGAAAAATAATTTCTTATCTCCCCGATCATGAATACATTGACGATGCTTGGACCGTTGAATATGCCGTAGAATATTATGGCGATTTCTTTAGTGATTTTAACAAAGAGAAAGCTTTAAATCTTATCACCGAATTAAATATCCCTTTAAAAAAGCACTTTAAAGCATTGTCTAAAGGAACAAAAGAAAAACTTCAATTAATATTATGTTTATCACGAAATGCGGAATTATATATTTTTGACGAGCCTATTGCAGGCGTAGACCCTGCTGCTCGTGATCTCATCTTTAAATTAATTATGGAGAATTATAATCAAGAAGGCACTATTTTAATATCAACCCATTTAATCGCTGATGCGGAAACAATTCTTGATAAATACTTTTTTATTAGCAATGGTCGCATTATCCAAGAGGGCGATGTTAAGGAAATCAAAAAAGAAACAGGAAAAACTTTAGATGAAATATTTAGGGAGGAATTTAAATGTTTAAGCAACTTTTAAAACATCAACTCAAATCAACATGGAAAGAATTTAATATTTCATATGGAGTATTCTTTCTCTGTTGCATTATTTCTGCTTTATTTATTGCTTCAGGCAATAGCCATTTAATGATAATCGCAAGTATTATTATAGCCATTACTTCTTTAAGTGTTATCGGCCTCTTGCTTTATCTTTTATTCAAACTTTTTTATCAAAATACTTATGGTAAACAAGCTTATTTAACTTTTACCTTACCTATTTCTACACATAGTCTTATTATTTCGAAAACGATTACCGTTTTACTTTATACATTAGGTTATTTTATTACTATTGTTTTATCATTTCTTGGTTGCTTAGCAATTATCGATATCGAAAGCATTAAAGCTCTTATTCCTCTTCTCGAAACTATTATCGATTCATATTCAAGTAATGTATTAGCGACATTCCTATTGTTCTTACAAAATAGTCTTTCTATTTTATCATCATTGATTTTTGCTCATTTTGTATGCGCTATGTCGCAAACATTTGTTAATGTTAAAAGAAAAGTTATTCTTGTATGTGCTTTACTATGCGGCTTATTATTGGTTATTGAAATCATATCTAGTTTTAATTTAATCAAACCTTGCGTCATTTTAGATGAAAATAAAAAACTAATAATAGCTTCTTATGATAACATTACCATCAATCAAACGCTGGTATTATCCTTTTGGCAGCTTCTTTTAGATTTAATAGAAATATTTGGATTCTATTTTTTAACAATATATGTTATTGATAAGAAAATCGAAATACAATAATAACTAATTGATGCTAAAAAGATAGAGCATATGTCCGCTTTATGTATGGATAATATTAAGTTTCTGTAATAAAAAATACAAGATTAAAGGTAGTGTATACACGTGTGTAATACGCTACCTTTTCATTTTGCTAATTATTTTATAAATATAAACTTTATATAAAACGCTATCCTATATAATAATAACACTTATTTTGCTTTCTTCTTCAACGCCACCAGCATGCGCCCCTATCATATTATGATCATTGCTATGTTTAAACTGTTTTTTACAAAAATCAAAACAGTATTTATCAATGGCAACTGCTAAATAATCCCCTATAAATTGTTCATATCCATTAGATATAGACTTTTTATCGCCAAATAGTCGTTTTTCAATAACTTCTTCTTTTGTGAACAAATCAAAATATTGACCATAATACTTTTGAAATAACAATTCGAATACTTCCTTCATACCTTTTTTAACATAAAAAGAAGCCGCTCGTGGTTCAATAGAAAAAGGTCTTTCTAAAGTATTAAAAAAATCAATATGTTCATCAATTTGTAAAAAAACGACATCAATTAAACTATGGTCGGCTAAAACAATAAAAAGAGTATCTTGATGAAATGCTTTAAAGTTTTTCAAAATATCATCTAAATCCTCTATATATTTCTTAACTGGTGCAGAACAAACACCAAAATCATGCGCTAAATGGTCAGGATTCTCCCAATAGCCATATAATAAAACCTCTTCATTATCCTCCAAGTGTTGATCAATCATCGTGAGCCACTCTTCTAGAGAATGAGCTCCTCCCGGTCTAAACGAAGGAAATACTTGCTGAACAGCAACAGAAGGGCATTCTTTTTCTACTTTATCAAATACCGATTCATAATAACCAATAGTCGCCATCGGATTTTTATGAGAAGACGGCCTTCTTTCATATGTTTCATAATTTGAAAAAACATTTAAAAACTGGTTTGTATTTTGAAAATATTGACTCCATCCAAGCCAATTTGTTTCCATTGGAAATCGTCCTGATAAGAAAGCATTCGTAGCCGCGACAGTCGTTGGTGGAAAAACAGAATCAATTTCTAAAAAGATATGTTCTTTCAAAAAAGAATGCGGCGGTAAATGATTATGTAACAAACTAGTACCCATCCCGTCAAATAGCAGAAACACTATTTTTTTATATGGTTTCATTTTTTCAACAACATTTTTAAGAAAAGGATGATATGTCGCTAAATGATAGTGTTCCAAAATACTATTTGCCAAAT
The DNA here is from genome assembly GCA_964546565.1 of uncultured Staphylococcaceae bacterium. Taxonomy (GTDB): domain Bacteria; phylum Bacillota_I; class Bacilli_A; order RFN20; family CAG-826; genus CAG-826. Next base: position 1,912 of record CAZJKC010000062.1, on the reverse strand, counting down.
TTACTAAACAGTTATTTCTATCAAAATGATACATTCTACTCATACTTTTTATGATACTTTCCAATTTTTTTATATATTTTTTTCAAACGTGGATACATTTTTTCATAAACATGATTATACAAATAATCATATTGTACGTGTGCTTCTTCATTTGGATAAAAAGTCTTGGTACGATGAACCATGCTCTTCACAGCATCTTCGTAACTATGAAACTCGCCACATGCCACAAACGCTACGACAGCAGTACCTAATGAAGCTGTTTCAAAAGTTTGCACACGACTAACAGGTAAGCCAAAAATATCTGCGGTAATTTGACAAATAGCGTCGCTTTGTGAACCTCCGCCCGAAACCATGATATGTCTAACTTTTTTATGTTGTCTTTTTTCAATACCTTCTAGACCTTCTTTTAATCCATACGCAACTCCTTCAATAATAGCTCGATAAATATGAGTTCTGGTATGATAATCTGAAAATCCAATAATTGCCCCTTTGGCTTCTGGTCTTCTTAATCCTGGCCCCCAATATGGTTGCAATACTAGGCCTTGAGAACCTGGTGGAACTTCCATTAAGTGTTTATTTAATACTTCTTCAACAGCCATTTTCTCAATAGCGGCTTCTTTAACTTCTTCATTAGCAAATTCACGTACAAACCATGATACCATCCAATATCCACGATAAATTTGCACTTCCATATTGTATAATCCATCAATACAACTCGGATAGGAAGGTAAAAATAATTCCGGTTCAATGTAACGAGGATTCGTTACTTCAATACTCGATGCTGTACCATATGAAATAGAAGCCATGTCTTTTGCTAAACAACCGGTCCCAATAGTTTCCGCGCCTTTATCGGACCCGTTTGCATATATTTTTAATCCTATCGGCAGTCCCGTTTCTTTAGCGCTTTTTTCATTTATTATGCCTAATAAACTACCGGCTTTTACTAATTCAGGAAGCCATTCAAGAGGAATACCAAAAACAGGATACTTTAAATGACTCTTACGATACCATTTTTTCTTTTTCATATCTAAAGGATAATGACCAGTATAATTACCGGATGCATCCTTCGCTTCACCTGTCAACCGATAAATAAAATATGTTGATAAGGCAAAATAATGTTTGGTCTTACTCAATGACTCTTGATCATTCTCTTTTAACCATTGATACATTGTCCTCCGACGATTCATATCCGCTGTTTCTTTCATGCCAACAATTTTAAACAAAAGGCGATTAAAGAAGGGAAGAGGTTTTTCACATTTCGCTAAACGTTGGTCACACCATAAAATACAAGAACGTACAGGTTGATAATTTTCATCAAGTAATACGGCAGTATCACGAAAGCAAGTTAATGAACAGCTAACTATTCTTTTTATTAATTCGGGATTTTTCTTTACTAATCGATTGGTCACTAAACATAATCTATCCCAATAATAATCAGCATGTTGCTCACAATATCCGGGCTCCTGTGAAAAATAAGCTGGTTGATATGGTTCTTTTTCCATAGCTAAAGATTGACCTTTTTTATCAAAAATGATGGCGCGTACACTTTGTGTACCAAAATCAATAGCTAAGGCTAAAGCATCATTTGTCATAATCATCACCTCGGGTTAAATTAAGTTTATCAAAAATAGGAGGAAAACGCTAATAAAGATAAAGAAACATTAACATATTGTAATCAAATGATAATCCGACAAAGAATAATCATAAATCATTAATAACATGTATATCATCATTTCATATATATTATTTCACGTAATGTTGCTTCTTTTTATACGGTAGTTTAGCAGAATAATTAAGAAAAAAGCAAAAAGAATGAATTTCTTATCTAAAGATAAGATTTTTTTTATTTTGTCAACAAAACTTTTTTATTTTTGTCTTGCGTTGTCTTGTGTTATATGTTATAATTATATGT
>CAZJKC010000061.1:0-7463 GCA_964546565.1 uncultured Staphylococcaceae bacterium | reverse complement strand
AATCGAGTATTAACTATTACATTTCCGTTTTTTTCATTTCATGCGTTTATCCTAATTATATTGTAAAATAATTGGTATCAAATAGGTTAATTATTGCTTATTAAGGGCCTTTTTTTAATACAATCCAAAAATTATATTATTAATAATAATATATTGAAAATCTTTGATTAATAGTTTATACTCATTTCGTAAATGAAAATCACTGCATACTTTTTTTATTGGATAAATAAATTGTAGTGAATTCGTTTCAACATTATTTTCTTTAATCGACAATGATGTACAAAGGAGGAATGAAAGAAAATATGAGAAGTTTATTTAAAAGACTATCCATACTTGCCGCTTCGTTAGCAACGGTATTTGGAATTGGTCTAACAAACAAGGAAGCACAAAGTGCAGAGGCGGCTGAGGTGGTATGTAAGACGCTTGATTTTGCTACGGCTACCATGCCTAAAGTTTCAGCATATACAACTGAATGGACTGCTACTAGTGCTGAAGGCGATAGTTATTCAATTGCTAATGCTAACAATAATAATAACGGATGGCAATATATTAAAATGGGCAGAAAAAACAATGCTAGTGTTGGCTCTATTGCCACATCATTTGCCATTTCTTCTAGCATTTCAAAAGTAGTTGTTACAGTTGATAGCGTAACTACGTCATCAATTAATTCTACATACTTAGAAGTTTCATCAAACGCTGATTTTTCTAATGTGACGACTTATTCGACTACAATAGCTAGTGGGGATACAACATATACAATCACTTCACCAGCTAGTGATTTATATTATCGACTAGTGTTTGATTGTGCAAGTGCATCAAAAAACGGTATTTTACAAATCTCGAAGGTTCAATATTATGAATCGAATGCCACACCATCTATTTCTATTAATGAAGATGATCAAGTGTTATCAAGCGGTGATAGTTATACATTTACGGCTACTACAACAAACGCTAATGATGCTACAGTAACATGGACGACTGATACAAATAACTATGGTACAATCGATTCTACTGGTAAATTTACCGCTACCGCGAACGGTGACGTTGTTATTACTGCTTCAATTACCGTAGATGGTACTACCTATACAGATACTGTTAATGTGACAGTTAAAGATGTAGTGCAACCAGTTATTAATACGGCTGAAATATCTGATTTAATAAGCAAAACTGCTAATGATAATACAGTTGTTCAAGTAACAGGTCGTGTGTCTAATATAACTAATAGCAGTTATGGTAATTTCTATTTATTAGATTTAAATGATAGTTCAAAGTCAATTCTTGTTTATGGTGCGACAAAAGATGAGGCTAAATTAACATTAACGGATTCAACTAATGGTTATTATACTGGTAAATTTACGAGTAGTTCTTCTAATTTTAATAACGCTTGTATAGAAGGCGATATTATAACCATGAACGCTATTTTCTTGCTTTATGGTTCAACACCAGAAATACAAGGTGTTATAACTGATGTTAATTCTATTGAAAGTTTATCTTACACCGGTACACCAACTAAAACAACTTATGATGTTGGAGACACATTCTCTTCTGAAGGCTTAACTATTAAAGCTAAATATGGTGAAGACATTGAAATAGATGTTACATCAGAAGTTACATGGTCTAGTTTAGCAAGCGGTGATACTTCTGTTACTGGTACGTTTGGAGGTAAAACGATTGAAGTTACTGGAATTACAGTCTCTAACCCTACTCCAGTTTATACATTAAAAATTACACAAGATAAAGAAAACATTTATGTTGATGATGATGGAACATTTACTTATGAATTAAAAGATCAATATGATAATGCCTATAGCGGAACAGTCTCATCTGTTAGTTGGATATCCTCAAATACTGAGGTATTAGATATCGATAATGATGGAATGTATCTAGCGTATGAAACTGGTAACACTACTGTTTCATTATCTGTTGTTACAGATGATGGTACTTATACAGCTAGTTTAGATATCGAAGTTCAAGTTGTTCCAACAACAATTTCTGATACGTTTAATGCTGATTCTTTGAATTTAACAACTACATATTCACAAACCTCTGGTAATATTGGATCTGGAATAGGAGCTTTATATACAGCAAACGGAATGCGTAAAGATGGAAGTTCTACAGCAACTCAAATTCAAATGAGATCTAGTGGCAATAATAGCGGAATTGTTTCAACAACCGCGAAAGGTATTATTAAAGAAATTACAGTTGATTGGAATAGTGGTACAGATAGTGCTAGAGTATTAAATATTTATGTATCTAACACAGCATTTACATCTCCAGCTGATTTGTATAGTAGCTCTGCGACATTAATAGGATCTCTTACAAAAGGTGAAACAACATTAACTATTCCTTCTGATGAAGATTTTGCATATGTTGGAGTTCGTTCTAAAAGTGGGGCTTTATATTTAGAAAGTATTACATTTACTTATGAAAAAGATGCTGATGCTGAAGATTTTATTTCTATGTGGGATGAAATGAGAACAAATGGCACTAACGGAATTTGTGGATATCTTGATGGTTCACAAGCATCGACTGATTTAGATGATTTATTAGATATTTATAATGATTTTTCAGATGGAACGGCCACTAAAGCAATTATTAATGATGCTGAGGATGGAGCAGACAATACAATTAGTAATACCATTGCTTACGTCGCAACATATCGTGGACTTAATTCTAGCTCGTCATCATATGGTATAAATTCGGTTTATAACTTATTTGATGGAAAGAATAATTTAGCTATTGTCTTGTTAATCGGCTTATCCGGTTTAGCTGCCGTTGCGGCATACTACTTTATTAACAAGAAAAAATACTGCTAATTAAGAAGTCTAAATATTAAATAACAATCTCATATAGGATTTAGATATCTTGTATGAGATTTTTTTACTTTTAAAGAATAGTTTTAATGAAAATATATAAATATATTAGAAAAAATACCGTAATTTTATGAACATTTTATATTAAAGTGATATTTACATTGTGTTAAAATAATAAAGAAACATATAGTTATGTTCTATTAGAAATTAAAAGTAACGAAGGTATTTCCTTTGTTACAATGATGCTTTGATAAGTAAAAAAGAGGTTGAGATAAGAATGAAGAAAGTATTGTTAATTGCTGATAAACAGAGCCATATTGCTCAATTTTATAAACCATTAGCGAAAGTTTTACACGCTCATGATTATGAAGTACATGTCGCGGCATCTAATGATTTAGAAGGTCGCAAAGATATTAATCTTGATTTTATAGATAAAGTGTTTGATGTACCATTTGGAGAATCTTTATTTTGCTCACAAAATAGAAAGGCGAAAAAAGTTCTTAAACAAATAGTTAATTCCGATTATTATCATTTTATCCATTGTTTCACTTTTATTGGCGGTGTCTTTGGCCGCAAATGTGCTCGTACATGTCGTAAGCGCGGCACTAAAGTGTTTTATACCACATTGGGATTTAAGTTTCATAATGACGCTCCTTTAAAACATTGGCTATTTTATTATCCTATAGAGAGCTTCTATGCTCATTTCACTGATAAAATAATTGTTATAAATGAAGAAGATAAAGATATTTCGAAAGCGGAATTTATCAAGAACACTTTTTTTGTGCATGGTACAGGTATTAATTCCACTTATTTTTATGTTGCTTCTAAGAAAATACAAGCAATTATAAAGAATGATTTAGAAATGCCTAAAAATCGTTTGTTACTTTTTACAGAGGGAGAATTAGATGAAAATGGCAATCATATATTTGCAATTAAGGTTGTTGAATCATTAGTAAAACAAGGGCATGACCATGTTATGCTATATATTGCTGGTGATGGACCATTGAAAAGCAAATTAGAAAAATATGTTAAAGATAATTTTCTTGATGAATATATTACTTTTATTGGACGCACTACTATTGTAGGAAAGTATATGCAAGTATGCGATGTGACTATAGCCCCCTTTAGTAATGAACAATTCTCTAATTGTGCTTTAGAAGCTATGTTATGCGGACATTTAGTATTTGCATCATCTAATAGATTTCATAATGAGATATTAAAAGACCATGATACATATCAGTTTTATGATAAAGAATATGAAAGAGTAGCTCGCTTAATAATTAGATATATTGATGATCCTTATAGTTTTGATGGTCGAATTGCTTATAATCTTGAGATTGCTACATATTATCTATCGACCAATGTCGAAAAAGAATTAGAAAATATTTATTTTGAGGAAATATAAAAAAGAAGGATTTGTTTAGAAAAAAGAAATTAATACATTATATAAAAGTATTGAATATTACTATGTTAGAAATAATGATTATGAAATGAAAAAGTTAGTATTAGACTGATGGTTATTATTCATTAACTAATTTATCAAATAAACTTGATTTCTTTAAGATATGAATAAAAGGAATGCCAATTATCATAATAGCAATCAGCTCTCCAATTGCCACTTCACCAGCACAAATTAAAAAGGGTAGTTGATAGACAATGCTTGATTCTATTCCAATAATAATACCGTTCCATAATATGGCCCATAAGGCTGCTAAATAAATGTTTTTGATGCGATTCACACCAATAACCGCGATTAAAGTCGCTAAAGTCCCAAAGACCATATCATACCAGCCAAGAGGTGAAAAAATATTGGTAATGAAGCAACCAATAGTTAACGAATATTCATACTTTTTAGAATAAAAACAAAGCATAATTAAACATTCAGCAATACGAATTTGTATATTTGCGTATGATAAAGGTGCGAGAACAAGTGTTAAAGCAACATATAAGGCCGCGACAATAGCTATTTTAGATAAATCATTTAAACGAAATGATGATTTCTTTTTCACGAAGAACACTCCCTTGTTTTTTATATCGAGATGGTTAGGCAAGGAACATCTCAAACCATGGCTATAATAGATAAAAATTGCATTTTTGTCAAGAAAAAAAGAAAAGCCAAGAAGATTATTGTTTCCTCTTGGTTTTATCATATGAAAAAGGCTCATTGAGCCTTTTATTACTTATTTGAAATATCTTTTTAAAACTGCTTCTAAAGACTTGCCATGTCTTGCTTCATCACGAGCCATTTCATGTACACTATCGTGGATAGCGTCTAAACCTAATTCTTTGGCTCGTTTGGCAATGTCCATTTTACCAAAGCAAGCACCATTTTCACCCGCTAACATTTTTTCAATATTTGCTTTAGTGCTATCGCTAACTAATTCACCTAACATTTCACCAAAACGAGCAGCGTGTTCAGCTTCTTCGCGAGCAATTTGTTCAAATAATTGACCGATTTCAGGATATCCTTCACGGAATGCTTGACGAGCCATAGCCATATACATACCAACTTCACTACATTCGCCATTAAAGTGATTACGTAATCCATCTACAATTATGGAATCGATGCCTTTAGCGATGCCAACTGAATGTTCAGCGGCCCAAACTAATTCACCGGTTGTTTCTTCATAAACTTCTAATTTGTCGCCTTCGGCTTTGCATACTGGACAAACTGGTTTTTCACCATCTTTTACTTCAAACACTTGTCCACAGATTTTACATTTGTATTTCATTTTTCTTTCTCCTCTCCGTTTTACGGAATATTATTTCTTTTTGCCACAACGGGGGCAAATACCGTGTATGAGAACACTTTCTTGTTGGATGATAAAATCATTTAAAACATCAGGATTCTTGTATATTAATTGAATTTGATCAGACATAATATCATATATGTTATGACATTTTAAACAGTGAAAGTGATGATGTGGTTGTCTAATTGTAGCCTCATATACTTCAAATTCATTGCTTTGTATCGAGCGAATTAATCCATCTTCTAATAAAATAGAAAGATTTCGATATAATGTTGCTGTTGGTATCATGATATTCATGCTTTGCAAATACTCTTTAATTTCGGCAATACTGGCATGACCCATGTCACAAATACTTTGATATATAGCCTCCCTTTGTTTTGTTTTTCTCCTAATCATCTTTAGCTCCTTAATGAGAATTGTTCTCATTTACAAATACATTGTACATGATAAAAAAGATTTTGTAAACACTTTTTTATTATTTTATTTTTATGTACAATAATTATGCTATCTCATTCTTTTATTTGAGAAATTAGATAAGCAAAAATAAAGTTATTAAATAAGCAAGAAAGGATAAATACATATAAATATGTATTATAGGTGAAACTATGGTTATTATTCGGAAGATACTTAAATTATGTTTAAAAATACTAGGGTCTATTCTAGGATTATTACTTGTATTTGTTTTAGTTTTATTAGCGTTTAAAAATCCTATTTACAGTTCTTTTCTCAGTGCAGCGGAGACGGAAGTATTGATACCAGGATTGGATGTTAAATATAGTCCACAAGGATTAGATTATGTAGCGGAGGATGATCTATTTATTTTTTCTGGGTATATGACGGACAAAACAAGTTCACGTATATATTTAAATGATAAAAACAATAATGTTGGTGTTGTGAAAATGCCAAATATCGATAATAAGATATTTACCGGCCATGTTGGTGGTATAGCGGTTCATAATGACCAGGTTTATGTCGCTAATGACGAAAATGTTTATGTCTTATCATATTCAGCAATTAAGAATAACTGTTATAAGCCTTTTGAAGAGCAAGAAACACTCACAATGAAGTCTTTTCCAGTCAATACAACAGCCTCATTTGTTTTTAGTAATGATCAAGAATTATGGGTTGGTGAATTCTATCTTTCACAAAAGTATGAAACTGATCCATCTCATCATATGAAAGCAAGTGATGGGACCGTTAATTGTGCTTGGGTTGAACAATATCTATTTGCCAAAAACGATGGTAGTGATGATCCAAAGGCTCTAGAATTTGGATTACATTCATTGACTCCTAAAAAAATATTAACACTTCCTCAAAAAATACAAGGCTTTGCAATTGATGATGAAGGCAAGTTTTATTTATCAGAATCATGGAGTATTTATCATTCATATTTACATGTTTATGAACAAATAAATATTGATAAAGAGCCAGATTCTACTATTTTTATCAATGAAGAAAGTGTTTCTATTTATCATTTAGATTCAAATAATCGTCTTAAAAAAATAAGAGTAATGCCAATGAGCGAAGATTTAGATTATGCAAATGGAAAGATATATATTAACTTTGAATCTGCTTGTAAAAAATATCGTATGTTTAATGTTTATGCAACTAAAAATGTTATGTCATATAAAGTGAATTAAAAAGGGGTGTTGAATGCGTCATTAATAATGCATTCAACCTCCCCTTTTTCATTACTTTCTAATCTTTTCAATCAACACTTGATGCTTTTTCGTTTTTGAATCAAGATTAATACCTATTAATAATATATCGCCATGATAATCACCAAAGGACGATGAATAATCTTTCTCTTTTATTTGTTCAATGGCAGTTTCTACTTTACTATCCACTTTTAATTCAAAGATCATTCCTGGTTTATCCGTCTTATAAGGGACCATGACTA
>CAZJKC010000060.1:2829-7535 GCA_964546565.1 uncultured Staphylococcaceae bacterium | reverse complement strand
AAGGAATGAATATCAATATTCGACTTAATAAAAACTTTACGACTGCTTTTAACCGTATGCTGGATAAGTATGGCGACGAATTCGCGCGCCTTAATGGATTTAGCGATTCTCAATTAAGTTATACTGACTTTATTGATAATTTTGTTGATACAGAGACGGTTGCTGATGCTTCCGTTGACGGCAATGCAAATGTCGGTCATAAAGATATTGTCACCTTAATGAATGAAATGCCGAAGCCGCATCAAAAGCTTTTGGCTTACAATAAAATTTATTATGAAATGAATAAAAAGTATGGATTTAAAGCAGCAAATCGCTGGTTTGAATTAGAATGGTCGCGCGCCTTGTATATGCACGATGCGAACACAGCGAGTTTTAAACCGTACTGCTACTCGTATGATCTTAAACGGCTCGCTGAAGAAGGGCTTTTCTTTATTGAGAATTTTAACAGCCTGCCGCCGAAACATTTAGGCACCTTTATTGATTTTGTGAAAGAGTTTGTTAGCTATTGCAGCAATCGCTCTAGTGGCGCAGTCGGACTTGCAAATTTGATTCCTTATATGTACTACTTTTGGGATAGAGACGTCAAAGCAGGATATTTCACTATTTCTCCTGAGGCTTATGCAAAGCAGCATATTCAAAGATTTATCTATGCCGTGAATTAGCCGTGCGTGAGGGATGGGATGTAGAGTGCCTTTACGAACACTTCGATTTTCGACCACGCATACCTCGAAGCCCTCTTTGGTGGGGCAGAGTTCCCTGACGGAGCTTTTATGATTGATGAAATTGATGGGATTATGGAGTTTCAAAAACTTTATCTTGAGACAATGAGTGAGATTCGCTCTCAAAATATGTTTACATTCCCCGTCAATTCTATTAGTTTGCTTCGCTCTAAAGACGGCGTTTTTGCCGACGAGGAGTTCGCGCGCTGGGCTTGCAAACATAATATGACATGGCTTGACTCAAATCTTTTTATTGATGATAGCGTAACAAGTCTTTCTAATTGCCCGTTATCTCCAGAGACTAAAATCGTTTATTGGAGCGATTATTACCATCAATATATGCTTTCTCCTATTAAAGAAGTTTATGAAACTCGTTCTTTAAAAGGGAGAATCCCTATCGTAAAAGTTTTACAAAATGGGCAAGAAATTCAGTGTAAGATAAATAAATTTAATATAGCTCCCGAATATGAAATTACATTAGCAAATGGAGCAAAAATAAAAACAACGGCAAATCACTTAAATAAAGTCTTTGGCAAAGAATATATTCCCACTTCTGAGTTAACTGTGGATGATTATCTTCCATATGGGAAACATGGATATGAAGTTAACGATCATTTAACTTATGAAGAAGGGAAAATTGTAGGCGCGTTTCTAGGCGACGGGAGCTATTCGAATAATGGGATAACTTTTTCTCTTAATGCAGATACAGATAGAGACTTCATGGATTGGCTTCACGATTATGTCCCTAAAACTTTTGGGGGAGTTTGTCATGAGGACGTTTTGACTTCTGCCCTTTCTGGAAAATAGAAATGTATAAATTTCAGAATTACTTCCCCATATTTATTAGGACTTATTCAGCAATATGTTATAGGAAACAACGCCCTAAATAAAGAAATAAGTTTAAAAGTCTTAAATTGTTCTAAAAAGTTTCGAGAAGGTATTATTGATGGATGGTATCAAACTGATGGTGGAAATAATAACCGTATTTATACTTCTTCATTAAAATTGATTGAAACAATGACTGTTGTTTTTAGTTCTTTAGGAATTGTGACTCGACTTAATGTGGATGAAAGAGAAAATCGTCTGGGGGCCAACCCTTGTTATACTTTACGATATTATTCTCCCGGCAATCGCAAACAATTAAAAGACGTTTATAAAATAGATGAAGACTATATTTGGATTAAAATAAAGTCTATTGTTAGATGCAAAACCAAAGCCACTACATCTTTTTGCTTAGAAGTGTTAGATGATGTTGAACCTCTCTTTATGTTAGGAAACGGAATTATTACGCATAATTGTAGGCTCAAAAGCAACATCGACGATTTAGGGTTTTTCAACTCTATCGGCGGCACGGCACTGCGTGTTGGCTCTGTGAAAGTAAGCACCATCAACCTCGCGCGCATTGCTCTTGAACATCCAAATGAGAAAGATTATTTGGTTGCTCTTAAAGAGATTTGCGAAGTTAATCTTCAAGCGCTTGATTGCGTTAGACATATTATTGAACGAAATATTGAGAAAGGCTTACTCCCGAACTACCAAGATGGGCTTATTGACATTAAAAGTTAGTACAACACACTTGGGGTATTAGGCTGCTTTGAAGCGCTTAAAACTTTTGGCTATATGACAGTTGACGATTTCGGGAATACTTTCTACACCGAAGATGCTTATCGTTTTGGCAAGAAAATTTTTGATGTTATTCACAATACAATGGACGCCTTCGCCCTCGACAAGGACTACATGCTTAGCTGTGAGGCAGTCCCCGGCGAGCAATGTGCAACAAAATTTCTTAAAGCTGATAAGATGCTTTATCCTGAAAGTGTCATTGATATTCTTCCGCTTTATGGAAATTAGTTTATCCCTCTTGGAATTAAAACAACTCTCCAAGAACGCGTAAAAATTTCTGCGGCATTTGATTCTTATTGCAATGGTGGTTCAATCCTTCATGCAAATGTTGAGGCTCCATTCAATACATTCGACCAAGCTTGGGAAATGCTTAACTACATTGCCGATCAAGGTGTTACTTATTTTGCTTTTAATACGAAAATTCAAGCGTGTAAACATAATCACGCCTTTTACGGAGACGTTTGTCCCGTGTGCGGTGAACCTGTTGCGACAGAATATAGCCGGATTGTTGGTTTTTATACTCCCGTAAAAACGTGGTCAAAAGAGCGTAAATCTGAATATGCGTTGCGCGAATGGGAGGATATAAATGGCTGAATCAAAATTTGAAACCGTAAAACTATCCTCTCTCAAACACCTAATTGAACTTGTCGAACGTCGTTCAAACGAACTCGGCGCCGACCCGAACGAAGCAGTCGTGACCTTTGAATTTTTAATTGGGTCTTGCTTTCCGAAAGCATGGGAGAATATGCAGGCCCATTTAAATTAGACTTATATGAACGGGTACCTTCAAGGAAAAGAAGATACTTTAAACGAGGAAAAGAATGAAAGTTAAAGGTTTAGTTGAATATGATATTGCGAATTATTCCAAACCTTCTATGTTTATTATCTTTCCGTATTGTAGCTTTAAATGCGATGCCGAGAGCGGATGTAATTTATGCCAAAACTCCGCTCTCGCGCACGAACCGGAGATCGAAATTACAAAAGAAGAATTGTGCGAAAGATATAAAAATAATCCACTCACCCATGCTTTTGTGTTTGGAGGGCTTGAGCCTTTTGATTCGATTTTTGATATATTGCCGCTCGTGCATTGCATTAGAGACAAATACGGGATAAGAGATGATATTGTAATCTATACTGGGTATACAGAAGACGAAATGGAAAGCGGTTTTCGCTCGAAAGGCGACTCGGCGCCAAGTGCATTGATGATTGATCAATGGGAAGAACTTAAAAAGTATCCGAATATCATCGTCAAATTCGGTAGATTTCGCCCTAATGAACCTTCTCATTTCGACCCAGTTCTTGGAATAAATTTAGCAAGCCAGAATCAATATGCGAGGAAAATTAGTTATGAGAATTTATAAGACGTCAGATACTTCCCATGTGGAAGAAGTTATTGAGAAATTAAAGGCGAATGATGGGTATTGCCCTTGTAAATTAGAAAAGACGAAAGATACAAAGTGTATGTGCCGTGATTTTCGAGAAATGGACGAAGGGACGTGCCACTGCGGCCTCTATGTAAAGGAGAAATAAAATGCTGGTTAAATCAAGCTTAGATAAAATTATTGCCGACGAACTCGGCGCGAACCCGAAGACGGCATTGATCGGCAAGATGATTGAGAATGAGGCGCTGAGGCAGAAAGATAATATTGAGTTGATTGCGAGTGAAAACTTTTGTAGTGAAACAATTAGACTCGCGATGGCTTCTTGTTTGACGAATAAATATGCAGAGGGGTATCCGACTCGGCGTCATAGCGGTCGAGAAGGGCGCTATTATGGCGGATGCCAAGAAGTTAATGCTTTGGAAGAGTATTGTTGTGACCTCTGGCGCGCGGTTTATCATACGAATTATCATGTGAATGTGCAGCCGCACAGCGGAACGCAAGCGAATATGGCGGCGTATGCGGCAGTTATTAAGCCGGGTGATACGATTTTGAGTATGAGTTTGTCGAATGGCGCGCATTTAAGCCATGGCAGTCCCGTCAACTTTAGCGGCAAGCTTTATAATATCGTAGAGTATGGCGTTACAGACGAGGGTTATCTTGATTATGATGACCTTAAAGATAAATTGTTCGATTGTAAACCCCAAATTCTCGTAGTCGGCGCGAGTGCGTATAGCCGCATTATCAATTTTAAGCGGATTTATGACATTGTACAGTCTTATCGGGAGTTGACAGGAAACCAAGTTTGTTATATGGTAGACATGGCGCATATTGCGGGCTTGGTGGCTGGAGATGCTCATCCGTCTCCTTTTGGATATGCGGATATTATTACCACGACCTCGCATAAGACTGCTCGTGGACCGAGGGGAGGCTTGATCTTTTGTATTCCCGATTTAGCGAAGGCCGTAGACGGCGCCGTCTTCCC
>CAZJKC010000060.1:0-2729 GCA_964546565.1 uncultured Staphylococcaceae bacterium | reverse complement strand
GGCGGGCCGCTTGAACACGTCATCGCCGCCAAAGCGATTTGTGCAGCAGAAGCTCTTGATCCTTCCTTTAAAGAATACGCCGCCCAAGTTGTAAAAAATACAAAAGCAATGGCAGACCGCTTCATTGAGCTTGGATATGATGTTGTTACTGGTGGGACGGATAATCACCTGTTCTTGCTTGACTTTTCAAAAACCCATCCTGAACTCACTGGCGCGCGACTGCAAGAAGAGCTCGACAATCATCGAATTACTTTGAATAAGAACTGCGTGCCGGGAGATAAACGTGGTCCGAATGAGACGAGCGGTGTACGAATTGGGTGCGCCGCCATGACAACTAAAGGCTGGAAAGAAAAGGACGTTATTGCTTGTGCAGATTTGATTGATTTTTATGTCAAGGAAATTTGCAAAAAGTGAGAATTTGTGGTATAATAAAAGAAAAAAGGTAAGTGAAAGAATGAAAGTTGATAATGTAAAGGTTTATGACCTTGAAGAGTCAATTATAGCCTCGGGTCTGCCTATGAGAGTGGAATCTGATGTGCGAGAAATGACGGAAAAAGATATTAAACGTTGCATCAATCTTACAAATGCAACAAAGACCGGCAATGGCGCGCACGCGCAGTTTTTGACGGGAATCCGAGTAGCTTTTGACTTGACTTTTAGTAATAAGGCTTGGGTGGAGGCAGAAAGATACCGGTTTCTTGAGTTCGTGAGTTCGCAGTCGACCATGCATCGCATTACAAAATTCGATCTTAACAAAGCATATAACGAATATGTTGACCCTCGCATTATTGAAATAATGAAAGAGAAAGTTGAACATTACAACGATATGCTCGAAGCTTTTAATAATTTAGAGCCAGACCACGTTACGCGCCCCGAGGCAAATGCGTATCTAAAAGAGTTATATCTCGAAATTCTCTATTCAAATCCTGCTGGTTTTGAACTGACTGCGCGCCTGACCACGAATTATCGCTGTTTGAGAAACATTTATCTCCAGCGTAAAGACCACCGTCTTCCCGAATGGCGCGAGTTTTGCAAGTGGATTGAGACGCTGCCGTACGCAAAAGAATTTTTGATTAGTTGAGGGGTATAAATGAAACCGTTTATTAAAATTTATGTGAGTGAAACGCCGGGGAAGATAACCATTACGGAAGAAGAGATTAACGAGTTGGTTGACACTGCGTATAAAGAGGGTTATAGTGATGGGCAGCGTGAGGCAAAATATTTTTATGAACCTAAGCAAGGTTTTTATGTAAATTCTCATAAATACGGGCCAAGCAATTCAACCCGAAATTTAGAAATTGAGTACGATAAAATTTTCACAGCCACAACCACAGCCCCCCCCCCAAACTGGTAGTTACACAACAGCAACTCAATTATATAATAATACAAAAAACGAATGAAAAATATAAAAGGAGAAAACTCAAATGCTGCTTCTAAAAACAACCGAAGAATACCGAACCGAAAACGAAAACGAGGCCAAAAGCCTAATGGAAGAAATGCGCGCGAACGCCGCGAAAGAAGGGTACGTACTAAACCAGTGCGGCTACACCCACAAGGAAAAGAAGTCGAAGGGCGAAGTGATCGACGAGGCTTATGTGGTGAAAGCAGTGAAAGTCTTTAATGGAGTGTGGAATCTTGAATGAACGAAACTTTTGATATTGAACAAATGGGCGCCGAAGCTTTGGGCGATGGGTTTGAAGCTGTTGCCTCACTTCTGGCGCTGGAAGACTCTCAGTTTAAACTGGTGGCCCCTGTCTTTCTCGATGAACTTTCGCGCTCTTTGAACGACCCCGCGCAAGAGAAAGACTTCCTTGATTCTTTGATCGATGCAGTCGGCGCCGGGTCTGTCGATAAGACCATCAAGCAGTATATGATGTTTGCGCAGGCCGCGAAAGAAGACGAGGAGCTTAAAGACATCCACAAGGATTTCTTTAATACGCTTTGTGCATTGATTGTGTCTCATCTTAGCGGGTATGATCCGAACGCTCAAAAGCAAGTTGCAATTCCTATTGAGCTTTGCAAGGAAAATGCGAAGATTCCGGCATATGCGCGAAAGGGAGATGCGGGCCTTGATGTTTACCTAACAGAAGACATTGACATTCTTCCCGGCCAAACAGTTGTAATTCCGGTTGGTATTAAAGTCGCTGTTCCTGAAGGATATGAACTCCAAGTGCGTCCGAAGTCTGGAATTTCATCTAAAACAAGCCTGCGTGTAATTCTTGGAACAATTGACAGCGGCTACCGTGGAGAAGTAGGGATCATGGTGCAAAATAGCGACAATCCTATTCAAGACATCGACTATCACTTTGACGATAATGGACACATTGAGATTGATTCAATTCTCCATTCTCCGGTTGCGCATCTTGAAGCGGGTCAAAAAATTGCGCAACTTGTGCTGAATAAGGTTGAACTCGCAAACTTCTATGAAGTATCTGATATCACAGCTATCGCGGGAGATCGTGGTGGTGGTTTTGGAAGCACGGGTGTGTGAAAGGTTGAATGGCAAAAATAAAAATCGAAGACATTCGCGCGGAAGTTGAGTAGGACGGATGGAAGCTTTTAAGCGACACATACGAAAATCTTGATACCGAATTGATCTTTGAATGTAATGAAGGGCATAAAGTGTATGCGCCGTGGAAGAAATTACGCACACGGCGCGAGTGTCCTATGTGCAAGACCCTTGAATGGAAAGAAGTTGGAAATAAGGTTGTCGCGAAGCCGCGCGGCGC
>CAZJKC010000059.1:0-7738 GCA_964546565.1 uncultured Staphylococcaceae bacterium | reverse complement strand
ACAACTATATCACCCCCCCCCCCATACCATGTCAAGAGATTTTTAAACAAAATTTTAGAAAAAATAAAAAAACACTTAGATTTTTTGTCTAAGTGCGAAAAATAGTAAAAAAGATATTATGTATGTGTAGGGAAAAGATTGCTATATTTTATAAATCTATGGTTTTCTATTAATTAAGCATTTTATATAAAAATATATAAAAATGTAAATAATAATGATGGTGATAAAAATGTGTACTGCAATTAGCTATCGAGGAAAAGATACCTTTTTTGGAAGAAATCTAGATTATATAAAATCATTTGGTGAAAAAATAATTATTACACCTCGTTATTTTACCTTGCCTTTTCGTTATCAAAATGAAATAAAAAAACATTATGCAATTATAGGCGTTGGAATAATTGAAGATAATTATCCTTTATATTATGATGCGATGAATGAACATGGACTTGCGGTAGCGGGCTTACAATTTGTAAATAATGCTTTTTATCGTAAGATAGATAACAGCAAAGATAATATTGCTTCTTTTGAATTAATATTATGGGTATTAAGTCAATGTCGAAATATTAAAGAAACCAAAGAATTACTAAAAAGAATAAACATTTGCTATGATAATTTTAAGGATAATATGCCATCTAGTGAATTACATTGGATGTTTACGGATAGTAAAGAAAGCATTGTTTTAGAAACCACAAAAGAAGGAATTTTTATTTATCAAAATAAAATAGATGTATTAACCAATAATCCCCCTTTTAAAATGCAAGTAACCATTGCAAATAAATATTGTTTCCTTTCTTCATATAATAAAAAAGCTTTTCCAAAAGAAAAAAAGACGAATGGAACTGGGGCGATTGGACTTCCAGGTGATTATACTTCAACATCACGTTTTATTCGTGCAAGATTTGTAAAAGAACAATTACAAAGAAGAAATGAGCTTACAGTTGATGAAATTCTCTCTTTTTTTGATATTTTACATGCGGTTAAACAACCATATGGCTGTTCTCATGATGATGAAGGAAATATCATGGCTACCATCTATACAATTTGTTATAATTTAAGCAAAGGAGTTGTATATTATATGGTCCATAATAATTATCAAATTATGGCTGTTAATTTTTATCAAGAAAAACTTGATGGTGATCATTTGGTAGCGTTTGAAATGGAACAAAAGCAAATTATTATGTATCATAATTAAAAGGGAGCGATAAACAAATGGAATTAGGAAAAGCTATTTTACAACGACGAAGTATTCGTAAATTTAAAAAAGATTCTATAAAAGAAAGGGATATTCAAACTTTATTAGAGTACGCTATGGCAGGACCTTCAGCGCGTAATATGCAACCATGGGAGTTCTTTGTTGTTTCATCAAAAGATCATCTTTTAAAAATAAGAGAAACGTTTAAGAATATGGATTATGAAGCACCAATCGCTATTGTGGTATGTGGTCATAAAGATCGCTTTTTAAAAGAATCTGCTCGCGATTATTGGATACAAGATTGTTCATCCGCTATTGAGAATACTTTGCTAGGAGCGGTAGACCTATCTTTAGGGGCACTTTGGTGTGGTATTACTCCCCAAAATGAGAAGGTCGAAAAGATGAAAGAAATACTATGTTTGAATGATAATTATATTCCTTTAGGATTAGTTTATATTGGTTATCCTGATGAAATAAAAGAAGAAAGAACGCAATTTGATAAGGAAAAAATTCATTATATAAAATAGTTTTCATTTTTTGATACCGTTTAAAGAGTTATGGAAGTTAAATAATACTTTAATGCATACTCTTGACAACAAATAATCAATTAAGTTACATTAAGCGCGTAGAAATATACTATAGTATATTTAGAAACGATGAGGAGTGGAACATGATGAAGGTTTCCGAGATGGAAGTAAATAAAACAGGTATTATTAAGGCCGTACTTGGAAATGGTTCCTTACGGCATCGTCTTTTAGAAATGGGAATAATTCCGGGGACAAAGTTAAAATTAATCAAGAAGGCTCCACTAGGAGATCCGATACAAATACAAATTAGAAATTTTTATTTATCAATTCGTAAATTTGATGCGGAAATGATAGAAATTGAGGAAGTTTTATGAAAGTCGCATTAGTGGGTAATCAAAATTGTGGAAAAACAACTCTTTTTAATATTTTAACAGGTGCTAATCAAAGAGTTGGTAATTTTCCCGGAGTGACTGTCGATTCTAAAGTCGGTGTTTTAAAACAAAATAAAGATATTGAAGTTATTGATTTGCCAGGTATTTATTCACTTTCACCGTATTCTAATGAAGAAATCGTGGCGCGTGATTATATTATCCAAGGGCATCCGGATATAATTGTTAATATTATAGATGCAACTAATATAGAACGTAATTTATATTTGACTTTGCAATTATTAGAATTAGGTGTACCAATGGTCATCGCTCTAAATATGATGGATGAAGTGCGAAATTCAGGTAATGCGATTGATGTATCTAGATTAGAGAAGAGTATTGGTGTCAAGATGGTGGCGATATCCGCCATTAAAGATGAAGGTATTACGGAATTAATTGATAACATCAAAAAAATAGGAAAAGAACATCAGATACCGCGTATTGTCGATTTTTGTGAAGCACCAAGTCCGGTTCATCGGACCATTCATGCGACAATGAATCTAATAGAAGACCATTGTTTAAATAAGCATTGTCCTTTAAGATATGCTGCGACTAGGTTAATTGAAGGTGACAAATTAATTGAAGAGTATCTTGAATTAAGTAACAATGAAAAAGAAATGCTTGAACACATCGTTTTAGAAATGGAAACGGATGCTAAATTAGATCGCGAGGCGGTCTTAGCAATGATGCGTTATGATTTTATCGATCGGATTACAGAACATACGGTCATTCGTAAAAACGATTTAACAAAAGAGCAAGTGTTATCTAATAAAATAGATCATATCTTGACTAATAAATGGTTGGCGTTTCCTATTTTTATCATGATTATGGCCTTAGTCTTTTATTTGTCATTTGGTCTAATAGGATATTATCTTTCATCATGGTTTGAAATGTTATTATCCGCTATTGCGCAATTAATTAATAAAGGTTTAGTGTCATATGGCATTAATGAAGTGGTGAGAAGCTTAGTTGTAGATGGTATTTTAAATGGCATTAATTCAGTGCTTTCTTTTTTACCGACCATTGTTGTATTGTTTTTCTTTTTATCGTTATTAGAAGATTCAGGATATATGGCAAGAATTGCTTTTATCATGGATAAACCATTACGGAAAATAGGGCTATCAGGACGTAGTTTTGTACCGATGCTTATTGGCTTTGGATGTTCTGTGCCGGCTGTTATGGCTACGCGGACATTAACTTCGGAACGTGATAAGAAATTGACTATGCTCGTTATTCCGTTTATGTCTTGTAGTGCTAAATTACCAATATATACGGTTTTAACATCGGCATTTTTTGGTGTTAATTCAGTATGGATTATGATTCTTTTATATGTCACAGGGATTGTGACAGGTGTTCTTGTTTTGGCGTTGATATATGCTATTAAGAAAATTAACGCTACTCCCTTTATGATGGAATTACCTTCATATCGACTTCCGGGATGGAAATCAACCTTCTTATTAATGTGGGAAAAGGCTAAGGATTTTATTAAAAAAGCTTTTACTGTTATTTTTGTTGCCACTGTTATTATATGGTTTTTACAAAGTTTTGATTTGAAATTAAATTATGTTGCGAATAATGAAGATTCTATTTTAGCGGCTTTAGCAACTCTTATTGCTCCGATTTTTAAGCCAATCGGTCTTAATGATTGGCGTCTAACTTCGGCATTAATAACAGGATTAAGTGCAAAAGAAGCGGTTGTGTCCACTCTAGAAGTGCTTATTAATGGTGATTTAACGATGATATTGCAAAGCACATTTACGGCCTTGCAAGGTCTTTCATTATTGCTTTTTGTCCTTTTATATATGCCCTGTGTAGCGACATTTGCGACCATGCGTAAAGAATTGAATTCGACTAAATGGGCTCTTTTATATATGCTAGGTCAAACTGTTTTTGCTTATTTCATTGCTTTTATCGTTTATCAAGTAGGATTGCTGCTTATATGAATTGGTTAGATTACGTAATTTTAAGCATTATCGCTTTCGCTTTTATGTTTGCGTTGTTATATAGCGTAAAGAATAATAAAAAGGGATGCTCGAGTTGTGATAAATATGAGCATTGCCCTTTTAAGAATGAAGAAAAGTGCCATAAGAATAAATAGTCAAAAAAGACATATGATAATCATGAGGTTATCAGATGAAAAAGATATTATCATATGCTATAAAGTTTTTTATTATTGAAATCTTATTATTACTATTACCTTTAAAATGTTTGATGCGCAGTAATCAATTATATTGGCCTTTTTTATCGTGGAGTTTTCAAAGTAATTTTTTTCTTTTCTTAATGATGATATGGCGGTTAATATGGGATATAAAAAAAGATAAACAACAAGTATTTATTTATCCTAAAATATTTTCTATTCTAGAATTGCTATCTATGACCAATGTTACTTTAACTATCGTCGCTTTATTCGTTCAGATTATTAATCAAGAAGATATATCATTTTCCTTGATTAATGTAATGTTTTATTTATTAATACCGGGTCTATCGATAATGAATTATTTGATATTAGAAAATCATTATTTTTTTAGTAGCAAATATTGTTTTTGTTGTGCATTAGGGCCTTTATATTATTTTTTCTTAATGGTGATATGCAATAGTTTTGATGTTGTTTTCAATAGTAGCGGCCATAATAGCAAATATTTTCCTTATCCGTTTATGAATTATTATGATCATGGATGGTTTGAATTAAGTAATAAAATCATGGAAATAGGATACATGTTTTGGATTATATTATTTGTATTATTATCTATTGGAATAGGATTTTTGTATTATTTTTTGATAAATAAAAGAATGATTTGTGAAAAAGAAATGCAATTACATTTTTTAATGATTGAAGATAAGAATTGACAATAAGTGATGGATTATTAAATTATCCGTTTTTATTAAAGCTATTTATTACTAACTACTATTCAAAAAAATAATAATAGTTCTATATTTTTTTAATGTACAACTTGTTAAATTTATATTAAAATTAATTTACGTAAAAAAAGGGAGGATACATTAAATGAAAAAAAGGAATATCGGATTATTATTAGTAATGTTGCTTAGTTCATGCTCTATTGAATTCAATACTAGTAATACTTATGGAGGTTCTTCAAATAATACAAGTGATATAAACTCAAATGATACACATACTAGTGAAATAAATACGGGTGTGAGTAGTAATAGCGACATCAATCATACATCCTCTAATTATACATCAAGTTCATCAACTACAAATGATGATGGAGTATTTCTTAAGAATTACACCAATACATTAAGGGATACAAATGAATCTCTAGGATGGCCAACCATGAATTCTACCGGTACGCAAAAAGTATTGGTAGTACCTGTTAAATTCTCTGATGGGACTCCTTGGTCACAGTCGATGTTAAGTAATTTAGAATTGATATTCTTCGGTGAATCAAAATATACCAACTGGGAATCAGTACAATCATATTTTGCTAAATCAAGTTATGGTAAATTGAATATCACGGGTGAAATATATGATCAAGTAATTGAAGTTAATGAAAGTACATATGAATATGCCGATAATTATGCTAAAGATGATATAGAATATGATCCCGGTACATATATAGGTGATATTTTTTATAAAAAAGCTTGTTATGATTATGAAAAACTTTGTGAATATGACCAAGATGGTGATGGTTATTTAGATGCTGTTATCTTTGTATATTCGAATGAGTATTCGCTCGATGTTGATGCGTGGTGGGCATGGTGCTACTGCACGGATAACGATCCGAAGAAGAACTGCCCAACAGTTAATAATTACATGTGGTTAAGTTATTCTTTTATGAATGATTATTATACAAGTAATAAAGCACCTTCTGGCATTGATGGGCATACCTTTATTCATGAAATGGGTCATATTATCGGTTTGGATGATTATTATTGTTATGATGACTACAATACATGGAATTGTGCTGGTGAGTTAGATATGCAATCATATAACGTTGGAGACCATAATATATATTCAAAGTTTTCTTTAGGATGGGTTGATCCTATTTGGGTGACTGAATCAACAACTGTTAAATTAAGAACTTCATCTTCATATGGTGATGCAATATTAATTAATGATGGATGGAATGGAACCATTTTTGATGAATATTTATTGATTGAATACTATACGCCTACGGGGAATAATGAGCAGGATTCTAAATACAAGTTTGATAATCGTGAATTAATGTATAGCGATAGCGGATTACGTATATATCATGTAGATGCGAGAATGGTTAAATTAAACTTAAAAGGTAATTTTCAATGTTATCTAAATACACAACAAGAGATGGTTGATGTTCTTTCATCTTCGAATTATTTTGGTTATATTGGCGCTTCTAATTCGCAATCGTATTCTTATTTATCAAAGAATAAAGATAAAGACCGTTTACTTCATCTTCTCGATAGCGGGGGTAATAATACTTTACAAAATGGTATTTCTGGAACAAGTAAGTCAGGTACTTATGTTAAGCAAAATTCAACTATTTGGAAGACAGGTTCAACATTTAGTCCGACCAAAGCTTTCTTTATGAATGGTGCTGATAAGTTTAATGATGGCTCCTCTATCGGATACACGATTACCGTTGGAGATATTGAAGGCGATACGATTACCGTAAATATTACCAAAAAATAAAAATAATAATGGAGTGAAGGCTTGAATGGCCCTCACTTTTTTCTTTTTATAAGATGATTGAAGTGTTACAATCTTACTTATAAGGTGGTGTATAGGTATGAAAATAGTTTCTTTTAATGTTAATGGTATTAGGGCTATTTTACAAAAAGATTTTATAAAAGATTTCAATAGTTTAAATGCTGATATTTTTTCAATTAATGAAACGAAGTTTTCAGAAATTGAGCATTTAACTTTTCCTTTTATGCCGAACGGGTATTATGCCTATTGGACGAATTCTAAAATCAAAAAAGGCTATTCAGGAGTTGCCGTTTTTACGAAAGAAAAGCCTTTAATGGTCCATTATGGATTAGATAATGGCAAGTATGATGAAGAAGGAAGAATTATTACTTTAGAATATCCTTTATTTTATTATGTGGCTTGTTATGTTCCTAATGCCGGAGAAGGTTTGAAAAGATTACCTTTTCGTCTCGAGTTTGAAAATGAAATGCGGGCGTATTTAATGAAATTAAAAGCAACAAAGGCCGTCATTTATGCCGGGGATTTAAATGTCGCTCATCAAGAAATAGATTTAAAACATCCAAAAAACAATCGTGGGATGGCCGGCTTTACGGATGAAGAAAGAGAAAAAATGACACAATTATTAGAAAGTGGATATGTCGATGTTTTTAGACGATTGTATCCTGATAAAATTTCTTATACATGGTGGAGTTATCGTTTTCAAGCACGTCTTCATGATGCCGGATGGAGAATTGATTATTTTTTAATAGATAATGAGCATTTTTCATGGGTAAAAGATATGAAAATACATAAAGAAATATTTGGTAGTGATCATTGTCCAATTGCTTTAGAAATAAAAATCGATTAATGCCTAATTTGTTATTTATACATTCCATGATATTTGTCTTTTTTCGTTATTTGAAAAAGTAAATTCCGCTAGTAATAGTTGAAAGAAATTTTGCAC
>CAZJKC010000058.1:0-7756 GCA_964546565.1 uncultured Staphylococcaceae bacterium | reverse complement strand
ATTTCCCATCAATTATTCTGCTATTATCTTCCTCATTTAATTTGCAACTCTATAATACATGACAACATATATTGAAAGAAATATAAAGCAGTTGTTAAATGTGGGAAAAACAATGCAGTTCTATAATTTTATGCAGTATATAGCGGTTAGAACTGCCCAAGAAGTTAATTATTCTACTATCGCTAATGAAGTAGGAGTTGATTCTAAGACGATTAAAAACTGGATTAGCATTTTAGAATCATCGGGAATAATTTACTTGTTACAACCATATTGTTCTAACCTTTCAAATAGAATTATTAAATCACCAAAACTTTATTTTATGGATACGGGATTATGCAGTTATTTAGCAAAATATCCCAATGCTGAAACTTTAGAAGTAGGAGCTTTAAGTAGCGCTATATTTGAAACCTATGTTATAAGTGAAATAATTAAAAACTTAACAAGCCATGGCATAGATCCTAAAATGCATTTATATTATTATCGCGATAAGGACCAAAAAGAAATAGATTTAATTTATGTTGAAGCTAATACTTTATATCCTATTGAAATAAAAAAAGGAATCAGTCCTAATAACCCTGATAAGCAATTTGAAGTATTAAAAAAATATTCCAATAATGTTTCCATAGGATTAGTGATATGTATGACAAGTAAATTACAACCAATTAATAAAAACTATTGGTTAGTACCACTTGAATATATTTAATTAAAAAAGCTTTATAAACATTAACATCATTATCATTTTAGTATGAGTAGTGGTTTTTTTTATGAAGTCTTTTTTTACAATTATGATCTTTAATTAATACGCTAGTGCAATAATCTTGAGTTTATTCTATATTATTCAGTATTTTTTCTTGCTTTTTTTGAATATATCCTTCCATAAGTGTGATTAATATTAAGGATATTATTATTAATACGATAAATGGTATTATTCCCGTTATGTTTGTGGTGATGTAAAGAAGCAAGCCAATAATTATTAAAAGAATAATGACACCGAAAATGACAAGCATTGAGACAATGCTTGAACGATTTTGTTTAATCGCAGATACTTCATTATCCCAAGATAAAAAAGGCTTTGATAAATCGATTAAAATCATAAAATAATTAGCGACAATAGACCATAACATCATTATCATCATGGATGCTAAAATATAATACCATTTTAATTTAAATAATATCGAATAACTAATTGTTAAGATAAGGAAAAGAAATGAAGAAAAAGAGATTCCAGGTATCATTTTTAAATGAATTTGGGTACTAGCTTTAATAGGTATAATCTTCATTAGATATGCATTCTTTCCTTCTCGTGAAATGCTTGTTGCGGACACTAAAAGCATGATACTGAGTATTAAAGATAAACAAGATAAAACAAATGGAAAAAGAGGGTTATCAAAAGAAATAAACGATTGTACAAATGCAATGGTAGCATTAAAATCTTCAATACCTTGGTC
Organism: uncultured Staphylococcaceae bacterium; assembly: GCA_964546565.1. Lineage (GTDB taxonomy): Bacteria > Bacillota_I > Bacilli_A > RFN20 > CAG-826 > CAG-826. Next base: position 6,308 of record CAZJKC010000058.1, on the reverse strand, counting down.
AGAAGAAAAATAAACAGTACCAATAGATATGGCAAACACCACTATAAAAATGATTGGTGGAAGTAATAAATTCATAATCGCTGTCGGGGAACGAAAAATCATTTTATAATCCTTCTTAAGATACATCATCTTATATGTTGTTTTTTTACTTTTTATTTTAACTTGATCAGAAGTCTTTCTTTTTTTGCGTTTATTGTCATCATCACATAGCATTGATTTTTGATAAAAGGTATTTGCGATAATGCTAGCAAGATATATGATGACTAAAGATAAAAGGAAGAATAATAAACTAGTTAATAAGCCAGGGAAGTTATTGTTAATAAAGCCCTTTGATATAAATTGGCTAATAGGCTTTAAAAATGATAAAGAATCACTTAATGATATAATAGATAATTTGATGCTTTCGATACTAGTAATATCATCGAATACCATATCAGAAGGCACTAATTTTTCCATTCCAATATCTAATAATATAATACCAAGAATAGTTAATAGAGGATAAAAGATAGCAAAGAATTGCCGATGTTGCCGAATATGAATTATTTTATCAATTAATAAAGTAATAAAGAATGTGATTACAATTGGTAAAAATGGGAAGCAAATAAAGTATAAAATTTGATTGATAATAATAAAAAAGCCATGATTAATAACGAACAAATAAGCAATATTTAAGGGAACGATAAAAACAAGTTCTAAAAAATAAGCTGTGATTAAACAACAAATAAAGCGAGCAATAAATATTTCAAATGGCTTAACAGGAAGTGATAACAATAATTTATTATCATTAGATAAGAAAAAAATAGATGCTACTAAAGTATTTAAAAAAAGAAAAAGAAATAAGAATAAAAAAGGAATAGCAATGGTTAATAAAGATTCGACGTAATTCCAATCTATTACGTTTGTTTGTCCTTCTATATTATATTTAGCTAATATTAAAGCATTATAAGCCGTAAAAAACATGGTAATAGCGACAAATAAGAAACATATTAAGATTAATATAAAAAGGCTATTTTTCTTATTAGTGGCTTTTTTTTCTTTTTTGTGTGAAGCAAAGTTTGAGAAAAAATTAGTGTTGTTTTTTAATATTGCCTTACTTAAGGCGATAATTCTATTCATTATCGGTCATCTCCAAAAATAATTGCTCTAGTGATTCATCTTTTGAAGTTTGTTTTTTTAATTCTTCAATAGTTCCTACAAAAATTAATTGACCATGAGAAATAATGCCAACACGATCACAAATTTTTTCGGCAACATCTAAAACATGGGTAGAGAATAAAACAGATTTCCCCGTATTAGCGTGTTCTCGCATCATTTCTTTTAATGTAAAAGCTGATTTAGGGTCTAAACCGGTTAAAGGTTCATCTAAAATCCAATTGGCCGGTTGATGGATTAAAACACCAATTATTAATAGTTTTTGACGCATTCCGTGCGAGTATGACGATATGCGATCATTTAAATCATTGATAATTTCAAAACGTTCGGCAAGAGAAGTAATGCGTTCTTGAAGAACTTCAGGATTCACGTTGTATATTGTTCCTAAAAAATTTAAATATTCGATTCCTTTTAATTGCAAAAGAACATCGGGATTATCAGGGACAAACCCAAATCTTTTTTTAGCTTCCACGCTATTACGATAAATATCAAAGCCATCGATTAAAATCTGTCCTTGATTGATAGGAGAAATGCCGGTTAACATCTTTAATGTAGTTGTTTTTCCGGCGCCATTCGGCCCTAAAAAGCCAAATATTTCGCCATCTTTAATAGTTAAAGTCATATTGTCGATGGCTTTGAAATCTTTTCCATAGTATTTTGTAACGTTTTTTATTTCAATCATGTGAGATACCTCATTTCTTTGTATTCTATGCGTTGCTTTAATCGATAAGACCAAAATGCTTCATGGCATTAGCCCAACCATCATTTAAAATATCATCGGTAACATAATCAGCCATGGCTTTTGCTTCACTACGACCATTTCCCATAGCGACACCAATACCGGCAAAAGAAATCATTTCGACATCGTTAATGGCATCACCAATGCATAAAACATTTTCCGGTTTCCAATCAAAATATTCTAAAACGGCAAGAACACCTTTTGCTTTATCACTATCCTTGGGCATAATATCAACGGCATATTCATCCCATCGTGCACATTTGCAATCATGTAAATGTGGCAAGAATAATGATTCATCTAATTCATCACAAAAAGCAATAGCTTGGTAAATGGTACGATCGTAATGATCGGGGAAGGTACGAGGTTGTGGGAAACGAGTCCCATATTTTTCATGGGCAGAAATAACTCGTTCATCAACATAATTAATATGTCCTTCTTTTTCTTCAATTAAAGTTAAGCCGAATTTTAATCTTTTAGAGAATTTAATTAAGGAATCGATGACATCTTCAGGTATGGGATAGCGGTATATTATTTCGTCACCGATAATGGCATTAGCCCCATTCATGGTGATAATACCATCAGGATTAATATATTCAAAAATACCTAATTTGCGTATTAAATACAAATTGCGTCCAGAACATAAAAATACTTTAATCCCTCTTTTTTGTAGCTCTTTGATGGCCGAAATTGCGCTAGCGGGGATTTGTTTAAGAGTATGACTGAATAATGTTTCATCGATATCCGTTATAACGGCTTTAATGTTTTTTTTCATAGCAAGCCTCCATTGTTTTTAATGAATAATTTGTATAATATATAGACGAGGTGATATTTGTGAAAGTTTATCATGAATGGGATGCAAATTTAATAGTCAAAGATGACCGCAACCCCTTTTCCACGCTTTATCAAAACGAAGATGGAACAATGTTTTATATTGAACCAATCTTCTATACGCAGCTCCAAGCTTTCTTTCAACATTATCCACAACATTCTACCACTATTTTAGAGGAAATGGATAAAATAGTCCATACGAATAAAAAGGTTGTTTTTACTGGTGACTTTGAATTGCCATTAACGCATGTCGAACACGCTATATACTTAGAGATATTCGATATTACCGATCGTTTAAATATTTTTGTTGAAGATAAATCACGTGGCTCTGATTATGGTGATTAATCATGAATGGTGAGTCACATCGTGTTTTTATTTTAGGATATGATGAATTAAGTTTAACTGTTTCATTATTGTATTCATCATGGGGATATCAAGTATACTTTTATAATCACGATATAAAGAAAAGTCGCTTGTTTAAAAATGGGTTAATTAATAATCATTGGCCGAAATTAAAAGAAAAATGGTGGCAATATAAAGACAATATTCATTTTATTGATGACCTTTCTTCTTTAAAAGAAAAGTTTCATTTTTATATTATTGCTTTTAATTTACAAAGCAATGATTCTCTTTTATTAAAAAGCTTACAAGATGTACTTTTAATACTAGCCAACAATGATTGTCAAGAAGTAAATATTTTATTAAATGTTTTGTTGAAACCAAATGTTAATGAAGAGATTTATCATTATTTGGAAAAGAAATTAAAGAGACCTTTTCATATTATCTATGCCCCTTATATTATTAATGATGATATGATTGATAGTGTTTTTAATCCGCAACATTTATTAGTGGGATGTCATGATGATTACGAGCACTTTCTTATTAATGATTTATGGCTTAATTACATTGAAAATGATACGGAAATGGTTTATTTATCACCAATAGAGGTGGATTTATCGCTTTATTTTCAAAAAACAACTTATCAATTACAACAAAGTTTAAAAAATGAGTATATGCAGATATGTCAAAAACTTAATATTGATGATGATAATATCTTTTGTAACTGGAATAGCTCAATAATTTTTAATAATGATTACATTAATGATTGTTTAAGTGGTACAAGTAGCCCTATTATAGATTATGCTTCGACTAGCCCTTTATTAGCTTTAAGCTATAACAATCAACATATTATCAAGAGAATAATTAACTACTGTATAGAATATCGCAAGAAAACGCATAATAACAATGTCGCTATTATAGGATTAGAGAATAAGAAGAATACTTTAAATATTTATGAAGATTACTTGCTAACATTGATTAAAGAATTGCTGAATCATCAATTTGATGTGCGTATATACGATGAAAGTATTCTTCATATCTTTAAAAATCTTTTATCATCACAAGATAATATTTATTATGGAAGTGATATTAAGACCACCATTAAAAACACGCAAGTAGTAATTTTAAATGCATCGATGACAAAACAAGAATTGTTAAAAGAATATTCATTAGATGAACCATTTTATATTTTGAAATTATAAATTATTAATTAAAAGGGCTTAAAAAACTAAATTGGTTTTTGTAGGCTCTTTTTTTATTGATGCAAATTGCCTAATTATTTAAAAATTTAAAAGATTCATTAAAGAGTATTATTAAATTATAGATTATTAAACACTAGTTTGTTATTTTGGATACAACATTCATAAGCATATTTTTTTTTTGTTACTATTACAAATAATTTTATATAAATAAGCACCTTCTAAATGCAGATTATTTAGTTTTTCTTTTCTAGAAAAAAAATATATAAATTGCCATATGGTTTAATAATGCGTTTTATAGAATTGAACATTAATTGATTGTAGTATAAATATTAATTTTATGAAAATATAAAAAAGTTAGAAAAACACGGCATTCAACTGCAAAAAAAACTTATTTTTCAAAGTTTATGCAGTTGAGTGCAAAAACTCTTAATTATTTAATTTGATGTGGGAAATCAAGCCTTTTAAAATTGATGATTGGACATTTGTTAGAAAATGGAATTAGCCTTGAGCAAATTGTTGAGATGAATTTTGAGTCTTATGAATTCAAAAAAATGTATGTTGATAAACTTTATAATTATGTTAAAAAGAAAGTTGTTCCAAATAAAAGAATATATTTATTTTTCGATGAAATTCAACGAATTGATTCTTGGGAGGATGCAATAAATTCTTTCCGCGTTGATTTTGATTGTGATATTTATATTACAGGTTCCAATGCATATTTATTATCATCTGAGTATTCCACATACTTATCGGGGCGATGTGTTGTAATAAAAATGCTACCTCTATCTTTTAAAGAATTTATAGATTTTCATAATTTTGATATTAAAGAAATTACAAGTGCATTAGGTGATACAAGAAAAGTAATTTTTGATAAGAATAATATACAATATGCTTTGGAAGAAGTATTTGATGCATATCTAAGATTTGGTGGTATGCCTGGAATTGCTGATGTAGGATTAGAACAAGAAAAAGCATTCACATTATTAGATGGTATTTATTCAACTGTAGTTGTACGTGATATTTTAGAAAGAGAAAAAAGAAGAGGTCAGCAAAGAATAACTGATTCATCTCTTCTTAGAAAAATTATTTTATATTTAGCAGATAATGTTGGTAGTAATATTTCCATTTCTAATATTGGAAATGTTCTTGTAAATGAAGGATTACTCGAAAATGAAAATCGAAAAGGGTCACCTAGTACACATACTATCCAAGCATATGTAGAAGCATTGATTGAAAGTTATTTCTTTTATGATATTAAGCGTTTTGATATAAAAGAAAAAGATTATTTAAGAACTCTCGGAAAATATTATATTGTAGATATTGGCCTTCTTATTTACTTGGATTTAGGGATAGAGACAGAAGACATATGATTGAAAATATAGTATATTTTGAATTATTAAGAAGGGGCTACGATGTTGCTATAGGAAAAATAGACAATAGTGAAATTGATTTTATAGTGATAAAAGCCAATACAAATGTATATATTCAAGTTACTGAATCTATGAAGAGTGAAGAGGTGAGACAACGAGAACTTTCACCATTAATGAAAATAAAAGATAATTATGAAAAAATTGTTTTATGTCTCGATTTAGATCAAAATAATTCATACGATGGAATTAAATCTATAAAATTAATTACTTGGTTATTATCTTAAAATTTGGTGAACTTATTTAATGAAATTGGTAAAGAAATTTTTTAGAAGACAATTAAAATTTAATTAGTATTTTGAAGTGATAATCTCCAGGGACTTACTTTTTTTGCTTAAAAGTTTCGTTTGCCCCTACCTTTGAAACATGGAAGCAATTTTTTTGAAAACTAGAAATTCTAAAAAATGTTTTTTAATTATTGCAATAATATAGATTACTATTGACTAGAGTATTTCAGTACAACTCTAATTTTTAATTTGTTAAAATTATTTTAATCTGGATATCATAGTTAAAATAGTAGCTGTGTAAGACTCTGTTACAAAGTGTTACACAGCGTCTTTTTTTTAAACACAAGTTTATTTTATTGTTAATATTTTAATAATTCTTTTTATTTGTTTTTTA
>CAZJKC010000057.1:0-8710 GCA_964546565.1 uncultured Staphylococcaceae bacterium | reverse complement strand
TGAAAATCTTTTGTAAACCTAAATTTTTGGGGTGTTAAAAGCTAAAGAAGGGATTTTTTTATTGGGCTATTAGCGCATATTAATCAAAATGCGCAAAAATAATAAAAAAATGTTGAAATTTTACAAATTTATTAATATACTATAGTAGTCAAGCGACATTTGTTGTTGTTTGATTTCTAGAAGACTTCTCGAGTGAGGAAATTCCTCACTCTTTCTATTGAATAAGGGGGTAAATGAATGACCATTGAGCAATTAAAACAAGAGATTGAACCATTGCTAAAAGAAAAAGGCTTCGAGTTATATGAATTAACTTTCACCAGTCAATCTAATGAAATGATTCTCCATTTTGCTATTGATAAGTATGATGGTAAAATGGATTTAGAAGCAACCGTGATGCTTTCGGAATGGCTATCGGAGAAATTGGATGAATTAGATTGGTATGAAGGAAGTTATACTCTTGATGTTTCAAGTCCTGGTGCTGAACGATCGATTCGAACAGATGAGTTTAAAAGATTTATCAACTATTATATTAATATTCATTTAATAAATCCCTATCAAGGAGAAAATTATCTTGAAGGTGAATTACTTGAGGTTAATGAAAATGAGATTATTCTAGAGCAAACAATAAAAACAAGAAAGAAAAAAATTACAATCGCTATCGCTAATATTGATAAAGCAAGATTAGCTATCAAGTTTTAAAAGAAGAGGAAATGAAAAATGATTAACGCAAAACAATTTATTAAAGCATTAGATGAATTAGAAGGTGCCAAAGGAATATCGAAAGAATCTATTATTCTAGCATTAAAAGAAGCGATGGAAAAAGCCTTTGTTAAGCAATTAGGCATGGCAACAAAAGCCGATATGGAAGACGCTAAAGTCCGTGTTGATATTGATGCTAAAAAGGGCACAATAGAAATGTATATTCTTAAAAACATTGTTGCTGAAGTTGAAGATGACTATTTAGAGATATCTCTTGAGGATGCTAATCAAGATGGGGGAGTTTACCAAATAGGTGATATTTATGAAATACCTGTTTCCACTGATGAATTGACCAAATTAGCGGCTCAAAATGTGAAATCAGTATTAAAACAAAAGATTTCTGAAGCCGAAAAACAAGCAATTTTTGAAGCTTATAGCGATAAAATCGGGGAAATGATTCAAGGTATCGTTGAAAAAGTTGATGAACGCTCAACCATTGTTAATATTGGAAGAACAAGTGTTTATTTACCAAATAATCAAAAAATTCCTGGTGAAACATTCCGTATCGGTGAACAAATTCGCTTATATATTAAAGATGTTCAAAGTACTACCAAAGGTGCTCAAATAATCGTTTCTCGTTCCGATGCCGGTTATTTAAAACGCTTGTTTGAAGAAGAAATTACGGAAATATATGAAGGCATTGTAATGATTAAAGATATTGCTCGTGAAGCAGGAGAAAGAAGCAAAATTGCCGTCATTTCCGATAATCCAAATATTGATCCTATTGGCGCATGTATAGGGCCTAATGGTAGCCGTATTCAAAAGATTTGTGCGTCTCTTGGCAATACTAAAGAAAAAGAAAAAATTGATGTCATTGCTTATTATCAAAATCCCGGATTATACATTATTGAGGCTTTAAAACCGGCAAATGTCGTGGGTGTGGTCCTTTATGAAAATGAAAAACGTGCGGTTGCGGTTGTTCGCAACAATGAATTATCATTAGCCATTGGTAAACGTGGCGTTAATGCTCGTTTAGCGGTACGCTTGACTGGTTGGAATATCGACATTAAAGAACAAGATGAAGCCATGAGAATGGGATTAGTTTATCTTTCTAGTGAAGATTTACGTCGTCAAGATGAACTTAAGAAGATGCAAAAAGTTACTGATTTGTTTGAAGAAGATCATTATGAAGAAATGACGGAAGAAGAACCTTTACAAGTTGAAACTATTGTTTCTTCTCATGAGCAAACTCCATCTGATGATAATCAAGAAGATAAGGTTGAAGAAAAAGAAACAGTTGCTGAAGAAACGACAGTTGTTGAAGAACCAAAAGAAGAAACAACAGTTGTTCATACAAAGGTTAAACTTGCTGATTTAGAGAAAGAACTTGAAGATGAGAAGAAACGTCGTGATCGTCAAGCACAATATGCATCACGTCGTAAAAAATCATATCGTGATGAAAGCGAAAATGAAAATGAAGAAGAAACCCAAGCAAAACCAGCAAGTTCTACTACTTACATGCCAATTTATACGCAAGAAGAATTGGATGAAATGGATGAAGAAGAACAAGAAAATGATATCGAAGAAGATGATGATATCGACTATGATGATTTCGATTCCTACTATGATGACAATCGTTAATTATTAATTAATTATGAAAAGGAGTGAACATTTATGCGTAAAATACCAATGAGACGTTGTGTAGCCACCTTTGAATCATTAGAAAAAAAGGATTTATTGCGAATTGTAAAAACTCCTAATGGTGAAGTAAAGGTTGATTTAACGGGTAAACTTAATGGTCGAGGCGCTTATTTAAAAAGGAGTTTAGAAGCCTTAGAAATAGCTAAGAAGAAAAACGCCTTAGGAAAAGCTCTCGAAATTGAAATTCCCGAAGAAGTATATTTAGAAATAAAGCGAGTAATTGATAATGCTTCAAAGAATTAAAGGTTATCTAGGCCTCGCCGCACGCGGCCGTTATATTAAATTTGGTGATGAAGCATTATTAAAAGTCAAAAAAGATGATATTATCTTTTTGGCTTATGACGCTAGTGAATTAACAAAAAAGAAAGTTTATCAAAAAGAAGGAAATATTCATTTCCAAATATTAGAGTATTATTCAAAAGAAGAATTAGGAGAAATGGTTGGAAAAAAAGAAATTGCAATTATTTTGTTAACAAACCATTCTTTAACTCAACAAATTAAAAAAATAATATCCTTGAAAGGAGAATGATTATTATATGGCAGGAAAACCAACTAAACATCGAAATGGAAGTAATTCCTCACGGCGAGTCAGCAATATTCCTAATCAAAGAAAGGAAGTAAACAAAGTTAATGGTGGTGTTTTTGTTTATACGCATTCATTAACAGTGACTGAATTATCGAAGGAATTAAATGTCGGTGTTGCCGATATTATTAAACGTTTATTTATGGCGGGAAAAATGGTTAATATCAATACCACCCTTGATGATGAATTAATTGGCCAAATTTGCTTAGAATTTGGTTATGATTTCCGGAAAGAAAAAGAAGTTTCGGAAGAAAATTTTGAAGAAATTGAAATTAATGATGATCCTTCATTATTAGAAGAACGGCCTCCTGTTGTAACTATTATGGGGCATGTTGACCATGGTAAAACAACATTAATTGACACAATTCGAAAATCCAATATTGTGGCGTCAGAAGCGGGGGCTATTACACAAGCTATAGGTGCTTATCAAAAAGAAATTCATGGAAAGAAAATCACCTTTATCGACACTCCGGGACATGAAGCCTTTACGGCAATGCGGTCAAGAGGTACAAGTGTTACTGATATTGTTATTATCGTTGTGGCAGCTGATGATGGTGTAAAGCCTCAAACAAAAGAAGCTATTGACCATGCAAAAGCAGCAGAGGTGCCAATTATTATTGCTATCAATAAGATTGATAAACCGGGAGCAGATATCGAAAAGGTTAAACAAGAACTCATGCAACACGGCATAATTCCTGAAGAATATGGCGGTGAAAATATTTTCTGTGAAATATCGGCGAAGAAAAATCTTGGCGTTGATCAATTGTTAGAAAATGTTTTAGTAGTTGCAGAAATGCTTGAATTAAAAGCCAATCCAAATCGTTTTGCATTAGGGGCAGTTCTTGAAGCAAATCTTGATCGTGGTGAAGGACCTAAGGCGACTTTATTAGTGCAAAATGGCACTTTAAACAATTCGGATTATGTTGTGGTCGGTACTGCTTATGGCCGTGTACGTCGTATGACCAATGAATATAAGAAAATATTAAAAACAGCGGAGCCATCAACACCGGTTAGCATAATTGGGCTTAGTGAAGTCCCAGTTGCGGGTGACCATTTTATGGCTTTTCCAACTGAAAAACAAGCACGAGATATTGCTGAAAAAAGACGTTTAGCAAAAGTTAAAAAAGAGCAACATGGTTCTTCTGCATTAAAATTAGAAGATTTAAATAATCGCGTCCATGAGGGCGAAGTACAAAATATTAATGTTATTATCAAAGCGGATTTACAAGGATCAGCGGAAGCCATTAAAGCGAGTTTAGAAAAACTAAACAATGATGAAGTTAAAATTTCGGTCATTCGTTCAACAGCGGGGGCTATTACCGAAAGTGATGTTTTATTAGCCTCGGCTAGTAACGCTATTATATATGGATTCAATGTGCGGCCAGATGCTTTAGTGCGTAGTAAAGCGGAAGAAGAAGGTGTCGAGATACGATTGCATCGTATTATATACGCACTTATTGAAGAAATGGAAGCTGCTATGAAAGGTTTATTGAAACCAGAATTAGTGGAAAAAGTTCTTGGACAAGCCGAAGTTCGTCAATTATTTAAAGTTTCCAAAATTGGAACAATTGCTGGTTGTATGGTTACAAGCGGAGTAATTCGACGTGATGCCGGTATTCGATTGATGAGAAATGGTATAGTAGTGTACGAAGGTAAATTAGGTAGTTTAAAAAGATACCAAAATGATGCCAAAGAAGTTGCTTCTGGGTATGAATGTGGTATCACAATTGAAAACTTTAATGATGAAAAAGAACTTGATATTATTGAATGTTATGAAATGGTCGAAGTTAAAAAGTAGGTGTAATTAATGGCAAATAAAAAAGAAAGAATTTCATCTTTAATTTTAAAAAACATATCAGAAATCATTCAATATGAAGTAAAAAGTAAAGCAATAGGTTTTGTAACTGTGACATATGTTGATGTTAGTAATGATTTATCGCATGCTAAAGTATACGTTTCTTTTTTAGGAGCAGGTTCAAATGAAGAACGTCTTTTAGCTTTAGATAGAACTAAAGGATTTATTCGTTCGTCCTTGGCTAAGAAAATGGATACACATAAAGTCCCTGAATTACATTTCCTTCTTGACGATTCCTTTGAACAAGGTCAAAAAATTGAAGAAGGTTTAAAAAGAGAAGAAGAAGCTCTTAAAAAAATACGACATGAATAAGTAGAGGCCATCATTTATGATGGCTTCTTTAACTTTTATCGTTCTTTTAAGATTATTAGGGTATAATATTGCTAGAAGAGGTCAAAGCTATGAAGAAATGGAATATACCAGTATTAGTTATTGTTTATACTTTGATGACATATTTTTGTATTGTTATTGTAAATGCTTTACAAAATGAAGTTATTATTCAATATCGTCGTGCTTTAATGGGCCTTGTTTGTTTCCTTGCCTTTTTATTATTTATTGTAGGCCTTATTCTTTATGCTTTAGAAAAAAAGGTGTTATATAAAACTTTTTGGAGTTTAACAGTTTATTTATTGATTATCATTATTCCTTTATTTATCTTGGCAGAACTTGGACTTTTACAGCAATTTCAAACAGTTGATGGATTACAAGAAGCCATGAAAAATGTGGGGGAATGGAAATATGTTCTCTTCTTTTTAATCCAATTCTTGCAGGTTACAATTTTACCATTACCATCATCTATTACTATTGCAGCAGGTGTATTGTTATTCGGTCCATTGATTTGTTCTATTATCAGTTATGCCGCTATTGTAATGGGATCAATTTCTGCTTTTTTAATTGGTCGTTACCTTGGATATCGAGTATCAAGTTGGATAGTTGGAAAAGAAGAGTTAGATATGTGGTTGAAAAAAACCGAAAAGAAAAGTACTTTATTAATTACTATCATGTATTTATTTCCTTTTTTTCCTGATGACACTTTGTGTATTATTGCGGGTATAACAACGATGCCGATGTCTTTCTTTATTGTTTCTACTTTAATTATTCGGGCAATCACAATCTTTTTTAATGCTTACTCATTTGGCAATAAATTAATACCATATACTACTTGGTGGGGACTTTTAATTTGGGTAATATTTTTCATCATAATGTTTTATCTTATTTATTTTATTATGAAAAAAAGCGATAAAATTATCGCTTGGTGGGATAAAAGAAAGAATAAGAAGAATCAATGAATGATGGTTAATTCTTTTATTAAATATCTTTTTCCCCCTTTTTTATAACCGACTTCTTTAAATAAAGTAAGGGGCATATTTTTATTATTCATAACGATTATGGTACAGGGATTAAATTCATCAAATAGTTTTTTTTCGAGCCATTGATAAATCTTTAAGGCTTTACTTTTATATTTTTTACTAAGATAAAATTGTTTAATTTCAATGGTGCGATTATTCTTTAATAAATAACTAATTAATCCAATGATTGTTTTCTTTTTATAAATTGCAAAAGTTAAACAATCATCATTAATAGAATGAATAGGAATGTCATGCTTTAACATAAAGTTAATTACTTTTTGTAAATCACTTTTTGTAATTATAGGGTGAAGAGAAAGGTCATCTCCTATAATTTGATAATGTAATTGCTCTTCCCATAAACAATTCTTTTCATAATTGGTGAGCATAGTTAAAAAGTTCTCTTTGGCTTCGGGGAATTGCTTATAAATATTATGTAACAATACTTTGATTGTTTCTCGACTCGTATGATGATCATTTGGACATCCCAATGATGTAATAGGCACGTTGATTTCTTTAGCGCATGCTTCAATGATTGCTTCACGGGCAAGGATTAGCGGCCTAATAAAAACTAAATCGGTTTTTTCTAAATGCATTTGCGGCGTAAAAGTAGTGACTCGCGCTCCAAATATTTCATTCATGAATAATGTTTCAATCGCGTCATCAGCGTGATGAGCAAAAGCTACTTTATTGCAATTATAGTCATGGGCTACTTTGTTTATTGCTGCTTTTTTCATTCGTGAGCAAATAGAACATGGAAGTTTATTTTCTTTGTTTTTGTGTTGCTCCAAGATTTTTGCGACACTTGTTGAATCTTCAATATGGAGAGTATAACCTAATGAATTAAACCAATTTTTAATATTAGTAAAATCGATATCGTCTTGAAAACCAAGATTCAATAAAACAAAAACTAATTCAAAGTCTTTTTGAGCAAATTTTTTATATAGAGTTAATGCATATGCTAGCACAAGAGAATCTTTACCTCCGGAAATGCCAACAGCGATTTTGTCCTTAGGGGTTATAAGATTAAATTGATAATCAGCTTTGCGTATACAAGCGAGAATTTTACGAATTGATTTCATCTTTTTCATTCCTTTTTTTGACCGTTATTATTATAATATGAAAAGAAGGGGAGTGAAAGTCAATGGATGGAATTTTTCTTGTTAACAAAGATAAAGATTGGACATCACGCGATGTTGTCAATTACATAGGACATCATTTTCAAATGAAAAAAGTTGGACATGTCGGTACTTTAGATCCCTTTGCCACGGGTTTATTAATTATATTAGTAGGGAAAGCCACTAAAATCTTGCCTTATTTAGAAAATCAAAATAAAAAATATCGCGCGACTTTAAAATTAGGTGAAGATACAGATACTTTAGATTTAGAAGGAAAAGTCACCAAAACATTATTTGTTCCAACATTTGATGAGAAAAAAATAAACGAAGTTTTAAATAGTTTTTTAGGTGATATTGAACAAAGCATTCCGATGTATTCAGCGGTAAAGTATCAAGGAAGAGAATTGTATAAATACGCTCGTGAAAATATTGATATACCCACGATGAAAAGAGTCATTACGATAAAGAGTATAAGTTTAGTGGACTTTGATAAAGACACCATTACTTTTGATGTTGAGTGTTCTAAAGGCACTTATATACGTCAATTAGGATATGATATTGCTCATAAATTATCGACGTGTGGCCATTTAATAGCTTTAAAAAGATTAGAAGTTGGAGCTTTTAATCTTGATTCTTCTCATCAAGTTAAAGAAATAAAAGAAGAACACCTTATATCGATAAAAGATGCTTTATCTTATTTCCCAATGATCTTAGTAAATGAAATAGAAAAAAAGATGATAATTAATGGGCGTATATTATCATTTGACCGTCAAGAAAATCTTTTATTGGCGATAGATAATATTGGTACGGCTTTCGCAATATTAGAAAAAACACCATCAGGATATCGTACTAAAAGAGGGCTATTCTAGTATGGAAATACATTATATAAATAGGCCTTTTCCTTTGCCTAAAAATACTATTTTATGTTTAGGTTTTTTTGATGGCTTACATATCGGTCATCAAAAAATTATTTTCAAAGCACATGAACTAAAAATGACAGTGGCCTTATTAACTTTTGATATATCTCCACAGCAATTTCTTCATAAAAAAGAAAAAAAGACTTTATTAAACGATATGGATCGTAATAATTTAATGAAAAGTTATGGAGTTGATATTTTAATTATTCAAAAAATCAATGCTTCTTTTTTACAAATGACACCGCAACAATTTATTGATAATTATCTAAAAGTATTTAATCCAACACAAGTTATTTGCGGATACGATTATCATTTTGGGTATCAAGCTCAAGGGACAGCAGAATTATTAAAGAATGATTTTAAATTAACTATTGTTGAAAAAGTAGCTGATGAAAAAGGAAAAATATCAACGACACGAATAGTAAATTCTTTACAAAATGGAGATATGGAAGACATTAAAAAATGTACTTCCCGATATTATACAATTCACG
>CAZJKC010000056.1:0-8740 GCA_964546565.1 uncultured Staphylococcaceae bacterium | reverse complement strand
ATATACTTGTGATGGCTGTAAAAAGAAAGCAACGTGTAGGATGAATAAATATGAAAGTTATTTTTTTCTAGGGGTGTCGAAATAATCGTTCTAACATCGTTTTTGACCGCGTAATCGTTCTAACACCTACTAAAAAACCTTTCGTTTCGTTAATCCCACCTATCGTTCCGTAGAAGCACCTTTCGTCCCGTAGTTATATATGGTAAAAATGAAAAAAGCCTTACAAAAGTACCAAATGGTACTCCTACAAGGCAAAAAAATACATTCAAGAATAGGAAAAATACTCCTTTATGTAGAGAAAAAAGGTCTAATACTTTTCGTATCAAACCTATGCTAATTTTCTTATGTGTGCCACTACCAATTTTGATACAATTTGTGTACACCCTTTAATTTTTGCGTACACCTTGCAAAAAATGCGTACAGTTACTAATATTTTTCGTATAGTAGATAAAAAGTGCGTACACCTATAAATTGGAATTTATTTGATTTCTACATTCTTTACTTCGACTTTAAACATATGAAGCCACTCCTAAATTTTATTTTTGCTAAACAATTTAATTTTTAGAATAATTCGACACGTCCAAGTAATAAATCAATTAAATTACAATGAAAAATACCGTTATCATCATAAAAATTATGCGGAATATCCATACGAACAATTATCTTTTTAAAGAAATCCCTTGTCAAAAGTAATGATGCTAACTCAGATGACTCTTTCTTGTCTGTATCCATTTGAAATGCAGATTGAATATATATCTTCTTATCATTATCATTGACTATAAAATCAATTTCTTTTTGAACGTTGCCACCACCGGTACGGTCTGTAACCACTCCAACATCAACAGAATAGCCTCGACGCAATAGTTCATTATAAATGATGTTTTCCATAATGTGCCCCGGATCGTATTGGCGATAGTTCAAACGAGCATTGCGAAGACCAGTATCTGCATAGTAGTATTTGTTAGGATACTTAAAATAAGTCTTTCCCTTAACATCATATCGTTTTGCTATAGATACCAGAAATGAGTCCATAATGTGTTGTATATAATTTGCAACCATAGCAGGGTTGACTTTTTCATTCTTCATACTAGAAAGTGCGTTTGCAATATTTGTTGGATTTGTAAGCGAACTAATCTGTGACGCAAGAAAATCTAGTATCTCACCAAGAATATCCTCACGTTCAATGTTATTACGCTCGATAATATCTTTTACATATAACTCATTATACAAAGAAGTTAAATAATCTTTTTTATCCTTTTCGTCTGTCAAAGCTAATATACGAGGCATTCCACCATAAAGCATATATGCATCAAGTGCTTTTCTTTCGTCTCCACCTACATAAAAATAATATTCTTCAAAAGACAATGGATATACATGGATTTGTGTGGCACGACCTCGAAACTCTGTAGCAATATCTTTTGACAATCCTTTTGAGTTACTACCCGTTACATAAACATCAAGATTTTTGTAGGCTTTGAGTTCATTCAGCATATCGTAAATTGAAACCTCAATACCACCATTTTCTTCATCAACAACCTTTATTGTAAATTGCACTTCATCAATAAACAAATAAAACTGTTCATTGTTATCTTTTGTTACGATAGATTCAACGTACTCACAAAGCGTAATTGGATTCCTAAATTTATAATATCTTCGTTGATCAAGTTCAATTTTAATAATATGATCATCTAAAATACCCTTTGAAAGCAAATATTCGTAGAACAAATCGAAAAGCAATACCGATTTTCCGCATCGACGAATACCAGTAATCACCTTAATTTCACCATTCCACATATTGTGAATAATACGTTTTAAATAAAAATCACGTTTAATCATTCTTCTACCTCAAACTTTCGACAAATTCGTTGTTACTTTTATGTATAATATACCAGGATATTTGAAAAAATCAAGTAGTTAGAAGAAATTTAACAATAAAGTTACGACAAAAACGTCGCAAGTTCTATGTAGAATCTAATTGTACTAAATTCCTTCAACTTTATTATTAATATTTTTCTCAAAAAGGGAAGCTTATGGGTGTCGAAATAATCGTTCTAACACCTACTAAAAAACCTTTCGTTTCGTTAATCCCACCTATCGTTCCGTAGAAGCACCTTTCGTCCCGTAGTTATATATGGTAAAAATGAAAAAAGCCTTACAAAAGTACCAAATGGTACTCCTACAAGGCAAAAAAACACATTCAAGAATAGGAAAAATACTCCTTTATGTAAAAAAAAGGTCTAATACTTTTCGTATCAAACCTATGCTAATTTTCTTATGGTGGAGCCGACGAGGCTTGAACTCGCTACCTCATCGTTGCGAACGATGCGCTCTCCCAGGTGAGCTACGGCCCCACATGCATGAATATCGCATTCACGCAAGTAAATAATATGTTTTATTTGTCAATTTGTCAATTAATTCTTTGTTATTTATTAATAAACTATGACGACCATAAATTAACTTAATTTAAACTTCAAAAAAGCCGGTTGATGATCACTATAAGCATATTCTGTTATATTCTTTTTTTCATCATTAGTTTGAATATTCATGTTTTCAATAACATCAATATTGCTTGAAACAATAAAGCCATCCACAACAGTAACAAAATTTATTCCCGGTTGCCAAGTCATTTCAGCTGCGCGGCATGTTGAAGTATTATCCGCTGCAATAACGCGATATGAAGATGGTAAAGTAGTCGTTTTATCTTCTGAGAAAAAGAACGCTAACCAGTCAGGCTTTACTTGTTCTGTTTGATTCATAAACGGAAAATTATCTTTGGTATATGAATATTGAGGATTATAAGTCAATAAATCATGGTTGAAATCGCCACCAGCAATGACATAATTACCTTCATTTTCCATTTCTTTTAAGAAATCACTTAATTCTTTCATTTGTTTAGCGCGTATTTTTCCGCCCTCATCATATGCTGACATATGTAAATTAATTAAAACTAAGTATTTCCCGTTATTCACTTTAATTTTCGACACTGAAAAACAACGATCTAAATCAAAAAATTTATCAAACCCTGTTGATACCGTAAATGACTTTCGTATCGCAGATTGTATTTGATATTGACTTAACGTTACAATTCCTGAAGTATTTTTTCCATGGGGATCATTAAAAGGATAAAAAAGATAAGCAGAATGGAAATTTTCAGCAAAATGATTGTCATATTGAGCAAATGAATTCTCAATTCTTTCATACTGATTTATCCCATAACTTCTTTGTCCCTTCTTATCAACTTCTTGGAAAAAGGCAAAGTCTGGATTAATATCTTTAATCACTTTTATCGCCCCATCAACATCGTATTCGACATGTTCTTTGTCAAGAGCTTTACCATACGTCCCAGTTACTTTTGTACCGTCTTTCATCGTACCATTATCCATAAAGAAAGAAAAATCCGGACTATAGGCTCCAAAACCAATATTATATGTTGTTATTGTTAATTCATCATCAGCTGATATTTCATTTATTGTTGAATGTTGAACAATATCTAAATTAAAATTATCAGCAATACGATAGTATTGGATAGCGACATAACCAGCGTATCCGCCAACAATAACAATAAAAACACATAGTATCATGAGAACTACTTTAATGATTTTTTTCACTAGTAATTACTCCTTTCTTTTTTATAAATGCTCAATAAGAATCGATATACCAATTCCAATAATAACTATTCCACCAACAAAGGGAGCGAATTTTTGAAATAAAGAGCCAATTTTTTTGCCAAAAATAAATCCTAAAATAGAAAGGATAAAAGTAATAATGGCAATAATACTGACTAACACCCAAATAGATACATTTTGATACATTTCATCAAAACGATTGGTGTATAAAAGAATGCCAATAGCAAAGGCATCAATGCTTGTAGCGACACCCTGCACTAATATCTTACCAATAGGCAAATCAGCATCTATTTTTTCAATTTCTTGATTCTCATTATTCGCTTTATTCTCTTTAATAGCGTCGATAATCATTTTAACACCTAAAAAAAAGAGTAATGAAAAGGCAATCCAGTGATCAATACTTTGAACAAATTGGTCTAACGTTGCATTTTCTTTTGTTAAAGAAAATAAATAATAACCTAATAATGGCATTATACCTTGCATAATTCCAAAAACTGCGGCCGATAATAGCATTCTTTTTTTACTAATACCTTGATACGCTAAACCATTCGTAATTGAGACCGTTGTCGCATCGATTGCAAGTGTACATCCATAAATAATGGCTTGAACAAAAGGATTCATTATATTGGTTTCTCCCTCATTTTAAAATTTCTTAAAAGGCCCAATTCCCATCAACAAAAATAGGAATCTCCTTGTTATCTTTGGTCACACCAATTATTTTTAAATCAGCATTCCCTATCATAAAATCAACGTGTATCATGGAATCATTAACGCCCATTTCATCTAATTGTTCCTTGGTATATTCGTTATAATTACGAATACAATTCGAGAAGCCTCTTCCTAATGCCAAATGACAAGAAGCATTTTCATCAAATAAAGTATTGTAAAATAAAATATTACTATTAGAAATTGGAGAATCAAAAGGGACTAAAGCACATTCACCTAAGTAAGACGCTCCTTCATCCATACTTACCATTTGTTTTAATAATTCTTCACCTTTTTGGGCATGAACTTCAACGACACGTCCTTCATGGAAACGTAAAGAGAAACCTTCAATTAATTCACCGCGATATGATAAAGGTTTCGTGGCATAAACAATACCCTCGGCTACGCCTTTTTTCGGTGTAATAAAACATTCTTCTGTCGGCATATTAGGATTAAAATAAATATTACTATGGGCTGTAGTCTCTCCACCACCCATAAAGAAAGCATTTTCTATCATACCTACTTCAAAATCAGTACCATTCTGCGAACGATATTTTAATTTAATAAGTCCTAATGAGTTTAAATAATCACAACGGCTTTGTAAATTTTCATTATGTTTTTTCCATTCTAAAATAGGGTCATTTTGCACTCGGGCCGTATAAAGAATAGCTTCCCACAATTTTTCTTTAGCCCGGGCGCCCGTTTCTTGAGGGAAAACTTTTTTCGCCCACGCAGTAGAAGGAGCAGCAACAATCGTCCATTGATACTCATTTTCCATACGATCACGATATGGTTTAATAATTGGATATCTTTTTTGAATAACTTTCGCATTCTTTTCTTGATTCATTCCCTTCATGCCATCAGGATCACTTGATTCAATATAAATTATGGCGGGTAAACTACTAGCTTGCCATTCCCACTTTTCTAATTGCCATTTCTCTAAGTGTGATAAAGATTTAACTGTTTGATGCTTAACATCAATTTTAGCTATTTCATCATCATGCCATTCCACATAAACTTTCTTCGCTCCTGCTTGATAACAGGCCTTCACCACCATCCGCACGAAAGGTCCTTGGTCAATTTCAGCACGAATGATAACATCTTGCCCTTTTTGAACATTAACGCCTACTTCAGCAATTAATTTAGCATAATTTTTCAAAATACTTTTTTTCATAAATTCCTCTTTCTTCGTTATTTTATAGCGATAAATACAATAAATATTCTAACAAATTAACTATAAATTGTCTTTATTTAATATCTTAAATATCATCAAAATAGTTACTTTGTAAAAAAAAATAAATCTAAAAAGATCTATTTTTTCATTTTATCTTGTTTTCAATGCTCTATCGATAGCCCTTTTTTGATCTTTTTCTTTTTCACTATCACGCTTATCATAGTTTTTCTTGCCTTTAGCAAGAGCAATTTCCACTTTTGCTATTCCTTTTTTTAAATAAACGCGGGTCGGAATAAGTGTAAAAGACTTTTCTTTAACTTTCATAGCTAAACGCCTGATTTCTCTTTTATGCAATAATAATTTACGAGTTCGCAATGGATCGTGATTAAAAATATTGCCTTGCTTATAAGGAGCAATATGAAGACCTATTAAAAAAGCCTCTTCATTTTTTATAATCACATAACAATCGGTTAAAGAAAGGTTATTTGTTCTAATTGATTTGATTTCTGTACCTGTTAAAGCAATACCAGCCTCGATAAAATCACTCAAAAAGTAATCAAACGATGCTTTTCTATTGACCGCTACAACCTTGATAGAAGATTCCATATACCATCATTCCTTTCTTTAATAATGTCTTTTTTTACGATGATTAAATGAACGTGGTGAAAGACGCTTATCATCTAGTAGATTTAAAATAATTTCCCCTTGCATTTTATTAACTTTAGTCACGATAACTTTGACTTTCTCACCTAAAACAAAACGCATACCTTTTCTTCTAGAATACGCTGTTTGTCCATGTTCATCAATAGTGAAATAATCGGAGAAATCATTGAACTTTAAAACGCCCGATAAGCCATTATCTAATTCCACAAACATCCCTTTATTATTCATTCCTTCAATATAACCATTATAGACCGCTCCTAAATGATTTTCCATATACTCGGCCCCTTTAATATCAATCGATTTTCTTTCGATTGTTATCGCACGTCTTTCTTTAAATGAGGTATCTTCTGCAATAAAAATAATTTGTTCTTGTAAATCGTTCAAGTGTGAATAATCGTTATTAAAAAGATACTTACGTAATAAGCGATGAACAATTAAATCAGGATAGCGTCTAATCGGTGATGTAAAATGGGTATAACATGAAGAGGCTAAGCCAAAGTGGCCTTTATTTGTGGATGAATAACAAGCTTTCGCCAGCGAACGAAGCAAAACAGTTGATAATATTTCCTTTTCTTCGATATTATTGACACTATCCAAGTATTTTTGTAAATCCATACCTGTTACATTTAAGGGGTTGAAATGAATAGGTTGGCCTATTTTCGATGCGAAATCAACAAATTGCATTATTTTTTTTAACGGCGGCTTTTCATGAATACGATATATAAATGGGATATTCTTTTTATGTATTGTTTCGCTAACAGCCTCGTTAGCAATAATCATTAATTCTTCTATAAGTTTTTCACCATCTTTTTGAATCTTTTTATGGACTTCGATAGCGGTACCATTTTCATCAACTTCAATTTTTATTTCCGGAACATTTAAATCTAAAGTTCCTTTTTCTTTTTTATTAGAAGCAATTTTCATGGTTAATTCATGTAATAATAATAAAGCTTTATTTAAATCAGAATCGTCACATTTCTTTTCAATGACCTCATTCACATAATTGTATGTCAAGCGATGTTTTGAACAAATAACAGAAGGCGTAATTCTAGACGATAAGACATGACCTTCTTTATCAATTCTCATCAAACATGAAATCGTCAAACGATCAACATGTGGATTTAAAGAACAAATGCCATTAGATAATTGAAATGGCAACATCGGAATAACACGTGAGGCTATATAAATGGAAGTACCACGATTTAATGCTTCTTTATCTAGATAACTACCTTCTTGAACATAATATGAAACATCCGCAATATGCACTCCGACAATAAAATCATCTTCATCTCTTTCAATAGAAATAGCGTCATCCAAATCGCGTGCATCCTCGCCATCAATGGTAAAAATCAGTTTATCACGTAAATCAAGGCGATCCTTGATTTCCTCTATGCTTACTTCTAAAGGGATATCTAATACTTCATTTTCCACTTCCGGAGGAAAGATTATAGGCGCATCATTTTCTAAAAGCAATCGTTTCATATCCATTCCGGGTTCGTTTTTCTTTCCTAAAATCGTGTCAACTTCAACATGTATACCATCTTTTAAAGAATCGACAATATGGGCCACTACTAAATCATTATTCTCACCTTGATAATTATCAACAATAAAATAACGATCTTCGGAAATAAGATAAGGAGCTTTAATAATCCATTGGTTATACTTTTTAACAATTTCCCCAACAATCTTTTGATGCTTTCTTTGTACTATTTTAACAACATGAAAGCCATAATTATTTGGTCTTAAATAAACTCTATCATGCGCGATTGCGTCTTCTAAATCATCATTTTGAATATATACTTCTTCATTCGTTTCCACTAAGCGAGCAAAAGAAAAACCATCTTTAATCGTAATAATATCAGCTAAAAGTAATCCTAAGGTCGAAGGGACTACATAATAACCATCTTCCACAATTAAACGCCCATCATTTATTAATTTTTGAATAGTTAAAGCAATCAGTGAACGTCTTTCTTGAAAAAACGAATAAATATCAGAAGAACTCACGTATCCTTTGCTTTTGATAAATGACAATAACTTATCTTCCATCTTGCTCACCTTCTTTCGTTAATCTTATATTTTATTGGTTTTTACTTTAAAAAATAATAAAAAGTAATATTTTGCCACTACTAAATATGTAATCAATGCATATAAAAAAGGGGTTAAACCCCTTTTAAATATTTATTATTATAAACCAAGGAAGAGCATCGCTGCTGAAACTGTACTTGATGAAATAGCTTTAATCAAGATTGCGATGATAAAAAAGATAACCGCAAAAGCGAAAGTCAGCCAAGAAATAACAAGTTCTGAACCTCTTTCTTTTTGCTTAGCAAAGACATTAAGTCCGCCACCGGTAATAGCCCCTGAGGCCCCATCCGATTTACCACCTTGGAGAAGGGATAATATAATAATAATTACCGCTACTATTAAGAAAATTACATCTAAAGCTCCCATAAGTGAACCTCCTTATACATTAATTAACTTTTCCGTTTGCTTTAATATGATACACCATTTTTATATAAAATAAAACACTTTTTTATTGCCCTTTTATCATATTTTCCGTTTTTATTCTAAA
>CAZJKC010000055.1:0-9218 GCA_964546565.1 uncultured Staphylococcaceae bacterium | reverse complement strand
GTCTCATATAATCGCGAGCAGTATAATTATTGATATTGTATTTGATTGTAGCTTCAGCAATTGATAATTGATGAGTATAAATCTCCCGACCAATATTTAGTCTTTCTTCAAGTGTAAATTTCATAATTTTGTGTTTCCTTTCTAAATTTTTGTGCCGCCAACCCCTAGGGGTTGTGTCCCCCCTATTATAACATAGTGTCTACTTTTACCCCCTTAGTGTCTACTTTATTAATAGCACTACACAACACTACATTTACTATTGACAAAAAGGTGGGGGGGGGGGGTACAATTTGCTTGTAAACAACTTGTTTTGGAATTGAGGTGATTGTAATGAAGTATTGTCAAACATGTGGGGCAGAATTAAACGATTTAGCGGAAATATGTCCAAAATGTGGAGTAAGATGTGCAAAGCCTATAAGTTCAACACAGAATAGTTATGAGCATAGTGATATTGGTGATAAAACAATAAGAGGAACAGGGGCCGGTGTTTTATTAACACTGTTTCTAGGGATAATAGGATGGGCATTATGTTATTTCCTTGGAGATTATTTTGCAAAGAAATCTGCAACAAAGACTCTTATTATTAGCTTAATCGTTGGTGTTGCTATTTCTATAATTATTTTTTTAATTATTTCTTTGGTTGCTGCAGGCTCTTATTATTAATAAAAAATGAATTTTAAAAGAGAAATATTGAAAATCCATATGCTTTTTTTGGATGATCAATATTTTTTTTGCTTTAAAATTTAAAGCATCGCAGTCGAATTATCAAAAAAAAGAGAACTACTTTAAATAATGCTATAATTGTACAAAACATGAGTAAACGTTTAAATTATGATTACATGAAGGAAATGTGAGGAAAAAATATGGACTGGAAAAAGAACTTTTTAGAATCTTCTATATTGGGTCATTCAATGGATAAAACTGATATAAAAGCCGTTCAACTAAAATGTATTGATTTGGCATACAAAGATATGATGACTGCAGGAAGATATTATAATAAATTATTTTTACATACTAAAGATGAAATATGTCATGCAGTATATGAAGTAATACAGAAACATAAATATATCTTTTCTTTAGACTTGATATGCGAGATATCATTACTATTTTGTGATGATAAAATTGGAAAGGGAAACAAATATGTAACAGGATTTGGGCTTGCTCAAAAATTAATAAATATGACTTTTAAATATTTATATGTTTTTAGTGAAATTATTTTCCGTAGGAATGTTCCTGACTTTTCACTTTGCGATTGTCCTCTCGATAGCGTAATTCTTAAAAAAGCTGGTATCGATAAAGTGGCGTGGAGTAAACTTACTGTTTTACAGTATCAGAAATGCCAAGACAAAATAAGAGAATTATTAAAATTAGAAAGGTTAGATGATGAATTATCAACGTTAGGAAATCTCGCGTTTGACTTTTTAAACTGGTAATAAAACTACTATTTATTAAAAATTTGCATGTGATTTGTAGCGTAATAAAACAAAAAAAACTTGTTTATATAATAGTATCAAATGTTTTTAATAGTGGTTCAATAACTTTGTTTACTGAAAAGAATAAACGAAATAAGCCCCCCCTTTTTTTTAAGAATGGCGAACATGTGCATATTAAGAAAAAAAAGACTATAGCTGTAGTTCTAACAATCGCTTGCTTGTCAAATTTACATCGTCAGCGATTGCAATGACGCTTGAAGCACTAAAAGAATTTTTATATAAAGAATCAAAAAAATCCTTGTGAAGATATTGAGGGAAGAAATTCTTTTAGCAAACTATAAAAGATTAATTCTTTTGACATTTTCTCGAACATAAAGAGAAATACTCAAATTAAGAGAAGCTCTTAGAATAGCTAGAATTATTTTTTTGCTTCATTTAATATGTCAAATTGTAGATGCTATATACAAAACAATCGACTTCTGTTAAGCTTAAGCCATAGATTTAATAAGTTTTTGTAGAATAAAAAAGCACAAAATATCAACAAAAAGATAAAACATCGGGAGATTAATAAAATTGTTATCAAAAAAATAAATATGGGATGTTCTCACACTTACTTTTTTTGATAATTGACAATGAAAAGAAGAAGGGGAAGACGCTTTTGTAATTATGTGATTCTTCTTATTTCTCTTGCTGTGTAGTAAGAAAAAAAGAAAGATTGCTTGTGAAAAAAACTCCGATTTAAAGGGAATATATATATTCCCTTTTTTTTTCTTTTTTGCTATAATTGTACTAGCGTTATAGAAAGGGACAAAGATAGTTATGGATGCTATAGAAATTAAAATATCAACACCATATATTACCTTAGGGCAATTTTTAAAATTGACGGGACTTATTGATAATGGTGGAGAAGCTAAAATGTTTCTTCAATACCAAACAGTAATGATTGATGGTGAAAAAGATAATCGCCGAGGACGAAAACTTTATCCAGGGGCGAAAGTTGAAGTAATGAATCGTTTGTTTGTTATTGAAGACACATGTTTATAAAAAATATAAACATTAGTAACTTTTGTGGCTATGAGCAATTACAAGTGACTTTCAACAAAGGTCTTAATATTATTCTTGGAAGTAATGGCGCAGGCAAGACAAATCTAGTCGAGGCTATTAATTATCTTTCTCTTGGCCGATCATTTCGAACTAATAACGAGAAAGAATTGATAAAAAAGAATAATGATTTTGCTAAATTGAATGGCGTATTTGTTCGGGGAGTAAGCAAGAAAGAAATACATATGATTCTTTCTTCTAAAGGCAAGAAAATTACTCTTAACGGACATGATGTACTGCGTATATCGGAACTGATTAACGAAATGCATGTTATTGTATTTAAGCCTCACGATGTCTTTTTGTTTGATGATGCACCGGCGATGCGAAGAAAATTTATGGACTTAGAAATCGCTCACCAATCATCGAGCTATTTATACGCTATGAAAAAATACGAAAAAATTCTTTATGAGCGCAACAAACTTTTAAAAGAAGAACGCCCTAATTTAACTTATTTGGATTTGTTAACCGACCAATTGACAGAACTAACTTGTGAAATTGATAAGGTAAGAGATGAATTTTTTCGAAAAATTAATATGTATATACAAATCATCGAACCTAAAATTGCGGAAGGGCAAAGACATTTTGAATTTAAATATCGCCCAATTGTGGAAGTTACAGATGACAAGTTGCATCTAGAACGTGTAAAAAAAGCCTTTAAAGAAGCCCAAGAAAGTGATTTAAGGTATCGCTCAACAACAGTTGGGGCTCATCGAGAAGACTTTATAGGCGCTTTAAATGGGCTTGAATTAAGTAAGAATGCTTCGCAAGGAGAAAAAAGGTTAGGAGTATTGCTGTTAAAACTTGCTCTTTATGAAATGGAACAATCAAATGAAAAAAAACCTATTTTGATTCTTGATGATGTCTTTTCTGAACTGGATGAAAATCATCAAAGAAGATTGTTGAAAGTTCTACAAGAGTATGAACAAGTATTTATAACGACGACAGAATGGAAAAACGAAATTAGTGCGACGATATATGAAGTCGCTAACCATAAAGTAATAAGGAGGAATATCTATGGTGGATGAAGAAGAAGTTAAAATCCAAAGAGTAAGTGAAGAAGAGGAAAGAGAACTTGAGAAGGCGAGTGCTGACTATACAGAAAAAAACATTCAAGTTCTAGAAGGATTAGAGGCGGTGCGAAAACGCCCTGGTATGTATATCGGTACCACTTCTTTAGCAGGGCTCCATCATTTAGTATGGGAAATAGTTGATAACGCTATCGACGAAGCTTTAGCGGGCTATTGTGATACAGTACATGTCACAATCAACAAAGATAATACTATTACCGTATCGGACAATGGCCGGGGTATTCCTGTTGGAATAGTTGATAAAACAGGTGTATCAGCGGTTGAAACGGTTTATACAGTGTTACATGCCGGTGGTAAATTCGGTGAAGGTGGCGGCTATAAAGTATCTGGCGGTCTTCATGGCGTTGGTGCATCGGTGGTTAATGCTCTTTCAGAGTGGCTTGAGGTTGTTGTTCATAAAGAAGGCGGTATTTATCGAATCCGTTTTGCTAATGGTGGGCATGTTGAATCACATTTAGAGAAGATTGGTGAATGTGAAGATACAGGCACTATTGTAACTTTCAAACCCGACCCATTGATTTTTACAGAATCGACTGTTTTTAATTATGAAACGATTCGAGATCGCATTCGGCAAATGGCTTTTTTGAATAAAGGCATTCAAATGATTGTACGCGATGAACGTAGTGAAGAAGCTAAAGAAGAAGTATTCCACTATGTAGGTGGTATTAAAGAATATGTTTCATTCTTAGATGTCGATAAAACACCATTATTTGAAGATGTTATTTACTGTGAAGGTCGTGATGAAGGGATTTATGCGGAAGTCGCTATGCAATATAATAGCTCTTATTCATCTAATGTGTATTCGTTCTGTAATAATATCAATACTCATGAAGGTGGAACTCATGAGGAAGGTTTTAGAGCGGCGATTACAAGAGTTATAAATAATTATGCAAGAGCTAATAAGTTCTTAAAAGATAATGATGAAAACTTAAATAACGAAGATGTGCGTGAAGGGTTAGTGGCTATTATTTCTGTGAAACATCCTAACCCTCAATATGAAGGACAAACGAAAACAAAACTTGGTAATAGCGAAGTGAGAAAAATAGTTTCATCGATTATATCCGAACAATTATCAAGATTCCTTTCCGAAAATCCTAAAGTCGCGAAACTCATTATGGAAAAAGTTGTTTTAGCGGCTAACGCTCGTTTAGCGGCTCGTAATGCTCGAGAAGCGACGAGAAGAAAAGGAGCATTGGAAATTAGTTCATTGCCTGGAAAATTGGCGGATTGTTCTTCAAGAGATGCTTCACGCTGTGAATTATATATTGTTGAGGGTAATTCTGCTGGTGGTTCTGCAAAAAATGGACGCGATCGTGAAATACAAGCTATCTTGCCATTGCGTGGTAAAATCCTTAATGTTGAAAAAGCTCAAGAAAAACATATTTTTAACAATCAAGAAATTGGTAATATGATTATCGCTATCGGCGGTGGAATTGGTGAAAGCTTTGATGTAAGCAAGATTAGGTATCATAAAATTGTTATTATGACCGATGCTGATGTTGATGGATCACATATTAGAGTATTATTGTTGACGTTCTTTTATCGCTATATGCGACCTCTTATTGAAAATGGTTATGTTTATATTGCTCAACCCCCTCTTTACAAAGTGGAATGGCGTAAAAAGCAATATTATTGCTATAACGATGAACAATTAGAATTATTAAAATCAAAAATAGGACCAAATGCTCGTTTAGATATTCAACGCTATAAAGGTCTTGGTGAAATGGATGCTCAACAATTGTGGGAAACAACAATGGATCCGGAAGCACGAAAAATGTTACGCGTTACCTTAAGTGATGCGATTGAAGCGGATCAAGTATTTGATATGCTTATGGGTGAAAAAGTTGAACCACGTAAAGAATTCATTCACGCGAATGCGAAGTTTGTTAAAAACTTAGATATTTAGGAAGGAGGGCAAATTATGGCAGATGAAAATAAGAAAAATGAAAATGAAGAAGAATTAACTGAAGAAGAAATTGAAGAAGCTAATGAATTATCCGAATTAGAAGAAGGTATTGTTGCTGGTTTGCAAGATACCGATTTAGCTAATGAAGTAAGGACCTCCTTTTTGGATTATTCGATGTCTGTTATTGTATCAAGAGCGATTCCGGATGTACGTGATGGATTAAAACCGGTCCATCGTCGTATTATTTATGGAATGGATGCTTTAGGAATGCAACCGGATAAGCCTTATAAAAAGTCAGCTCGTATTGTCGGTGACGTTATGGGTAAATATCACCCCCATGGTGATGCCGCGATTTATGGAACATTGGTCCGTTTAGCACAACCATTTTCCATTCGTTATACCTTAGTCGATGGTCATGGTAACTTTGGATCTGTTGATGGTGATGACCCGGCGGCCATGCGTTATACCGAAGCAAGAATGTCAAAAATTGCCATGGAAATGGTTCGTGATATTGATAATGATACAGTCGATTTCATGGATAATTATGATGGTAGTGAAAAAGAGCCAGTTGTTTTACCAGCACGGTTCCCAAATCTTTTAGTTAATGGAGCATCGGGTATTGCGGTTGGTATGGCTACGAATATTCCACCTCATAACTTAAATGAAGTAATTGAAGCGGTAAAAATGATAGCCCATAATCCCGAAGTAACACCTTTAGAATTGATGAGTACTTGTTTACATGGTCCTGATTTTCCAACAGGTGGTATTATTTTAGGAAAAGGTGGAATACGTAAAGCGTATGAAACTGGACAAGGAAGTATTGTAATTCGTTCGAAAGCAGAAATTGTTGAAAGAGAAAATGGCCGGAAGCGGATAATTGTTACAGAAATACCATATCAAGTAAATAAAGCCAATATGATTGAAGCAATTGCGAGATTGGTTCGTGATAAAAAAATAGAAGGTATTACCGATTTACGTGATGAATCAAATAAAGAAGGAATTCGGATTGTCATTGATTTAAGAAGAGATGTTATTCCTGATGTTATCTTGAATCAATTGTACAAGAATACTCAATTGCAAGTATCATATGGCGTTATTATGTTAGTGCTCGATCATGGGCAACCACGCATTTTACCAATAACCGAGGTTTTAAGATTATATCTAGAACATCAAATTGAAGTTGTGGAAAGAAGAACGCGCTTCTTACTTAATAAAGCTATTGCTAGAAATCATATTTTAGAAGGTTTGTTAATTGCCCAAGATAACATTGATGAAGTGGTATCGATCATCCGTAATTCAGCTAATACTGATATTGCTAAGCAAGCCTTGATGGAGCGTTTTAATTTTACTGATATACAAGCCAAAGAAATTCTTGATATGAGATTAGCAAAATTAACGGGACTAGAAAAAGGTAAAATTGAAGATGAAATAGCAAAATTGCATGAATTAATCGATACATATAACACCTTATTAAGCTCGCGAGAGAATATCGTTGAAAAAGTTTTAGAAGAACTTGATGAAATTAAAGAACGATTTGGTGATGAAAGAAAAACAGAAATTTCTAACGATTTATCTTCTATCGATGATGAAGATCTTATACCACAAGAAGAAATTATTGTTACTATCACTAAAAATGGCTATATCAAACGAGTCGCTACCGACACATATAAGGCCCAGAATAGAGGGGGACGTGGTATTAAAGGTATGACCACTAATGAAAATGATGCGGTTGATATGCTTGTACACTCGAAAACCCATACAGATGTGTTGTTCTTTACAGACAAAGGTAAAGTATATCGAATTCGTGGATATCAAATACCGGAATTCTCACGGACATCAAAAGGCCTACCCATTGTCAATCTTTTGAATTTTGAAAAAGATGAAAAAGTGATGTCTGTTTTAGCAGTAGATGAATATCTTGATGGACATTATTTATTCTTTATTACAAAAGAAGGTATTGTAAAGCGAACGGATATTAAAGAATTTGCCTCCATTAGACAAAATGGTAAAATAAGCATTTCCCTTAAAGAAGGCGATGAGTTATTTGCTGTTAAACATACGGATGGACAATGTTTTATTGGTATTGCTTCGAGTTTAGGCAAGATGGTTAAATTCCATGAAAGCGATGTGCGAACAATGGGACGTACCGCTAGCGGAGTTAAAGGTATGAACCTTGATGGCGGATATGTCATTGGAGCAACCACATCATTAGATGGTAATTTAGTTTTGGCAGTCTCCGAACATGGATATGGAAAAATGTCACGTTTTGAAGACTATCGTTTAACTTCTAGAGGAACTAAGGGTGTTATTACATTGAACGCCACTGAAAAGACCGGTAGTTTAGTTGCAATGCGTGCTGTTAATGGTAATGAAGATTTAATGATTATGACCAAAGCTGGCATTATTATTAGAATGCCTTTACAACAAGTTAAAGTAGCGGGTCGTAATACGCAAGGAGTACGTTTAATAAGACTAGATGAAGGTCAAGAAATCTCTTCCATTGCTTTTGTTGATCACGAAGAAGAAGAGAATAATATTGTAGAAGAAGAATAAAAAATAAAAACTGTTGAAAGTTTTAATGTGAATAACATTGATGACAATCAACAGTTTTTTTGTTAGTTATTTTTATAATGAACTAAAGAACATGGCATAGACGTAATATTAATGTCACAATACCGACTAAGAATAAGTAAAAACTAAAGTATTTTATTTTTCCTTTTCGAACTATTTTTAATAATAAGCATAAAGCGATATAGGTAACAACACCTGCGACTATTGTGCTTACTATATATGGTGCGATATTAGAGGAATCAAAAGATGCCGGAGTTTTTATTATTTTAAAAATTTCATACAAGAAAGATCCGGCCGTAATGGGAATAAACATTAAAAAGGCAAAATTGGCGGAGTCTTCATTATTAAATTTGCGACATTTTAAACCGGAAAGCGTAATACCAGAACGTGAGATACCTGGAAGTACTCCAATAGCTTGAGCTGACCCGATTACCAAGGCATCAAGATAAGTCATGCTTTCAATTTTCCTTTCGTATTTTAAACGACTGATAAATAAAATAATGATGCCGGTGATTATAAAGTTAATGGAAATGTACAAAACATCAGAGAAAACGGAATCGATTAAATCACTAAAGAGGACACCGATAAGGCCTGCCGGTATAGTAGCTATAATAAGCATGATTAGTAAGTGAAAAGATCGGCAAACATCCTCATCACGATTTTTCTTAAAAAGATAAAGAAAAAAAGCGCGAATCATCATCCATAAATCTTTATAAAAATAACAGATAACAGCGATAAGACTACCGGTATGGAGAAAAATAGAAAAAGTCAATGATGGTGTTATATTTAAAATACTTTCCACGAGAGTTATATGCCCAGAAGAAGAAATAGGTAATATTTCAGCAATTCCTTGCACGATAGCGACAATTATATATTTAATAAATTCCCATAAGTCTAAAGCAGTTAATATCATATAAGAGAGGCTCCTTTCTTAATATTATACAAAAATAAATAGGTAAAATATACAACAAAGTCGGATGTATGGGAATCTTTTATTGATAAAAAACTCTTTTACTTAACTTTTCGAAGAAAAATATATGAATAGTAATTTACTTTACGCTTTTTTTGAGTTTCCCCATTTTACGATTAAAAAATTAAGAAAAATAAAGAAGTAAAACC
>CAZJKC010000054.1:0-9764 GCA_964546565.1 uncultured Staphylococcaceae bacterium | reverse complement strand
TAGTAATGACATTATATTGATTTAAATGCTTTTCAAAAGAAGGATCTTGATATATCTTTAAATCTTTAAATAATTCTTTAGAATCACAACCTTTTGAATAATATGCTTCTAGCATTGATAACGCCATGGTCTTTCCAAAACGACGAGGACGCGTAACGCACATAAAACGAGGCGAATCATAATCCTTGATATTTAAATTACAATACTTAATCAACATTGATTTATCAATAAATATTCTTTGATGAACAATGCTTGCGAACTTCTCATTACCTAAATTTAAAAAATTAGCCATACAACATCCTCCTTTTTCTTTAATTAAAGTATATCATGAAAGAAAGTAAATAATAAAAGTTTTTTGGAAGTTGAAATAGAAGAATAAAGAAGTGTGAAAAAAGAGACAAAGTTGTTTAATTTCTTTATTCCGTAACTAGTTGATTTAAATCATCCAATTCCTTTTTATAGCGGGGATTTTTCATTATATCCATCCAAATAATATAGATTATTATAAAGTTAATAATTGTTGCAATTCTTAATGAGAATAGCGAATTTTGAGGAAAGAAATTAGAATTAAATATATAAGGCATATAAGTAATAATGCCGGATAATTGTACAAGTGGTATGAGATAATATTTTTTCTTGCTTGTCAAACAATAAATAACAACCATTATTTCTCCCATATAGAAATATCTTTCATGCATATGAGGAAGGACAAATGGCATTAGCATTGCAAATAATGCGGCCACCCCAGTCATTGCTTCTTTAGTAGGTTTAATGTTCTTTTTGAAAATAATAACTAAAGCCATAATAGTAACTGCTAAACCAAAAGCCATACCTGTATAATGTATTAAATTGTAGGTTTGTGTTTTATAAATGGCATCTGAGTTTGAATAATAAATATCTTGTATGAATGTATATAATGATCCAGAATTGTAATTAGGATTAGGATATTCAATTGTTAATGTACCATATTTTCCAAGTGCCGATGATAGAGACGCTCCCGCTAGTAAGCATGGGATAAAAGTAATAAATAAAACTAAACCAGCAACAATAAAAGATCGTAGTTGATATCGATTACGCAACCATAAATAACCAAGAAATGGAATAATAAATATGGTTTGTAATTTGTGCGCAAAGGCGAGTCCTAAGAATACTCCTGATTTAAAGAAGTTACCATTTAAAGCACTATAAACGCACCAGACAACTAAGCCGACATACATAGAGTCACATTGGCCCCAAATGGCTGAATTAGTAAAGACAGTCGGTAAGAATAAAGGAATGGCAAAAGCAGCTAGGCATAATGGTTTGTTATCTTTATGATATAACTTAACAATTTTATATATTCCAATGGCAAGTAAGATATCAAAAATAAAACTTAATGATTTAACATAAATCATATCATATAGATTGTAATTATCATAAGAAGAATTACCATATCCTGATACAGCAGGTCCTTTAGGTAAATAACTAATAAGAGCCAGCAAAGTCATATAGAATGGGGGATAATCACCTTGCATTGCTGATAAATACTTTAATCCACCATTATTACGAAAGTTTTCAATCCACTTAAAGATGCACCAATGCAAATCATTACTAGGAAATCGTACAAAGCAATAACGAGCAATAATGGCAAGAATTAGTATCACACTAGCAAATAACCAATAGCCATAATTATTTAAAAGATGGCGAAATTTAATATAAATAGTATTAAAAAATGTATCAATCCGTTGACAACAAATTTGCCATATTTTTCTTATTTTACGAAATAAGCTAAACTTTGTTTTTTCATTGTTTAATAATTGATTATTAGAAGGATATTGCTTTTCATCAACATTATTAGTTCTTTTGAAAAATATAAAGAATAAAGAACCACATAATAAAATAATTAAATAGCAAATGATTAGAATAGTAATCAAGCGCATTTGATTATTAATTCTAATAAAAATTAAAGCATCTAATAATATCAAACCAAATAACAATGATAAAGTAAAATATAAAGATTGATGTTTATTAATCCATAAGCGCATTTTTTTAATAAAGTTTGGCATTAGATTTAGCCTCCTTAATATATAATTTTACAATATCTAAGACAATTTCTTTTCTACTCATTGTGATTTAATTTAATACCAACGGCTTCATCAATTGGTAAAGTAAAAGCTATACCTTGTCCTTGAGTATCTAATCCAGCATCTAAATAGATTTCTTTTAAAACATTATCTTTAATCTCTTTAGGTACTACAATAAGGACAATTTCTTTTTCAGGAGTAATAGTAATACCATATAGTTTTTCGGCTTCTTCATTGCCTGATCCACGAGCGGTAATGACAGTTCCCCCACGAGCTCCAGAACGTGAAGCAGCTTCCATTACTAAGTCGGTGTATCCTTTATTAACAATACAAATGACTAATTCAAATTCTTGATTATTTTCCATCTTTTTTCACCTCTTTATTCGTTTCAATTGGGCTTTTAGTAATAAACTTATAGATTGATAATCCAATCATGCTTGTAATTGGTATTGTAAAGGCAATACCTTTAGCATGTTTAATACGATTTTCGATAGCGGACATGATTTCTGCACACTTTTCTTCTTTAATAACGCTAATAATAACATCTTTTTTAATGTCACCAAGACCTAAGTAATCAAGGGCTAATGAAGCTGTGCCATGTCCTAGTAACACAAGTTGAGTTGTTACATCATGTTTTTCGTTTTCCCGCATATATTTAATAGCTTGTCCTCGATCAACGATGATAAATAACAGTTTAATCTTTTTAATATCTAAAGAAGAAGGTTCATTCTTTTTGCGAACGCTTTTTTTAATAATAGCCATGCCATTTTCCTCCTTCTAATTGAAATAAATAATGGTTGCTTCGTTTTCTTCGCGAATACGAGCACGCGCTTTTTTCTTTGAAATGTATTGACTGACCACTACTTTAAATCCTAATAATTGAATTGTTAGTAATGGTGTTAAGGCGACCATTGAAACAACGCCAAAAGCTAAATTCATAACTTCTCCAGAGTCATGGAAAGCTTCACAAACGCCAATGGCAAAGGGGAGAATAAAAGTGGAAGTCATAGGTCCTGATGCAACCCCACCTGAATCGAATGCGATAGCGGTATATAGTTTCGGTACTAAGAATGATAAACCAATAACGAGAATATATCCCGGAACTAAATAATACATGACGGGGAAATTATACTTTATTCTTATTATACTCAATGCGATCGAAAAGCCAACGCCTATTGATAATGATAAGAGCATCGATTTTTTAGAAATAGTGCCCCCACTTATTTCTTCAACTTGTTTATTTAAAACAGCTACGGCTGGTTCAGCTAAGACCACGACTAAACCAATAATACCACCTAATAAGACTACTAACCATTGATTATCTAAATTACCGACCGTCTTTCCTATTTTACTACCAATATCTTTAAATCCGATATTTGCTGCAGTTAAAAACAAGACTAAACCGATAAAGGTATAAATAACACCAACACCAATTTTAGCTAATTGACGTTTAGGTAATTTAATATCGATGGCTTGATATACATAAAAGAAAATAACGACCGGCAAGATGGCGATAGCGACCTCTCCAATCATGGAAGTTAAACCATGGCCAATTGTTTGCCAAATAGTGCTATAATGGGTAACTGCCTCCGCTTCATATATGGGATTCCCTTTAAAAAATATACCCATTAAGACAACACAGAAAATCGGTCCGATAGAACAAAGGGCGATTAATCCAAAGGAGTCTTCGTTTGACTTTTTACCACCTCTAGTTGCGGCAAAGCCAGCACAAATAGCCATAATAAAGGGAACAGTAATAGGACCGGTAGTGACTCCCCCTGAATCAAAGGCTAATGGAAGAAATTTAGTATTGCAAATATTAGTCATCATGAATACTAAACCATAAAAGACAATTAATAAAATATTTAAGCTTTTTTGAAAAATGATACGTAAAATACCAATTACTAAAAAGGCTCCGACTCCAACAGATACAATGATGATAAATAATATATCAGGATTAATAGGAACTTGTCCGGCTAAAACGGATAAATCGGGTTCAGCAATGGTAATTAAAGTACCTAAAGCAAAGGACAATAAAACGATAATCCATATTTTTTTCTTTTTAGTCAATGATGATCCGATTGCGCTTCCCATGGGCATCATAGCGACATCTGCTCCTAAAGTAAAAAGCGCCATTCCAAATACTAATAATATAGCCGATACGATAAATAATCCTAATTCAAATGATTCAAGACGGACAACGCTAGTCCAATGTAAAATTAAGACTATCAAAGTGATGGGAAATACTGATAAAAAGGCATCTTTTATCTTTTCTAATAATAATTTCATTTTTCCTCCTCCTTTATTTTTTCTTTATTGACAAATTAAATAGACTAGAAAATTCGTTTGGCATAGGAGCGACAAAAGACATTTCTTTTTTACTGAATGGATGTTTAAAAGTTAGTTGATAAGCATGTAATCCGAGACGACCAATTGGTGTTTCTTTTTGACCATATTTCTCGTCCCCAACGATAGGATGACCGTTTTCGCGCAAATGAACACGAATTTGATTTTTTCGACCGGTATCAATATTTACTTCTAATAATGAATAATCTTGATTGGTCGCTAGTACGGTATAATGTGTTATGGCTTCTTGACCATCACCTTTGCGATGCGAGCTATACATTAAGTTAGTAGAATTTTCCACTAACCACGTATGAAAGGTATCAGCTTTTTTAGTCATTTTACCCACCACAATAGCGTAATATCCTCGATAAGAAACATAATCATTCCAATGCTTTTGTAAAGCATCACGTACTTTAGCGTTTTTCGCCACTACTAAAACTCCTGAGGTATCACGATCAATGCGATGTACGACATATATTCTTTGTTTGGAGTCCTTACGTCGCACATAATCGTTTAATAAACGATAAGCGGTTTTTTCTTTTTCAGTATCCGAAGCGATACTTAAAAGTCCACTAGGCTTATTAATGACGATAAAGTCTTCATCTTCATAAATAATATCAAGAGTGGAAAGGCTTTGTTTTTCTGGCTTATGACCATGTTTGATTATCGTTACAACATCTTCTGCGGCCAAGGGAAAATCAAATTTTGTGACAACCATACCATCAACTAAAACTTGATTATGACTTAAGTAACTCTTTATTTTAGTACGGCTACAAAAAGGAAGTTTTGATATTAAATAAGACATTAATGGTAAAGGAGTATGAACTTTAAAACGATACAATTCTTGCTCGGGGTGAGTCTTTTTTGTTTTTTCTTTATTAATTGGCATTTTTTTCTTTACTTTACCCATATCGTTTATACCTCCTTTTTCATTAAGCTAGTGCATATATAAATATTATATATATTATAATATATTAAATAAAAGCATACAAAGTCCGTAATAAGAAATTATTGCGACAATATCATTCAATGTCGTAATTAAAGGTCCGCTAGCGACAGCAGGGTCAAATTTAAGTTTTTTTAATAAAACAGGAATTGATGTCCCTAAAAAACTCGCTAATGTCAAAGCAATCACTAAGGAGATTAATACTCCGCTTGATAAAAGCAAGGCTTCACTTATCATGAATACATCACTTGATATTGGTTGATGCTTGATTAATAAGAAAAGGAAAACCACTAGAAAAGCGAGTGAACCAATAACAATCCCATTAATAAAGCCGACACGGACTTCTTTAAAAATCATTTTCCAAATCGTTTTTCTTTCTAAATCATCATCATCTACTAAAGAACGAATGGTGACCGCTAAAGATTGTGTGCCAACATTACCGGCCATATCAAGAACAGTTGATTGAAAGAAAACGATAACAGGTATGACGGCAATAATAGCTTCAAATTGGGAGATAATTAAGGAAACACACAATCCGAGTAAAAGTAAAAGTGCTAACCATGGTAATCTTTTTCTTAATGATGCCTTTAAGGGTTCATTCATTTCTTCTTCGTCAGTTAAACCCGCTAATTTAGCGTAATCATCGCCCATTTCATCATCAATTGCTTCCACTAAGTCGGAGCTAGTAATAACACCTACTAAGTGTTGATTATCATTTAATACAGGAATCATATCTAAAGTGTATTCTTTTAAATCATTTAAGCAGTCACTAAACTTTTCTTCGGCCTTTAAGAAAGGATAATTGGTTCTAATAATTGATGATAATTCATCATTACTACGAGCAATAATTAAATCTTTTAAATCAATAGATCCATAAAAAATATCGTTTTCATCAACAACATATATCGTACCGATATTATCATTTTCAGGAGCTTCCTTAACAACGGTTTTCATGACTTCTTTAATCGTTAATTGCTTGGATACCGCAATAAAATTAGTGGTCATACGTGAGCCTACTTGGGACTCATCATAAGATGAAATCATTTTAATATCTTCGACGGCTTCATTATCCATTAAGCGGACAATTTCTTTTTGGTCGTCTTCATCGAGCTCTTCTAATATATCAACAGCATCATCGGCGTCCATTAATTCAATAATATCCGCAACTTTATCATTTTCTAATTCATCAACGTAATCTTCGACATCATCGAGATATGTAAAGACATCAGAAGTGGCTTGAATACCTATTATAGCGTATAGTTTCTTTCGTTCATCTTTGTTTAAATGCGGGATAGCGTCAGCAATATCGCTATCATGGTAATGTTCTAAGGCATTTTTGATTTCTTCATTACTCTTATGAGATCTAATCAAAGATAAAAGCTGGGCTATTTTTTCATCCATTTCATCCATTAATTTGGCCTCCTTTAATTAAAAAACGTCTATTAATCAAATAGACGTCAATAAAAAGTGCAAACAAATATAATGTTAATAACGTTTGAGCTTTAATTTCACAAAGCGATGCAATTGTGTTAGATAATGCCTTGTCTTCGACAATCTCTGCTAACCATCTCATAGTGTCTCCACTATTTTGCGGTAACAACCCGTATCTTTGTGTTAATCTTGCCTACCGATTAATTTTTACTCTTAAATTATACTCATTCTCTTTATTAATATGCAATATTAATTTGCTAATAATTTCATATAAAAATAGATTAGAAAAGTCCTTTTATTGTTATTAGAAAAATGACTATTTTATTATTCAAATTATTTCCCAAGACAATGTTTCGTCTTTTGTAGATAAGGTAAAGCGAAGAGTATGATTGACATCATTTTTATTTAAATTAATAACCGTGTTATCCCCTTTTTTTAAAGGGCCACCATTATACTCATTCATTAACCATAGGTCATATCCTAAATCAGTCGTAAATACTTTACATTCGAACTCTTTGATGTCTTTTTCAACAATTTTATGATCGAAATAATATAATTCTGTCGATGAGTCATATGCGAATTGATTAGTTTCATCAGCGATAGTCCAATAATCTGTATAACGCAAATAAATATTGTTACAGGAAGAAAGATTAAACTTATTAGTTGAGGCATCAATATTTTGGCCACTAAGAGCGTTATTGATAATTGTTATCTTTTTATTGATATATTCACTAAAACTCATATTTTCATAAATGCCATTATATGAGGAATTTAATGACCACTGATAATTTATTAAAGAAGAGTCTGAAAATTCTTCATAATTATTTTTTACAATTTCATACATTTGATTAAAGTGTTCTTTTTTTACCCAATCACTTTTAAGAATTGTTTCTAAATTATTTTTGTACATTTGATATGTTTGGCTATTGGCGTCAAGAATTGTTTTTAAATAGAGATTATTGTGTTGCTCGTTATTAGTGCCGATAGCCTTTTTCGCAAACGGTCCTACTTCACTCATTGCATTATTCGATGGATCCCAATCTTTTGATATTCCTAAGACACGATCTTCATCAATAGGAATAATAATCATTTTACCGTCGGTTTTACGGAAGTATAATGCATAATTATTGTAATTATTTCGTAAATCATCAGGATTACCTAAAATAGTCGCTACAGCTTCATACATTGCAAAGTATTCTAAGTCGATATAATCTCCAATTGTTTCTTCCTTATCATTTTTTAAAGAATTAAAAGCTTGTTTTATTAAGGAATGGTCGGGATTTTTTTTATTCGTTTTTAAATCATATATGGGAGTATAACTACTATCATCAGGCTCTACTCCAAAAAGGTTATCATCGGTATAACTCATATCCGCTCCGGTCCCGGGATTATAAGTATTAATACCATATGAGGCTTTATATAATTGACCATATTTTGAATCATTAACACCGAAAGTGCCATTTTTCTCTTCTTTCCATGTCCCCATATTAATATAATTATTTTCATCATCTAAGCGTGATTTAATAAAGGTTTTATTCAAAGGCTCTGTTAAGAGATATACGCCATAATTGATACTTTTCTCTTCTTGTTTAATGATTACTTTACTAAAGTTACTTCTTTGGGTCATTATCCCAAAATTACGAAACATTTCTAAAGCATAATGTTCTCTAATCCATGAGTAATCAACATTTTTGTTGTAGCGTAAATCAATTTTACTCATATTGAAAAAAGTACGATCTTCTTGAAGGGCTTTCTCTTCCTCAGTCCAAGTCATTATTTCATCATTATTATAATAATTTGGGTCATCAAATGTTTCTTCAAAAGATAATTTTAAATGAATATTGCTATATAATTCATTGTTTTCATTGATGAATTCATGACGTGAGGTATTTCCTTTCATGCGTATTCCGACATGATCAAATGAATATTGATATTCTTTTCCATTTTTACAAATTGTAAATGTTACTGATTTAGCATAACGGTATATTGGTGATTTTAATCCTCTAGAAGAATAGGACTTATAATCATTTTGAATTTTTTGCAATTCTTCAGAAGAAATATCGATGTTTATTGATATAGTGTTATGAATATCAAATAAATCATTTTCTGTTAATTCATCATCGCTTGTTATGGGGTTAGATGTATTAGATTCACTAGATGAATTAGGCATTAAATTATCACTTGTATTATGGTTATCGCTATTGGAAGAATTACTGAAAGTCGGATTAAAAGAACAACCGCCTAATATAAAAGATAAAGCTAATAATAAATATCTATTTTTTTTCATTTTCAATCACCCATTTAATTGTTTATTTATATTTTCTTATACGCTATTAAACTTTTAACTATGCTTGATAAAGTTTCGCTTTGACCTTCATAAAATCCTTTTTTATTTACATAAAATGCTTGATTATTTTCTAAAATAAAAGCAAAGACATCATTTGTTTCAACTATTTGCATGAATTGCTCATAATCATAAGTCATCATTGACGAATAAGTGTTAACAGATAGTTTAATTTCCATTTTATCTTCATGGAATATATAATCCATGGAAGCATCAATACTACCTTCTTTTTCTTGTGATTCTTGTAATACCTTTTTTGTTGTTTTATCGATAAAGTATTTAAGGAAAAAGGGAATCAATATCGCTAATATACCGGATACAATAGCGAGCCACAACT
Source organism: uncultured Staphylococcaceae bacterium (assembly GCA_964546565.1). Lineage (GTDB taxonomy): Bacteria > Bacillota_I > Bacilli_A > RFN20 > CAG-826 > CAG-826. Next base: position 297 of record CAZJKC010000054.1, on the reverse strand, counting down.
TATCTTGATAAACGGTTAAGATAAGGACGATGACCGCTAGTAAAATGGCTTCGACAATGATAATCATTTTACGATTTGAATTCCAAAATAATTTTTTTGAAAAATTAACCTGCAAATCTAATGTTAAATCAGTTTTATTTCTTAATTCCATAGATGTTCCTCCATTTGTAATTTCTAATCAGAAGTTAATTATAATAATAAAATTATAGCATTTTTAGATGAAATACACTAGTCAGCTATAGATTTGAGTTTCCCCATTTTTTCGAGATAAAACTATAAAATGTCAAAAATGTATTA
>CAZJKC010000053.1:0-9829 GCA_964546565.1 uncultured Staphylococcaceae bacterium | reverse complement strand
ATTTATTTTTTTCTTCGTGTTTTTATGCTTTTTTTCATGCGTAATTACTATTTTTAATTCTCCTTTCTTGACTATTTTTTTTTGTTTATGCATATAATATGAGTGCGAAGTCGGTCTCACGTAGATGGGCTTTGAAGTAGGCAACCGCTTCGGCGACGAAGTGGCAACCCCGATCCCGCTCCATGCATGTGGAGCATCTCCATAGATAATATGGAGTTTTTTTTATTTATTCTTACATATTAACATATATAAAACATGTAGTTTTACTTTAATTTTTATACATTATAGGCGGATTGTGTTATAATTAACAAAAAGAAAGAGAAGGTTAAGAAAAATGATTGATTATACTGAAGGCTCAGGAAAACAATACCACATTGGTGTCGGACCAGAAGATATTGGCAAATATGTTATTTTACCAGGAGATCCTAAAAGATGTTCAAAAATTGCTGCTCATTTTGAAAATGCTAAATTAGTTGGTGATTCGCGTGAATTTGTCACATATACTGGCTATTTAGATGGAGTAAAAGTCTCAGTTACTTCAACAGGTATTGGTGGACCATCGGCTTCGATTGCTCTTGAAGAGTTAGTAGCGTGTGGAGCCCACACATTTATTCGTGTTGGTACATGTGGAGGAATGGATTTAGATGTAAAAGGCGGAGATGTTGTTATTGCTCAAGCTGCTGTACGTTTTGAAGGTACATCAAAAGAGTATGCGCCAATTGAGTATCCCGCAGTCGCCGATTTTGATGTCATGTGTGCTTTAAAAAAAGCTAGTGATAAACTAAAAGTTAAAAGTCATATCGGTGTGGTACAATGCAAGGATGCATTCTATGGGCAACATCGACCGGAAACGCTTCCAAACGCTACAGAACTATTACGAAAATGGGATGCTTGGTGTGCCTTAGGATGTAAAGCTAGTGAAATGGAGTCCGCGGCATTATTCATTACAGCAAGTTACTTAAAGGTAAGAGTCGGTTCTTGTTTTTTAGTTGTTGCTAATCAAGAAAGAGCAAAACGTAGATTAGATAATAAACAAGTTCATGATACAGAAACCGCAATCGAAGTGGCTATCGAAGCTTTGCGTGAACTAATAAATAATGATAAATAATTAATATCTTTTTAAATTCATGTTGAAGAGTGTCATTTTATATGACACTTTTTTATCGCCTAATTCAAAAGAAAAGTATACAGTAATGGCATTTTTTAGAAAAAGTATATCTTTATATAATGATTCAATGATTCAACTTATAGAAAACGCTTACATTTATCATAACAATATGGTATTCTATTATGTAGCTAGTGGAGTCTATAAAAATAAATGTTTATTTTTAAAGGAGGAAATTTTATGAATAAAAAAATAAAGAAAAGATTTATTTTTGTGTGGCTAATGCTTATGAGTATTTTTTGTTCGATTACACCTAAAGTGAATCGTTCCTTAGCGGCGGAAGCATCAACTACAAAAATTACTGTGCATTATAAACGTAATGATGGTAATTATAATGGTTGGGATTTTTATACTTGGAATGAAAGTCCTGGCGGAGGAGAAGCGCAAGCTTTTAATTTTTCAAATAGTGACAGTTATGGAAAAATTGCGGTAGTGTCCTTAACAGGTGATTACGAAGGCATGACTAAAATGGGCTTTATTGTCCGTAAAGGTGGATCCGCCTGGTCGGATAAAGACATATCGTCTGATCGCTTTTTAGAAATACCATTAACTTGTGAAAATGGAAATTATGAAATTTGGCTTGTTCAAGGCTTAAAGGGAATTTATTATTCAGAAGATGAAGCCAAAAATGATAAAATTACTTCTTCTATTTTTACTTCATTAAAAATTTTAAAGACAAAAGTTATTGCATCTTCTACTATTAGTGACGCAATGTTTCATGTTTACGTGAATGGAGAAGAGACACATAATTATTCTTTTGGATATACAAGTGGAACTATTACTGCAACTTTTAATGAGTATATATCGATAACCTCATCTTATAAAGTTATGGTTGATTTTAAAACCGGTCAACGTGAGGCTAAATGTACTTTTTCAGGTATTTATGATACTACGCAATTTGTTAATAATTATACGTACGATGGTGATGATTTAGGTGTGACATTTAATAAAAATCGGGGCACGACAACATTTAAACTTTGGGCTCCGTTAGCTTCATCAGTTGTCCTTAAGATTTATAATACTGGTACTCCAAAATCATTAGGCGGTAGCGATACACCGACAAAGATTTTTTACATGGATAAGTTGACTAAAGGTGTTTGGTCACATACCGAACCAGCAATCATGCATGGATGTTATTACACCTATGCAGTTACTAATGGTGATGTGACAAATGAGACTATTGATCCTTACGCTAAAGGGTGTGGCGTGAATGGCTTACGTGGTTTAGTCGTTGATTTTGATCAAATAAATGAAGAAGTTCAATTTAAAAAAGGAATACGGGCTGATCAAATTCAAAAAACAACGGACGCTATTGTATATGAAATGCATATTCGTGATATGACTATTGATTCTACTTGGGGTGGTAAAGAAGAATGGCGTGGTAAGTATTTAGGCTTAACACAAAAAGGTACCAAATACCAATCAGTTTCGACAGGCTTAGATCATATTAAAGAATTAGGTATTACCCATGTTCAAATAATGCCAACTTACGATTATTCAAGCGTTGATGAAACTACCAATGAAGGTCGTAACTGGGGTTATGATCCATTGAATTACAACTGTTTAGAAGGTTCATATTCGACAGATCCATATGATGGTTTTGTACGTATTAAAGAATTTAAACAAATGGTTAAGGCTTTAACCGAAGCGGGTATTGGAATTAATATGGATGTTGTTTATAACCATACATCAAAGTCAGCAACATCGAACTTTGATTTAATTGTTCCTGATTACTATCATCGTATGACCGCTGATGGTGATTATTATAATGGATCAGGATGTGGTAACGAAATGGCTTCTCAAAGATCCATGGTTCGTAAATTTATCTTAGATTCAACGGAATTTTTGTTTGATGAATATAATCTCTCTGGTTTCCGTTTTGATTTAATGGCTTTAATTGATACGACAACAATGAGTGAAGTTTATGATCAATTAGAAAGTAAATATAGTAATGTCATGGTTTATGGTGAACCATGGGATGGTGATGGTGGCGGTGGTTCAGGCCGCAATTACACGCAAACAAAAGTAAATACTATTTCTTCAGTTCATGGTGTCGGAATTTTCAATGATGCGGGTCGTGATGGCTTAAGAGGATCCAATGAAGGAACGGATGGCGGTTATGTACAAACCGCTAATCAAGGAACAGCCAAATCAAAGATTATGCCCACTATCAGTGGATATTATCCTGGTTATGAATCATTAGATCCCGGAAGATTTATCAATTATGCGGCATGTCATGATAATTTAGCACTTTGGGATAAAATAAATGCTTCTTCTAGTAAATCAGAATCACAAAAGATTGAAATGAATAAGCAAGCCGATTCCATTTTGATGTTTTCACAAGGCATTCCATTTATTCAAGAAGGACAAGAATTCTTACGAACGAAGCCATATGATAAAGTGGCAGATGTTGGTCGTGAGATTATAGGCGTTGATGGTAATTCATATGACGCTAATTCGTATAAATCAAGTGATGATGTTAATGCATTACATTATGATCGAAAACTTAAATATAGCAATGTTTATGATTACTACAAAGATTTAATAAGTTTACGAAAAGAGCATAATCTTTTCCGTTTAAAAACAAGAGATGAAATAGATAATGCTTTAGAATTTAGATATGAAGGCGGCAATGGTTTATTAGCGTATGTTTTAACAGGTAAAGAAGATACTTTTGGACAAATATATGTTGTAACTAATGCTGGTGACAGTAGAACATATAATCTTGATTATAGTGGTGAATGGGCTATTGTATTTAATAAAAACGGAAAAGTGGAAATTGGTGATAGTGTCAGTAGTGTCACTATTGCTCGTAATGAAACGATTGTTTTAGTTAATAAAAAGAAAGCAAATGCTAATTATCAAGAAAAAGCCTATCAAGGTGTGGGTGATTTAGATTGGTCCTTTGTGGCTCCATCTATTGGTGGAGGCACTAATGGTGAATACAATCCGGATTTAGATTTAACCGGTGATGCGATTATCAATAGTATGGTAAATAAATATCAAGGTGCCTATTTTGGAAACGCTATTGCATTTACTATTTGTGGATTATTAGTTATTGCATTAGGTTATTTTGTGCAAAGAAAGAGAGGATGCTAAGATGAAAAAAAGTATATATCGGACATTATCATTATTACTTCTAGCAACGACCACTCTTTTGAGTGCTTGTAATAAAAAAGAGAATAATCCTAGTGATTCTACTTCGGAAAATGTCCCATCTTCGGTGGTTGAACCATCAAGTACTAATAGTAATAATTCGTCATCATCTGCATCGAGCATTTATATTCCGACGGGTGATGTATGGACAGTAACTTTTGATTACAATTATGAAACAGGTTTTAAAACTTATTTAGAAAGTAAAGTTAAAGACGGAGAAACAGTTCAAAAGCCCGCTAATCCGATACGTTCGGGATATGATTTTGTAGATTGGTATAGTGATCCATATTGTCGTAATGATCATAAATGGGATTTTGATAATGATATTATTATTAAAAATACGACAATATATGCTTGCTGGGAACGTAATGATGACCCGATTGATGTGAATACTTATACGATTAATTATCAATCAACATTTGGAGCAGAGTATGTCTCTATTGATGGTGGATCATTAACTTATTCGGCTGAATATGGCGAAGTAATACAATTCAAGATTGTCGTTGATGAAGAAAATTATGAAGGAAACCCCGTGGTTAAAGCAAATGGTGTTGAAGTAGAACCAAATGATGGAATATATACGTATTCAATAACGGGGAATACTACTTTAACTATCAGTGGATTAGTGAAAAAAACATCCGGCTCATATTATGTGTATTATGATAATGCTAATAATTGGGATACAGTATATATTTATATGTGGCGTTATGGAACTGAAGATGTTAATAATAGTTGGCCTGGTGTGGAAATGAATTATGATTCGAAAACAGGTTATTATACATATGAAATCGAATCCATAGATGATTTTAATTATAATATGGTTATCTTTAATAATGGCGCTAGTGAAGCATTACAAACAGAGGATTTAGAATTAGTGACATCTTATGCCACAAAATCAACTTTATATTATTATGAAAACAATAAAGTGGTGTGCGATGGCTTTGATCCTAATGACACTAAATCAACTATTATTTGGACAGAATCGGATGATTATCAATTCATATCTATTGATGATAAAGATTTACCATTATCTGTTGATAATGATGTCACAGTATCATTTAAAGTTAACATTCTTTTAGAAGAATATGAAAACGATTATAAAGTGTACGCCAATGCGGAAGAACTTGTTGCTCAAGAAGGTATTTATTCATTTGTGGCTACCACACGCCGTATTGTTATTAAGATTACCGGTTTAGTTAAATTAGAAACTGTTGATTTTTATTACACAATACCAGAATGGAATCCACCAGTAACTAATCCTAAACTCTATTACTGGGGAACTGATGGCGATGGAAATGAATACCGCAATACACTTGATTGGGATAATGCTAGTGATACATTAGGATCGATGACCTTAGTGGAAAACAATACTTATAAAATGAGTGTTGAATTAGATGATAATTGCACGATTACCGGAGTTATTGTCGTAATGTATCAAGATGGCGTTAAAAAGCAATCAATTGACATAGTTTCATTCGAAGGTGGAGCGTTATCTATTAATGAAGCCGGAGAATATGATATAACATTTATCGGTGGACAATGGCCAAATGGCAATTTTGAAGCTTCAATTACTAAAAGAGGTTAATTAGTATGAAATTATTTAAAAGAATTTTATTATTGCTTATTCCCCTTATGTCTCTTGTAGCGTGTGGTAATAGTAATAATAATGATTCCACCAATGATATTAATAAAACGGAAACATGGACAGTCACCCTCGATTTAAATTACGAGGGTGGCGGAGTCTTTAAAACATTTGAAGTTGACCGCACTAGAACGGGTGTTGGTCTTAAAGATTATTTAGATGAAAAGCCAACTCGTGAAGGATATACCTTTGATGATTGGTATCATGATAAGTATTGTAAAGTACCATGGCTTGTCTATAATGATAAAGTACGGGCCGATACAACATTGTACGCAAATTGGGAAACATCTTCTTCAACAATTGTTGAAAAGGCTACAATTCAATGGACTAATGATGCTAGTTTTTCTTATCAAGCAGTCGATGGAAGTAGTTTACCAACTCAAGTTGATTTAGGAACAAGTGTTTCTTTTAAGATTAATATTTCAGATGGATATGTTGGTACTCCTATTGTTCAAGTTAATAATAATGTTTTAACTCCCAGTAGCGGACAAGTATATATTTTTGAAGCAGACGAGCAAACGATGACTGTTTCTGTTTCCGGATTATCACTTGGTCAATCGGTTACTGACACAACTTTTAAAGTTGATTTTTACTACACAATTCCTGAATGGAATCCAGTAGTGACCAATCCTAAGATTTATTATTGGGGAAAAGATAGAAGCGGTAGTTTGTTTAGCAATGAAGTGGCTTGGGACAATGCTGAAGATACGCAAGGATCAATGGAATTAGTTTCGGGTAATGATTATATGTTTAGCGTAGAATTAGATAATGAATATACCATTGAAGGGGTTATTGCCATCATGTATCAAAATGGTATTAAAAAACAATCAATTGATTTAGAAGTATCCATAAATGAAACATGCGCATATGATATTTATTTTGTTGGCGACCCATGGAACAATGATATCTTTAATGCCACAATCAGCATGCGATAGGGGTGATAGAATGAAAAAGTATATATCTAAAGGATGTTTAATAGTTCTATCATCAACTTTTCTTTTTAGTTGTGGTACTTCTAACAATGATCATAGCAATGATTTACCAATATCTTATGAATATGAATCAAAATATCGTATTAGTTTTTATACCGATGGTGGTACAGAAGTTGATGCCATTATAAAAAAAGCCGGTGAAAAAATAACTAAACCAGATGATCCTACGAAACCTGGTGGCTATAAATTTATAGGTTGGTATAAGGATTATGGAATATATCATGAAGAATTTGTATTTGATACAATGCCTGATTACAATTTAACTCTTTATGCCAAATGGGAAAAAATTGATCGACCGGTAATTGGCGTCGATGATTATGAAAATAGTGTTAAAGAGTATACTAAACCCGATCATTTATATATTCACTATTATCGATTTGATCATAGTATTGATGATTACAATAACTGGAATTTATGGATTTGGCAACATAAGCCAAATGACTTATCAGGGCGTGAGGTTGAATGGAGTCAAGAAAATGGCACTTTAAAATATGATGATTATGGAGGAGCCGTTGCTGAATTGGATTTGACCAAAACATATTCTGATGGCGGTAATAAAGGCAATGAAACAGTGCATTTTTATAATGATGGTGAGCCATGTGAAGAAATTGGATTTTTAATTGTTTATAAAGATTCGAAGAATTCAAGTGGTCACTGGAAATCTGATGGTGGCAATAAATATTTCTCTTTAGCGGACGCTAAATGGGATGATGGCTCCTATCATATCTTTGCTATTCAAGATAATGTTAACGATTTTTCATATCATTATTTAGGTGATGATAGTATGCCATCGAATCCATATGAAAATGATGATGGCACCAATGTCTCGGCAAAATATGATAATGTTGATTTTTCGAAAACATATGACAAGGCTAAAACATCAGAAGATTTTTATCAAAATGTTGGTACAGGTTATCAAGTTATGGTCGCAAGCTTTGCCGATTCTGATGGTGATGGTATGGGAGATATAAAAGGTATAACCGACCATTTAGATTATTTTAAAGATGTCTTGCATATAAATGCTCTATGGTTAACACCTATTCAACAGTCGGATAGTTATCATGGATATGATATTTCTAATTATTGTGTTGTTGATCGCAAATTTGGCTCTAAAAATACGAACTTCTCTGATAAATTGGATGAAAAAGGACGTCCGACTGAAGAATCAGCAATGGCTGATTATGAAGAGTTATTACGGCGAGCAAAAGAAAAAAATATAAGAATTATCATGGACCTTGTTATAAATCATACTTCAATTAACAATATTTGGTTTCAAAATTCCACATCACTTTTAGAAGAGTATCGTGGTTATTATCAATGGAAGAACCATAATACTGATGATTTAACGGATGATTGGCATGCTTATTCAACTTATGATTATTCGTATTATGGAAAATTTGCTAGTTCGATGCCGGAATTAAATTATTCTTATCAAGGCACAAGAAATGCGATTGTTGATGTCGGATTATTCTGGCTTAATAAAGGTGTATCTGGTTTCCGTATTGATGCTGTAAAACATATTTATATGGCCGATGAAACTTCTAAGAGCGCAGGCGATTCAATTCTTGAAGATTATGATGAAAAAACAAAAACAGATTATTCTAGCAACTTAACAAAAAATTTACATTTCTTTAGAGAATTTAATGCGCGTATTAAAGAAATTTATCCTAACGCCTTTATTGTCGGTGAAAATTTTGATGGTCACGCTTATCGAGTTGCACCATATTACGAAGGTTTAGATTCAATGTTAAACTTCTATATGTATTATAATTTATCACAAGTTGCGGTTTCCGCTTCTTTAGGGTACTGGAAAGCAAAAACTATTTCTGGCGGACAAAGTAGCACTGATAGTTTTACTCCTGGCGATAATGGTATTACTGTCCAATATGGTGGAAAATGGAATTATCCAGGAACATTAGAAACATATAACAAGTATCGTGGTGATAATAAGGCAATTGATTCATTATTTACATCGAATCATGATGTTGAAAGAATGATGAATAACATGGTTGGTAAAATGAATGATAAAGGAACTGATGTAGAAGCAAAAGATGTAACGACAAGTAACGCTAGTACAGGTATTAAATTAGCCAAAGTATATGCCTCCACATTGTTGACTTTACCTGGTATATCGTGGATATATTATGGTGATGAATTAGGTATGTCTGGAAATAATCAGGATGGATCAACATTACATGCTGACCGTTGGTATCGTCAACCATTTAAATGGGCGAAGACTAAGACTGAGGAAACAACAGAATTCTCTTTTTCAGGCGATCGTTCTTATAAGATTGAATGGGATAATTATAATAAAGATTTGGATGGTGTTAATGAACAAAAAGAGGATGTGAATTCCTTGTTAAATGTATTTTCAACATTAACAAATATTAAATCTTCAACAAAAGCTTTAATTAATGGTGAATATAAAGCCATTGATATTTCTAATGCAGGAGAAGTATTTGCTTTTAAACGAGTTGGGGAGGATGCAACATACTATTGTTTCCAAAACTACGGTTCTAAAACTATATCAATCAGTGGATATGCTGGTGAAGTTATTTATTCGTTGAATAACGCTACGACAAGTTCTTTGCCTGGTTATAGCGCAATCATAATAAAAGCTAAATAATTAATATTAAAGATGGTATGTCTTGAGCTAAAGGCATATCATTTTTTTATCTTTTTTTCTTTGAAAAATATAAGAGAATGAATAAAAGGCGACAAAATGAGGACCACAATCGCCAATTTTATCGATTAATTTATTAAAAAAACTATTGCATAATTGCACAAAAGCGTTTACAATAAATAAGCGTGGTTAATGAGGGGCCGTAGCTCACCTGGGAGAGCGCCTGCTTTGCACGCAGGAGGTAGCGAGTT
>CAZJKC010000052.1:0-9951 GCA_964546565.1 uncultured Staphylococcaceae bacterium | reverse complement strand
AATCAATAAATAAATTATTAATCGATTGATTAATTAAATAATATCAAATAAAGTATTATCGGTCAACAACTTAAAAATAATTAATATTTTTTTGCCTAATCCAAAAAAAATCCAAAAAAAAATTAAAAAATAAACCATTTTCAAATATTTATCATTGTTAAAGGTCATTTTTTTAAACTTGTCATATAAACACTTCACAATATAAATTGGTTGCATCTTTAACATAAATAAAAGTGATGAACTATCAAGTTTCACCACTTATTAAAACTAATCATTTTTAATTTATAGAACTTTTCTTTTTATATAAGTAATAACCGCTAACGAAGGCTAAGCCGAAAACCATTACAATAACAATACATAATAATGAACTTTGACTTTCATAATTAATTAAGTTAATACCACTGTTAAGGCTATTATTTGATAGTAAACGAGCGTTTTCAATATACGCCATCGTTTCTCCAATAGTCACTCCTTCAATATCTGTTTGCTCTTTAATCCAAGCAATATCTTCTTCTTTAAAGCTATAAGTCGTCATTTTAGCAATTAAATTATCATAAGTATCAGTATCACTTGAAATATATGAACAAATACTTTGATCAGTATTATTTCTTAACGCTTTCCATTCAGTAACAAACGATTCTTTTGTATACTTAATTCTAAAGACAACCCATTTAGTGGAAGCATTAAAGCCATTACCTTCCGAAACGGTCACAACTAATGCATAAGTTCCCACCTCTGTTGGAGCATCATAACTATAAAAGGTGTTATTGCTATCATATCTAATACTATATGTTGCCCCACTAGAAACGGTAAATGTTGGTGTATGAGCTAAACCATCCCACACAAAGTTTGTTTCACCACCAAAAGTTATTTCAGGATCAACCAATGATGGGGAAGTGATTTTAAACCAACGGTAATCTCTTTTAGCGTTATATGTATCATTTTCTTCTGTTTCACAAATAAAGGAATAAGTTCCTGGTGTAGTAGGAATATCAGTTCCGATATTTGTTCCATCTTCTTCAAAATAAGTTTTATATGTTACGCCATCAGGAACTGTGACACTAAAATCAGGAGCATCGCCTGTACCATCATAAGCAAAAGAGGCACCGTTATCAAAAGAGAATTGAATAGTAGGAACTTGTTTATGTGTAATTCTAAACCAGCGAAAATCCCTTAATTCATTATATTTATCGTTATCAGCACTGACTTTAATTGTTAAGCCATATGTGCCAGGAGTAGTTGGAATAGTTTGACCAATTTCATGAGTGCCGGTATCATCATCATAAGAGAAATACCAGGTATAATCGACGCCATCGATGGCTCCTTCAGTTAAAACATTAACTTTAATATTTGGTGCTTCTCCTGTTCCGTCATAAGAAAAAGTAGCTCCACTTTCAAATGTAAATTCGTATTCTAAATCAATTTTTGTTGAACTTTCTCCTTCTCCTTCTTTTGTTAAATAATGAACACGAGTTGTTTCAACGTTATTGATGTTACTAACGACTTCATTTTCATAAGTATTATAATTAACTTTATTTAAAAATATAAAAGACGATATTAAGCATAAAGTAGTTAATATTATTTTTTTCATAACAAAAATCTCCTTATGCCTTAATTATAACGATTAAAGAAAGCGATTACAACATTTTTTTATTAAATTAAAAAATGATTTTAAAATGTGTATCGTTAGATCAAAAGAAGATATAAAAGGAAAAAAACATAATATTTTTGTTAAAATAATGATTTTTTATAAAATATGTAAAAATGAACAAATTAATAATTTAATATTTTTTTATAAAATTTAAAAAGAAAATGAGCTAAACAAGCTCATTAATCCTTAAATATTTTATTTATATTTACTTTCTTTAAGTTCTTTTAAAGCTCCATTATCGATAGCTTTAACAACTTCCGTCATTAAATCAACAGCTGCATTATAATCATCAATATCAATCAATGACACATGACTATGGAAATAACGACATGGAAGGGAAATGGTCATATTAATAATACCATCAAATTGCTTATGAATTTCACCGCTATCGGTACCACCGGCGGTTAACATATCATAAGTATATTTAATACCTTTTTCTTTAGCAATCTTTTCTACAAAATCAAATAATCCACGATGCGCAATAGCGCTTCCATCCATAATCGATAAAGCGACACCTGCTCCTAATTTAGTAGGATTATTAGGTGACCCCGGTAAATCATAAGACATAGTAACATCAGTAGCGAAGGCAATATCTGGATGGACATGATATGCCGCCGTTCTCGCTCCTCGTAAACCGACTTCTTCTTGCACCGTTCCTACCGCCACATAATTGGCCTTATGTTTGTCTTTATGAAGACGTTCCAATACTTCTAGAGCAATAGCCATACCAATACGGTCATCCCATGCTTTTCCTAATAAAATCTTGCCATCATTTAAAACACGGAATTCCGTATAAGGAGTAACGGCATCGCCAACACGAATACCTAATTTCTCTATATCATCTTTAGATTTAACACCCATATCTAAATAAAGGTCTTTAGTATCTAAAACGCGGGCGCGCATTTCGGGAGGTAATCCATGCGGTGGTTGCGCTCCTATGACACCTTTGTATTCTTTTCCATCACGTGTTTTAACCGTCATTATTTCCGCTAATACAACATGATTCCACCAACCACCAACAGGATGTAATCTTAACATTCCTGATTCTTCAATACGAGCAACTAAAAATCCAACTTCATCCATATGACCACAAATCATAACGGTTGGTTGATCTTTTTCACCATCTTGGTAAGCAAAGACACATCCTAATTGATCATGTTCAATACGATCACAATATGGACTAGCGTATTTCATAAATAATTTAGCGACTTCACTTTCATTACCTGAAATACCATTAACTTCTGATACTTCTTTTAAAAATGATAATTTTTCTTTTTCATTCATTTTCCTATTCTCCTTTTTAAAATATAATTTTATCTAATTTCCAAATTTCTTGAGCATATTGTTCAATAGTCCGATCACTAGAGAAATAACCTGATTTTGCGATATTAATCAAACATTTTTTAGCCCATTCTAAGCGATCTTCATAAAGGGCACAAATCTTATCAAATGCTTCCGCATAAGCATCAAAATCTTTTAAGATAAAGTATTCATCATTACGATACATAACTTCATCAAATATCATGCGATATTTATCATTGTCTCCTTGCGCCCAATAACCATTAACTAAGGAATCAATGACTTTTTTAACTAACGGATTGCTATTATAAATATCCCATGGACGATAACTACCATCCCATCTTAATTTTTCGATTTCATAATCTTTTAATCCAAAGATAACACAATTTTCATCTTTAACTAAATCAGCAATCTCCACATTAGCCCCATCAAGTGTTCCTAATGTAATCGCCCCATTCATCATAAACTTCATATTGGATGTTCCAGATGCTTCTTTACCCGCTGTTGATATTTGTTCGGATATATCCGCTGCTGGAATGATCAATTCTGCTAAAGTAACACCATAGTTTTCCATGAAAACAACTTTCATATACTTATTTATTTCAGGATCATTATTGACAACACGTGCCACATCCAAAATCAATTCAATGATTTTCTTCGCATACGCATAGCTAGGAGCGGCTTTGGCTCCAAATATGAAAGTATGAGGTGCAATTCTGAAAGAAGAATCTTCTTTCATTCGAAGATAAAGACTCATAATATGGAAAACATTCATCAATTGTCGTTTATAAGCATGCAAACGTTTAATTTGCACATCAAATATTGAATGCGAATCAATTTCAATATCATAATGCTTACGAATAAATTCGGCTAAACGATCTTTATTAAATTGCTTTATTTCAAGGAATTTTTTTTGTAGTTTTTCATCATTAACATACATTGATAAATCATCTAAATGTTGCGGCGATAATATCCATTGTTCACCAATGATATCCGTCACCAATTTAGCTAATTTCGGATTAGCGTATAAGAACCAACGACGATGGGTCACACCATTAGTCTTATTATTAAATTTTTCTGGGAATAATGAATAAAAATCTTTAAATGTGTTTTCTTTTAATATTTTGGTATGTAAAGCCGCCACACCATTAACTGAGAAACAAGCATAAATTGCTAAGTTAGTCATATGTATCATTCCATCTTTGATAATAGACACATTATGACGACGATCTTCGGAGAATCCTTTCGCATTCAAAAATAAATGGAAGCGGCGATTAATCTCTTCAATAATCATATAGCATCTCGGAATAAGTTGTTGTACGTAGTTCACAGGCCATTTTTCAAGGGCTTCTGCCATAATAGTGTGATTAGTGTACGCCATTGATTTTTGTACTTGCGCCCACGATTCATCCCAACCATAATGATATTCATCCATCAACAAACGCATCATTTCAGGAATTGCTAAAATAGGATGGGTATCATTTAATTGGAATACATATTTATCGGCAAAATTATCTAAAGTACCATATTGTCTTATATGAGAACGCATTGCACTTTGTAAGCCCGCACTTACTAAGAAATACTGTTGTCTTAAACGCAATATCTTACCATTCTCTGTGGAATCATCCGGATATAATCCATGGCATAATTCTTTTAAGGTAGTTAAATAATCAGCAAATTTTTGATTTCTTGGTAAGTTTTCTGAACTAGGTTCTGCACTCCACAAACGTAAAGAATTCGCAACATGATTATGATATCCAATCACTGAAACATCATATGGAACAGCTTTAACACATACGGCATCAACAGTTCGGGAACGGATATTACCATCATCATCTTGATACGTTTCGGCATGGCCATAGAATTTTACTTCAACAGCGTGTTTCGGTTTCTTTACTTCCCAAACATTGCCATTGGTAAGCCATTGGTCAGGAACTTCAACTTGTTTTCCATCGCTAATCTTTTGTTTAAAAAAACCATATTCATAACGAATACAATTGCCATTTCCGGGATAACCTAAAGAGGCAATAGAATCTAAAAAGCAAGCAGCTAAGCGACCTAAACCACCATTTCCTAAACCAGCATCAGTCTCTGCTTCTTCAAAATCATGAATATTGCATCCTAATTCCGACAAACCATCTTTAGCTATATCATAAATGCCAAGATTCATCATATTGTTAATCAATAGACGACCAATTAAGAATTCCATAGAGAAATAAATTAATTGCCTTTTTTCCCCTTGTTTGACTGTTTCATTAGTCATTCGCCAATCAGCACCAGCATAATCACGAACCATGCTTCCTAAAATATCATATCGTTCTGTAATATCCGAATTTTGAATGTTATTACCATATTTTGCAGCTAAACGACTTTCAAATTCTTTTTTAAATGCTTCCTTACTTCCAAATAATTCATCGTACATCTTTTAATCCTACTTTCTTGTTTTCTTTTTTAATATTAATGCGGCAAAACTTGCAAGCTTAATAGTTAATTTATATGGGCGATTCTCCGGACCATACTCCGTTGTTGTTAATGGTAACCCATTATATTGATTATTTCCACTATAAACATCTTTATCCGAGTTAAAAATTTCTTCATAAGTTCCTTTAACATTGACGCCGATATCATAATATTCATAATAATTAGGGGTCATATTAAAGACAAATATGAGGACATCACGCCCATATTTTCGTGAAAAGGAAAAAACGCTTTGCTCAGCATTATCGACCATTAGCCATTCAAAATGAACGCTATTATATTCTTCCATATACATAGCTTTTTCATGTTGATATATTAAATTCAAGTCCCTCACCATACGTGTCATCGAATCATGCATCGGATATGTTTTTAAGCGCCACGGCAATGATTTTTCCTCATTCCATTCATCAAAACTCGCTAATTCATTTCCCATAAAGTTTAACAATTTACCAGGATGCGACCATTGATAGGTATATAAGTTCCGCAATTGCATAAATTTTTCATTATAATTACCCCACATTTTATTAATCAAAGTTCCTTTTCCATGAACTACTTCATCATGAGATAAGGGTAATAAAAAGTTTTCTGAATAAAAATAAGCCATCGAAAAAGTAATATAACTATGATGATACTTACGATAAATCGGATCAAGACCATAATACTTTAACGTATCATTCATCCATCCTAAATCCCATTTATAATCAAAACCAAGTCCCCCATATTCTAAAGGTTTTGTCACTCCTTGATAAGCGGAAGAATCCTCAGCAATAATCATCACATCAGGATGTTTCTCATGCAACTTACCATTTAATCGTTTAATAAATTCAATTGCTCCATTATTAACACCACGTGTGGTATCTCCATGCCAATAAATAATATTACTTACCGCATCAAGACGAACGCCATCAAAATGATAATAAGTGACAAAATAATTTATTGCCGACATCAAAAATGAGCGTACTGGATCTTTTCCTAAATCAAACATGGCACTTCCCCATTGCGAAAAAGTATTTCCACGCGAAGAATATTCATACATTCGTGTGCCATCAAATTGTATTAAAGAATACTTATCAATAGCAAAATGAACCAAAACAAAATCAAGAATGACGCCAATACCAGCTTGATGCATACGATCCACAAAAGACATCAATTGCATCGGATTACCATATCGCGAATCAACGGAATAAAATCCGGTCGCTTGATATCCCCATGAACCATCAAATGGATATTGGGTAATCGGCATTATTTCAACATGTGTAAAACCATGTTCTTTAACATATGGAATAAGATAATCCGCTATTTCCTCATAAGATAAATAGCGACCATCTACTTGCCCTTTCCAACTACCAAGATGTATTTCATAAATACTCATCGGTCGATCAAAATTACGAGTTCTTTTTCCCATATATTTTTGATCGTGCCAAATAAAGCCTTCATAATCAAATAAACGAGAACAAGAATTAGGACGTAATTCACTAAAGAAAGCATAAGGGTCAGCTTTATCAACATATTTCCCTTTGGCGTTTTTAAAGTGATATTTATATGATTGATAATTAGTTAAATGTGGTATAAATAATTCAAAGACCCCACCATCATCAATTTTATTCATCTTATGGGCACAAACATCCCAATTATTCCATTCACCAATGATGGACACATCTTCAGCGCGCGGTGCATATAAGCGAAAAATAACGCCGGAAACGCCATCACAAGTTTCAAAATGAGCCCCAAAATAACGATAAGCTTCAATTGTTTGTCCAAAATAGAAATCATATAGTAGACCGTAAGCCATTTCGTAATCCTCCAATGCGATATATATTATTATATACTACAAATAAAATCTATACAAAGAAAAACTATCATCCATAGAAAAAACGATTATCGCGTGTTGACTTTACATTTCGATTGAAAATCGCTATAATTTTTAACGAAATCGGAGGTAAAAAAATGTCTACAAAAATCATGGCTGTTAATGCCGGAAGTTCGTCTTTAAAATTTAAATTATATGATATGCCAAGCGAAAATGTTATTTGCAATGGTATTGCTGATCGTATTGGTCATGAAGATGGTATCTTTTCCATCTCCTCAAAAAATGGAAAGAAAGAATTTGTTACACCAATTCTTGATCATTCACGCGCAGTCGAATTATTGATTGAAAACCTTCTCAGCGAAGGAATAATCAAATCACTCGATGAGATTAATGGAATTGGTCACCGTATTGTTCAAGGAGGATCATATTTCAGTGAATCGGCCATTCTCGACGCTGATACCGAAGCTAAAATTGAATCGCTTATCCCTTTAGCGCCTCTTCATAATGGTGCCCATTTAATTGGCTTTAGAGCCTTTAAAAAGTTATTACCTAATACTGGAAATGTAGCCGTTTTTGATACGGCATATCATCAAACAATGGCGCCCGTTGATTATCTATATCCAATTCCATATGAATACTATACGGAATACGGTATTAGACGATATGGTGCACATGGTACATCGCACAATTATTTAGCGCTTGTTGGTCAAAAATATCTTGATAAAAATAGTCAAAATCGTATCATTACTTGTCATTTAGGAAGTGGTGCTTCCATATCCGCTATTAAAGATGGAAAATGTGTAGCGACATCCATGGGATTAACTCCTTTAGGAGGTATTATGATGGGTACTCGCTGTGGCGATATCGATCCTTCAGTCATGTCCTATGCTTGCAAATGTACTGGTAAAAGTGTCGAAGAAATGTATGAAATTTTTAATCATGAATCGGGATTAAAAGGTATCTCTGGCGGTCATAATGATACCCGTGATATTTTAGCGGCTGTTGAAAAAGGTGATGAACGCGCGATATTAGCTAATGAAATGTTCATTCGTCGTGTTTTAGATTTTATCGGTCAATACTATGTTCGCTTAGGTGGTTGTGATTTACTTATTTTCTCAGCAGGTATCGGTGAAAATGTCGGTTATTATCGTGAACGCATTTGTGCACCTTTAGAAAGTGCTTTTGGTGTGAAAATCGATAAAGAACTTAATGCTCCATTACGCAAAACGGAAAAACTTATTTCAACACCGGATAGTAAAATCAAAGTTGCAGTTATACCTACCGATGAAGAAATCATGATTGCGCGCGATACCGTTCGCCTTTTAAAATTATAAAGAGTGATACTATGGATCGTTTATTAATAAAAACAGTGACAAAGCAATATACAAAAGACTTTGCAACTGTCCTAAAAAAAATAAAAGAATATGACCATATCGTTATATTTCGTCATCAAACACCTGACTTTGATGCTTTAGGAACACAATTAGGGCTATATACTTGGATTAAAGATAATTTCCCTTATAAAAATGTCCATGTTGTTGGTGAAAATCATGTCGTTTTTACTCCACGACTTTATCCTTTTATGGAGTCATTAGACGATGATTATTTTAATCAAAAATTCTTAGCGATTGTTGTCGACACTGGTGATACAAAAAGAATATCCGATAGCCGCTTTTCGAAAGCAGATTATATAATAAAAATTGACCATCATCCCAATGTTGAGCCTTATGGAAATATTAATATCGTTGCCGACGAATTAGCAGCTGCAAGTGAATTAGTCGCGAACATGCTATTTCGTTTTCCAAAAGAATATTATGTATCTCAAACTTGCGCTCAATATCTTTATAGCGGTTTAGTGGGCGACTCTGGGCGTTTCTTATTTAATTCTACCTCTACTCATACATTTGAAATTGCTAAATTATTAATCAATACTGGCTTTAATTTATCAAAAGATATATATCAAAAAATGTATCAAAAAAATATTCAAGATTTACGTGTTACCGCTTATGTTCTCACTCATTTTAATGTTTCTGCACATGGTGTTGCATATTATGTACTCAATGAAGAAATACAAAATGAATTACAAATCACCTTTGAACGCGGTAAAGAAAACATTAATCAATTTTCCAATATTCAAGGCATTGAAATTTGGTGTTCAATAACGGAAGACCGCGCTCATAATCGATGGAAAGTATCTATTAGAAGTAAGAATCTTGCCGTCAATGAAATAGCTCGTAAGTATAATGGTGGAGGTCATGACCAAGCTTCAGGAGCCGAAATCTATTCTTTAGATGAATTGCCGAATTTAATTAATGATTTAGATAATTTAATTGTTACACATAATTAGTTTTTAACTATAATTAAGGGCTATAAAACATATCTATATTTTATATATCTTTTCCCCCTTGATTAACTAAATTCCTTTTCTTTTTAGAATTTCTTTTTCGATATAATATACTTTCCAAAACGTATCATATTGATAATTCTTTTAAGAATATAAGGCACTTTTAATTAACAAAATACGCACTTAGACAAAAAATCTAAGTGTTTTTTTATTTTTCATAAATTTGTTTAAAAATCTCTTGACATAGCATGGGGGGGGATATATTTGTTTTAGGAGGTGAATCTTATGTTTTATAAAATTCCTTTTGGTTAATTTCTTTTTTTACCTATTAAAGTAATAATTCATATGGAAAGGACGTGAGAAATGAAT
>CAZJKC010000051.1:0-10297 GCA_964546565.1 uncultured Staphylococcaceae bacterium | reverse complement strand
TTTTATTATTTTTGCGCATTTTGATTAATATGCGCTAATAGCCCAATAAAAAAATGCACCATCCATCAACTAGTGCATTACTATCAATAAATTAGAATATCCAAATTTCATCATCAGATATCGATATGAACATTTCTTTAATTGATTTACCATTTATCATAGCAGACCATAGTTCATCGACATTGCTTGCATCTACCGGCTCTTTATAAAATTCACATACCGAAATAAATTTATCTCTACCATCATTTGCATATGTAATAGAATATCTCTTTTTCTCAAAAACAAATTCTATTTCTCTTCCAGTATCAATAAGAATGGCTAATTCTTCTTTTGTCATGATATTTTCCTCCCTTCTTTTCTTTCATAACTTCCATCTTTTTTATTAATTATTCTGCAATTATCGTCATTATTTAATTTGCGAATCTATATTTAATAAGTATTAACATTTGATGTTTTATTTTAAACATAAAAAAACCGAAATGAACTATTATAGCTCAATTCGGATATAAGAAACTTTAAATATTTCTTTAAACAATAATTTTGATACTTTATCTAGTTTTCTAAAATTTATTGAAGTCACAAAGATTTATATGATTCTTAGTGACTTTTTTATTTTTCAACTATTTAAAGAATATTTGTAATCGTGAAAATGATAGCAATAACTAAATGTGTTAATGCTACCCAACCCAAATAATTAATATAGGCTGGTTCATCATCGTGCTTTAACACACGATACTCATAGAATGTTTTAGGAACATTTGTATATTTAGGATTCTTTCGAAACATTCGAGCTCCAAAACGCTTAAAACTATAGGCAAATATATCAAATAATCCATCATTACTTATCCAAGACAATCCCCAAATACCACCAAACACTACCGCATTAACAAACGATGCATCTGATAAAATAATCATCCATTTTTCATTAAAAGGATTGCGATAATCTAGTTGTTTTATTTCAAATATAATAATGGCTATATCAATAATAATAGATATTAAATAGCTAATTAGAAATTGATAAGTTCTCTTTTTCATAAATTACTTATTATTGATTTCTTCTTTATAACGCGCAAATTCTTCGTCATTACAATAAATGAAATGTCCAGGAGTAATCTCTTTCATGCTTGGCATTTGTTTTGAATAGTCATGAGCTGTGCTTGGATCATAAGCAATCCGTTGACGATTCTTTTCATAATCTGGATCTGGATGCGGTATTGCAGATAACAACGATTTCGTATATGGATGTAATGGATGCGCAAATAACTCATCTGATGTTGCTAATTCCATAATACGACCACAGTACATAACAGCAATTCGATCACAGAAGTATTTAACAACTGATAAATCATGCGCTACAAATAAAATTGTTAATCCCAAATCATTTCGAAGATTATTCAAGAGATTGATGACTTGAGCTTGAATCGAAACATCAAGCGCCGAAATTGGTTCGTCGGCAATTATAAATTCTGGATTCATAATTAAAGCACGTGCAATACCAATTCTTTGGCGTTGACCGCCACTAAATTCATGAGGATATCTTGTAGCGTGTTCTGGAACAAGTCCAACCATTTTTAATACTTCATTAACTTTATTATCGATAAACGCTTTATCATGTATACCACGGATATGATAACCTTCCGCAATAATTTCACGAACTGTCATACGTGGATCTAAAGACGCAATTGGATCTTGGAAAATCATTTGCATTTTCGTCATAATCCGTTCACTTTTAGCAAATTTTAAGGCTTTTTTGTATTCTTTACGTAATTCCTTATACGCTAAATAATCTTCATGTGACATCTTTGCAGATGTTCCATGAGTAGCAAAAAATTCATCAAAACGTTTTTCATAGGCATCTTTAGTAGCTTTAACACAACGATGAGCATAGACTTTATCACAATACTTTTGATCAAACTTCGCATCTTTAATTTCTTTTCGTTGCTCTTCAATTATTTGTGAGAGTTCTAAACTAATTTTTGCTTTCTTTTCTTCAATATCTTTTTCTATTTCTGCTACTTTATTTTTGAATACTTCTTTAGCTTTAGCTTTTGCTAATTCATATTCTTCTTTAGTGGCATCTTTTAAATGAGATAAAGTTTCATCCATTTCCACTTGAGCAGCATGAATAGCAAGATTCATTTCGCTTTCAAGCTCCTTAATAGCGTGTGCGGCCCGAATACGTGAATACTTAATTTCCTTCGCATTCCATCGAGTACCAGCCGAAACACGTACTCCTTTAAAGTATATATCTCCAGAAGTAATGTTATAAAGTTTGATAATCGAACGGCCTGTTGTTGTCTTTCCACATCCGGACTCACCAACTAAGCCAAAGACCTCACCACGATAAATATCGAAGCTAATATCATGAACAGCTTTATTGTATTTTAAATCACCTGAAGCAAATTTAAAAAATTGCTTTAAGTGACGAACTCTTAATAGAACTTCTTTGGGTCCTTCTGGTGTATCAACCATCATTGGGGGGACTTCAACTTGCACATGTTTCATTGAAAAATCACCATTATCATTACTGCTTTTTGATGGTAAATTACGAATAAGTTTAAATAAAATAACTAAGAATAAGAAAACCGCTAATGCGAATACTACCAAGACCTTCGTTAAAATTGAATAGCTCGATTTTATAACAAAGAAACTTATTAAATCAACGATAACCAGTCCGATAATAACAAAACGAATAAATGCCCAATCGTATTTTTCATGCATTTCTTTTTCATCATTATTTGTCATTATAATCAGCCTCCTTATCTATCTTATTATTCTGCTTACGTCTTTCCATCGCTAAACGAATTCTTTCCGTTACAATTTTCGGCGGTGTAACTTGGGGAGCGTTAGGATGTAAAAGCCATGTCGCAGCATAATGAGTATCAGTTACTTTAAATAAAGGTGGTTCTTCTTCAAAATCAATTTTCATGGCGTACTTATTACGTGCCGCAAAAGCATCACCTTTCGGAGGAAGAATCATATTTGGAGGTGTACCAGGAATAGCTTCTAGTTTCTCTTTTGTATTCAAATCAGGCATTGATGATAATAAAGCCCATGTATAAGGATGACGAGGATCATAGAATATATCTTCAACCGTTCCATATTCAACAATCTTACCAGCATACATTACAGCAATATCATCAGCCATATTAGCAATAACACCTAAATCATGGGTAATGAAAATAATAGATAACCCTTTTTCTACTTTTAATTTATTAATTAATTCCAAAATTTGCGATTGAATGGTAACATCAAGAGCCGTTGTTGGTTCATCACAAATTAAAATATCCGGATTAGAACTTAATGCAATAGCGATAACAATTCTTTGGCGCATACCACCGGAGAATTGGAATGGATATTGATCAAATCTTTTTTCAGGCTCGGGAATACCGACCTCACCAAGAAGTTCAATAGCCCTATTTTTAATATCTCTTTTACTAATAACATGAACCGCTTCTACATAACATTTGTACATATAATCCCAAAGATTATTGACATAAACTTGAAGATCAAACTTTTCTTCTTTAATTAACGAATCATAATGATTAATAAAATTTTCAATTGCTGATTTTGTTTTATTGAAAATACTTTCAGGTTGAACAATTATTTCTCGACCATAAGCTCTTTCTTTTACCGTATCAATTTTTCCACCTTTAGCAATAATGGCTTCGGCTTTTTCTTGATGAATGCGTTGCTTATTTAATAAATCAACACTTGTTTGATATTCATCTAGATAACCTAAAATAGTCGATACAAAGGTTAAAGCAATATCATCTTTATATTCAGCAAAAACATATTGTGATTGTTTAATAGAATCGTCAATAAGTTTAAGCATTGGTTTCACTTTTTTAGCATCAAATGATTCATAATTAGCAAAACAATCGCTTAAAAGACTATTAACTAACTCTAAAGTACTAATCTTCTTTTGATTTGAACGTTGATATTCAATTTCAACCGAAATTCCTAAAATATCTTTAAGAGATTTCTTTTCATCACTAGTTAATGCCCATCGCGGATCGATGATATTTTTTATAATAGAATCAACAACTTTTACACGTCGCTCTTTTATTTGTTTAACTTGACGTTGTAATTTGCGATTGCTTTTATTCATTTCATAATCTTGTAATAATGAACTTTCACTTGGCAATAAACATTCTAAAAGTAATTGCTTATCTTCGTTAGAAATCGCTTGATAACGAGAATATTCTCTATTAAAACATATGTTAAACAACTCTTGAACAACTGGATAATCATTAGGATGTACATGGTCTAATAAAGCTAAAGAACTCTCTTTCCATCTATCCAATAGTTTTTTTATTTCACTTTTCGAAGCATAATCCGTCTCGATAGCGTGTTTTAATAATAAATGATTAAAATAATCAACTGTTTTACGAGCCTCTTTTTTAGTAGCTTTACCTTTTAAAACCATGGCTTCAGTTAACTGTTTTCCAACTTTCATCAAAGGATTTAAGCTTGACATTGGATCTTGGAAAATCATCGCAATCTTCGAGCCACGAATCTTGGTAAAATCTTCTTCATGTAAAGATAATAAATCTCTTCCATCATAAAGAATTTGGCCATTTTCAATAATCTTATTACCCGCTAAAATACCTAAAATAGCTCGCGAGGTAACAGATTTACCGGAACCAGATTCACCGACAATTCCTAAAGTACGTCCCCGATATAATGAGAAATTAATACCACGAACAGCCTTTACAGTGCCATTATTAGTTCTAAAAGAAATGCGTAAATCTTTTACTTCAAGAATTTTCTCATCATTAGAGCGATTGTTGTCATTATTAAGAGTCTTTTTTTCTTCTGCCATTACTCTTCAACTCCTCTCAATGATGGATTAAACGCATCACGTAATCCACGTCCAAAAATATTAAAGCTTATCATTAATATTGCAATAAATAAGGCGGGGAATAAAATGATATGGGGATAATCTTGTAAGTGACCTTGACCTTCTTGTAAAACTGTACCAACTGAGGTTAAATCAGTGGATGATTGAAGGTCGATAACCCCTAAGTAACTCAATGTTGATTCCGAGAAAATAACACTAGGAATCATAAGAATACATGAAGTAATAATTGTTCCAATAGCATTAGGTAAAATATGACGGAAAATTAAACGTGAGTCTTTAGCGCCTAATGTTCTTGCGGCAAGAACATATTCTTGCCCTTTATAACGATAGAACTGCATACGCACTCTAGAAGCAACGCCTATCCATCCGGTGAGGACGAAGGCGAATCCTAAAGTTGGTAAAATACCAACAGATTCCGATAAATAAAGGTTAAATAAAACAGCGACAATCATAAATGGAACTTCCGATAAAATATCGCTAACACGCTCCATGACTAAGTCAACAGTACCACCATAATAACCTTCAATAGCCCCATAAATAATACCGATAGCAATATTGATTAAGGAAACCACTGTTCCTAATATTAAGGAGAATCGAGCACCAACTGATAAACGAGTCATAATATCTTGGCCTTGCATATTAGTGCCAAATAAGTGGGTTGGTCCTTTTCCATTATGGAGCATTTTATAATATTCCATATACTTAACACGTATTTCTATCGTTCCGCCTCCAACATCTTCATAATAAATGTAATTGCCAGCTGCATCAGTTTTATATAAGAATTTAACTTCTCCATTTTCATCTTTAGCTGGAGTCATTTGGCTGGAAATAGCCTTTTGATTATCAGCATAATACTCTTCAGTATAAAGAGCTGGGTCCTGTTTAGTTTGAAAATAGAAATTAGCGTTTTGCTTTTGAAGTGTATCATCATAATAATCAGGAATATCCACTAAAGGATAGAGAATTTGAATATTTTTTTCTTCTTGATACGCTAAGATCTTATTGAGTTCATCCATAGTAGAGTTACGGTATTTATATCCTACTTCATATGTGTCAATTCGAACTTTATAGAAGGTACGAGGTTTGCCATTAGTAATCTTTTCATATTTCGATAAGGTCTCAACAATATAATCCGGTTGATATTCATAACGAAGATATTCTGATTCACTCATTTCTACGACTTTAGTGCCATCTAAAAAGCCATTACCATTACCGGCAAAAGCATCAATCCTTGGAATTAATGCTTTGAACTCTGGTTCAGTATCAGATATGGAATATGATGATAAAAAAGGCGCTAAAACAGCAAATAAAACCATTAAAATCAAAACAATAAAAGCCACAACAGAAGCTTTATTTTTTCTAAAACGTAATAAAGCATCTTTTAAATAACCGATAGGTTTTGTTTCAAATTTAGTATCAAAAATTGATTCATCACGTTGAACTAAATCAAATTTTTCTTTGGAGATTTCTTTAAATTGCACATTTTCCATTATTTAGTACCTCCAATTCTAATTCGCGGATCAACAAATCCATAACTTATATCAACACACAATCCAGCCACTAGTCCGATAGCGACATAGAACATCGAGATAAATAAGAAGACATTATAATCAACTTTTCCTGTGGCAATTGATTGTAAGTAAACACCGGCAATACCCGGAATACCGAAAATACTTTCAATAACCATCGAGCCGCCTAAAATACCAATAAATTCACCAATAAACATTGGTAAAATCGGTACAAGCGCATTACGGAATGCATGGCGATAAGTCGCTTGACGACGAGTCAATCCTTTTGTTCTTGCCAAAAGCATAAACTCACTTGTCAATACTTCCGCTAATTCATCACGAATGTAACGTGTGAATCCCGCAATGGTCCCAAATCCTAATGACATAATGGGAAGGATCATAGAAACAAACATTGAGAAAGAAAAGAAATCAGTTCCATCCTTCACAGTAGCTGGGAGCCATCCCCATTTAAAACCTAAGAAATATTGGACAATGAAAGCATAAACATAACTTGGAACGGAGACGAATATCATAACAAAGACACCAATTAAATGGTCTTGCCATTTATTCTTTTTCAAAGCTGAATAAACACCGAAAATAATACCTAATGGAACACTGAAAATCATAGTGTATACATTAACAATCATGGTTGGTGGAAGTTTGCTTAAAACAACTTCAGTTACGGGATTACCACGAGAAATTTGCACAGAATTACCCCAGTCAAATTTAGTAAATAAACCCTTTAAGAAAATCCAATATTGCTCTAATAGAGGTTTATTCAAGCCTAATAATTCACGAATTTCTTCATCAATAGAGGGATCTGTTCCTGGTCCTCTTGCAACACTTGCAGGAAGTAAACGAACAAGAACGAAACACATTGTCATAATGATAAAGAAAGTTAAGATCATAAGTCCAAGTCTTTTTAAAATGTACTTAATCATATAATGCAATCACTCCTATCTTTCTTAATTGCTTTTAGTGAATATTAATCTCATTTTTATACGTATATGCGTACATACGCGCATAAAAATAAGACACGATAGGGGTGTATACTCCTAAGAATATATACCCCTTCGTGTAATGTTAATTATAAATCGGCTGAAACAGTATAATCAAGTTTACCTTTAATTTTTTGCCATTCATCAGCAGTATAGTTATATGTAATATATCTAATTCCACCACGGCCAACTAATGGTAAATCATCTTCACAACCAAAATTAATTTTATAAGAAAGTAATTCGGCTTCAGCTCTAGATGTAAAGCAAATTGTTTCATAACGAAGAATAATGGCTTTTTCTAATTCAGCTAAAATGTTTAAACGAACTTCATGATCACCTTTAGCGTAAATACCACCTGTTGAGATAGCTTGACGCCATTGATCAAAAGTCATGGTCTTGTCTTCATCAGCGTTAAGTTTTTCTTTGCTAATGGTTAATGGTTCATTTTCAGGATGGAAACCATATTCACATTTAACACTTTCTGATGTATAAACTTGCATAAATCCAAATGGATCCATGGTCATACCGCCCCAAATGGACCAAATAGCATCAAAGTCTCCATCATAAGCAGTATTATAATAATCTTCATCTTTACGTGTTGTAATTTCAATTTTGCCTTCTAAAGGTGTTCCTTCAGTAGCATTTTTTAACATATCACGAATGAAGTTCATTTGTGCTAAAGAAGCTTCAGAATCAGTATTGTATAAAAGAATTTGAATATTAATAGTGTCGCTTTCTAATAAGTGACCTTCGGTTGTACTATTAATTTCAGTATTATATGCCTTAGTAAATAATTCTTTAGCTTTTTCAACTGAGAAACCGTTTTTAATATCACCATATATATCGGTAGAAACACTCATACCTTGAGGAGTTTCACGATACACTTCATTGGTATTATAATCGGAAATATATTGGTTGTTTAATAAAACAGTTGATGGAACGTGTCCCGAGGTATATTCAGAAGCAAATTTACTACGGTCCATAGCGTATGAGAATGCTTCACGGAAATCTTTATTAGCTAAAATTGTTTTATTCTCATTTTTACTAGAATTTTGACGAGCTTTTAATGTGTTATAATCAGAATTGAATGTAAGTTTTTGAGAATAGGTGGTTTGTGTTTTATATAATCTTTCAGAACTACCATATTTTTTCATATCTTCAGGTGTTAACGAAATATCATCAAGTTCACCTTTTAAGAATTTTTGCATCGCAACTGAGTGTTCGCTAATGATGGAGAACTTAATACAATTAGTTTGGAATTGACCGACATGTTCGCCATCGGAATAACCATACCATTTTTCATTCTTTTCTAGAATCATTGATTTTCCAGGTTGGAATTGTGTTAATTTATATGGTCCATAGGACATATAATTATCTTGTTTTGTAGCATAGTTTGTGATCTTTAAATCACCAGATTGTGACATACCACCTTCATAATATGGTTCATAAACAATCCAGTTACCGGAAAGATTATATTTCATATAGAATAATTCAATCTCTTCGGCTAAATAGAAGGTTAATTGATATTCACCACTTTTTACTAAGCCGACTTTATCCCAGCTTAATTCTGGCCATGTATAACGAAGATAGGTTAAATTTTTAATGGTAGCATTAATCGAATCAGTACCACTAGCGCCAAAAATTTGAGCAAGATATTGCATAGCAGAGGCCGCATTAGCGTTACCTAAAAGAGGTTTATATCCTTTTTGTTTGTCGGTTAAAGTAATTTTATTAATACCTTGATATTTATTACCATCACCATCAGTTTTTTCAATCATTTCAAAAGTTACCAAGCCATTAAAAGCATCGAACATAGCTTTATTTTTTTCAAACGTTGGAATCATTTGATCATCCAAATATTCGATTATAGTATCATATTCTGTGCTAATAGCCGCGACCATTTCATTACGTTCGCTAAAGCTATAGTAATAATCGGCATTTTCATAGCCTTCTTCGTAACAATACTTTGAATATTGTTCAAATGTTGTACGGTTTGATTTGTAATAATTTTCCGCATTAGCTATTTGTAATGTATCAAGGTAGAATGATGATGCACGATAGTTTTGCATTTTAGGATCCAAAAGTTTTTGCATCGAATAAATATAAGTATCAGCATTAATTGGGGTACCATCTTCCCAACATGCATCTTGATTTAAGTTAATAATCCATTTAACGCCTTCTGTGTCCGTTTCGGCATCCATGGTATAGCGATCTAATTCCTCATCCGTTAAATCATTTGCATCATTGCCATCGGTGGCGGTATCAATTGGTTCACCATCAGCCATTTCCGAAACAATTTTATAACCGACAGCCTTACCGCTATCGTCAAAATCTAGAATGAAATCATACAAACCGATTTCAGTGTACGCGAAGACAACTGATTCATCACTATTTTGCCATGTATGAACATTCCATGTAGATGGGGTTGCGCTCATATATGTATTGTACTGATAATCGGCTTCTTTTTCGCTACCACATGAACTTAAAAGCATAATCGTTGACAAAAGAGCTAATCCCAAAACATTTGTTTTTTTCATAAATTTTCCTCCTTTTTCTTTATAAAAATATCATAAAAATATGATATATTAATAATACTCTACAAGATATGTCAAGTCAATGAAAAAATTTCCTACTTTCAAGAAAGTGCTTTCATTGAATGTTTCTTTATTTATAATAAAGAAAAAATGTATTGCATATATATTTTATCACATTTTTTTAATCATAAATTCTTAAATTGTTTTTAAAAACTTTGAACCATTTTTCTAATAAAAAAAGTCCAAAACCGGACTAATAAAATGGTGCCCCCTGCCAGAATCGAACTAGCAATGGATCCTTACCATGGATCTGTTATACCACTTAACTAAGGGGGCATCACAAGCAAAAAAATAATAATATAGTTTGAAAGTAATGTCAATAATTATTTTGTT
>CAZJKC010000050.1:4302-10561 GCA_964546565.1 uncultured Staphylococcaceae bacterium | reverse complement strand
TTGTTTTTTTATTCAAACACATATTTAATTATATTATTGAGAGGTATTCAATATGGACTTTTTTTCTTTTTTAGCACTTCTTGGTGGATTAGCCTTCTTTTTATATGGTATGAAAGTAATGTCTAATGGATTAGAGAGCATTTCAAGCGGTAAATTAAATCATAGTTTAAAAAAGTTTACAAAAAGTAAATTTTTAAGTATGTTATTTGGCATTGGACTTACGGTTGCTGTGCAATCTTCTTCCGCAGTAACGGTTATGCTTGTGGGATTAGTGAATTCAGGCATTTTGGAATTCGGTCAAACGATAGGTGTTATGATGGGGTCCAATATTGGTACAACATTGACGGCTTGGATTTTAAGTTTATCAGGAATTGAAAGTGATTCATTTTTTATTCGTTTATTGACGCCCGAAGGATTTACACCAATATTTGCTTTAGTGGGTATTATTTTAATGATGGTATCTAAAAAAGAAAAAACTAATAATATTGGACAAATATTACTAGGATTCGCGGTATTGATGTTTGGTATGAATACGATGTCTACAGCGATGGCTCCGTTAGCGGAAATGGATGAATTTTCTAATCTTTTAGTAGCTTTTAAAAATCCACTTATCGCTGTTCTTGTCGGGGCTCTATTTACAGGAATTATTCAAAGTTCAGCAGCCTCGGTGGCCATATTACAAGCCTTATCATTGACCGGTGGCGTGACATATGGCATGGCGATACCTTTGATTATGGGGCAAAATATTGGGACATGTGTGACGGCTTTATTATCAAGTATTGGTGTTAGTAAAAATGCGAAAAAAGTATCCCTTGTGCATTTAATGTTTAATATTTTTGGAACGCTCATCTGTTTAATACCTTTTTGTCTTGGTGATTTAATTTTTGATTGGGCTTTTGTTGATTATCAAATAACACCCTTTATGATCGCTATCGTGCATAGTATATTTAATGTGGTAACGACGGCCATTCTTTTACCATTCTCGAAATATCTTGAAAAGATTGCTAATAAATTAATACCAAATGAAGAAACTGCAAAGAAAGAAATCATTAAACTTGATGAACGATTGATTAAAGTGCCGACAGTAGCTATTCAAAATGCTTTTAAAGCCGTTGAAGATATGTGCCATTTGTCTTCACAATCATTCATGACGGCGATGGAACTTATTATTGATTATGATGATAAAAAGGCTCATAAGATAAAAGAAGATGAAATGAAGTTAGATGAGTATCAAGATTGTTTGGGAACTTATATGATGAAATTATCAAAAGTAGCAATGTCTAATGATAACGCTAAGACAAGCGCTAAAATATTACATACCATAGATGATTTTGAAAGAATAGGTGACCACGCTATTACATTAATAAATGTGGCTAAAGAAATGAAAAAAAGTGGCAGTAGTTTTTCTAGTGAAGCTTATTTTGAACTTAGTAAAGTATCGGAAGCTATTAAAGAAATATTAAGCATTACTAAAAAATCTTTTTATGAAAATAATGTGAATGAAGCGAAAAATGTGGAGCCTTTAGAACAAGTTATTGATAATTTAATATATCAAATAAGACATAATCATATATCACGTCTTCAAGATGGTGAATGTACGATGAAATTAGGAATATACTTAAGTGATATTTTAACTTGTTTTTCACGAGTATCGGACCATTGTTCTAATATTGCTGTGGCGGTTATTGAATCCGCTAATGGATCTTTTGATACGCATGAGTATCTTCATATGGTGCGTCAAGAAGACAATGACTATTTTAAAAATAAGTATGAAGAATATAGCAAAAAGTTTTCTTTGATAAGCGAGTAAATATTAAAAGTGCACATCATTTATAAATGATAATGTAAGTGCTAATTACTTTTATTATTTATATTTTTGTATGTATAAAAGCAAATAATTGTAGCAATAAACCGATAAAAGCACTCTTCTATAGTACAATTCATTGAGAAAGTTTTAATTAAATAATAGATATCGGACAATACCAACATTGTCTATTATAGGGAATTAAGTTATCAGTTAAACAAAATATTAAACCAGGTTTAATATTTAATCCAAACTTATTTAATACGGTAAAATTCTTGTTTGGATGATTTGGC
This sequence comes from uncultured Staphylococcaceae bacterium, assembly GCA_964546565.1. Taxonomy (GTDB): domain Bacteria; phylum Bacillota_I; class Bacilli_A; order RFN20; family CAG-826; genus CAG-826. The sequence goes on along the minus strand of CAZJKC010000050.1, from coordinate 8,464 downwards.
ACTTTATTCTTTTTTATTTCAATAGGGTAAATGTCGGTCGCATCAACGATTAATAAATCAATTTCTTTTTTATCTATGTCTCGATAATAATACAAATTATTGACTGGTTTACCGGCATTATAATAAGTTTTAACAATTTCTGTCACGACATATGTTTCTAAAAAAGCACCATCCATATGCCCGTTAGATAAAGTCTCAGCATTAGGCCATCTACATAAATAAGCCGCTAAACCAGTGTCCATGAAATACATTTTTGGTATTTTAACTAAGCGATTGGTTATATTGTTATGATATGGATGCAATAGAAAGATAATACCGGAGCGTTCTAGAATCGTAATCCATGATTTGGCAGTTGGCGAGGAGATACCTATCGATTTAGCTATTTCATCATAATGTAATTCTTGAGCTGTTCTTGCTGCTATATATACTAAAAAATCATAAAACTCATTTAATTTACCGACTTGTTCTAATTGATGAATATCACGTTCTAAATAAGTGTTTATATAGTCACTGTAATATTTATCTCTATCAATATCTGTCGTTATTATTTTAGGCATTCCCCCATTAAATATCCTTTTATATAATTCCTTTAAATCATATGGAGTGAATTTTTTTTCTTTTAAACAATCAATATCAGGATTAAATAAAGATCCTTCTTTCCCATCTATTTCCGATTGTGATAATCCGGACAATTCAAATATTGCCACTCTACCGGCAAGAGATTCGGTAATATTTTTCATCATTTTAAACTTTTGAGAGCCGGTCAACCAAAACAAGCCGTTATTATCTTTTCCTTCATATGACATTTTATCTACGATATCTTTTATTTTTTCTAAAATAGATGGTTCTTTTTGAAACTCATCAATAATAAGTGGATATCCATAAGTTTCAAAAAATAAATCGGGATCCTCATGCGCTAGTCTTCTAGCATTTCTATCATCAAAACTAACATATTTCATATTCGATCCTTTGATATGATTGAGCATAGTCGATTTTCCTACTTGCCTTTGTCCACATACCATAATAATCGGATAAGACTTTGAGGCATTAAGAATTTGTTTTTCCATAGTTCTATTGATATATTTCATATTTGTAACCTCCGAGATTTTTAAAGTACGATTTTATTTTTCTCGATAATATTATAACTGTTAATCTCTAAATGTTCAATAAAATCTAGATATTTATAGATAAAACTATTGTTTACATTTTTGCATATATAAAATCGTTTTTTTGATAGATATAAGCCGATAGAATCACTCTTCTATAGTACAATTCATTGAGAAAGTTTTAATTAAATAAAAAATATATCAGTAAAACTATTTATCAAATCGTTAGAAAAAGTGCACAATAATTCTAACGAGGTGATGGTATGAATAAAATAACTAACCTAAAATTAATACGAGATAGAATTAATCAATCCGAGACTGGTACAGTTTATGTGGCCGTTGATTTCGTGGATATCTCGGACAAGACAAGTGTAAACGCTTATTTAGCTCGTCTAGTTGATGAGGGGATGGTCCGTCGTGTTTTGCGTGGCGTTTACGATAAACCTGAATACAATGTTTTTTTAGGAGAATATATTGCCCCGTCGCCTGATAAGGTCGCCAATGCTCTCGCTCGTAATTTTGGCTGGACTATCATTCCTTGTGGAGATGCTGCGATGAATCTGCTCGGATTATCGACGCAAGTGCCTGCAGTGTGGATATATGTAAGCGATGGTCCTTACAAGGAATACACTTACGATAACACCATAATTCAATTTAGGAGAACTACCAATAAAGAAGTTTCAAAACTTTCTTATAAGACTGCACTTATCGTTCAAGCGTTAAAGGCACTTGGCAAGGACATGATTGATGATACAGTAATAAATCGGCTAAGCAAACTATTCACGGCTGAAGAAAAGAAAATCATGCTTGAAGAAGCCAAGGCTGTGACCTCTTGGATCTACGAATATATCAAACTAATTTCAAGGAGTTGATAATATGCGTAATATTGCTAAAATTAACGAAAACGATAGAAAGGCACTTTTCCATAACACTGCCGCGAAGATGGGCATGACCGATGCCATCATTGGAAAGGATTTTTGGGTATGCTATATGCTCGATTATCTTTTCCACCGTTGTGCGTGGAAGGATAACATTGCCTTCAAGCGCGGCACAATGCGACTGATGCCGCCCGAATATAACCTCGATAAGATCCGTGATGACTACGAGCATATGCAGAATATGCTCTTCGGCAACAAACCCAGCTTTGATGAAATTATGGAGGACATAGCAAAGTTGGAAAAAGAAATTAATGCAATTAATATAGATATAAAATAAAAAGATTTTATTTATACGAAAAAACAAATAGAAAAGACTATACAGTTAATGCATTATTAAGAGTTTTATCGCGGATAGAAGCAACAAAACTACCAAATAAATTACATATGGTATTATATTCGTTAACCAAGCTTCAAAAAGAAATAATAAAGGCTTGTGGTGTAAAATTATCAGAAATTAATAAGAATTACTTTGGTTTTTAATATCGAGTAAGATTATTTCTTAAAAGTTTAGGATTGATATAATTTATATTCATAACCTCCGAGAATTTTAAAGTATAATTTTTTTTCTCGATTATAATTGTTAATCTCTAAACGTTTAATAAAATCTAGATATTTATAGACAAAACTATCGTGTTTCTCTACATAAAAAAACCACCAAAAACATTTTGATGGTTATGATAATTAATAATCGATTTTAAAGAAGAAATCAGCGTATGTCGGATAGGTAATATGTTCTTTAGAAAGAAGCGGTTCAATAGCGTCATATTCCTTTCTAATAGCGTGAAAAACTGGTAAAGCTTCTTTTAGTAAATAAAAGCCTTTTTGGGCAACATCTTCTTTTTTATCGGCCGCTAATAAGATAGACGATAATTGTTTAGTTAAATTATCGAGTTTATCAATTTTTAAGGCAAAATCCTGTGCTTTTTCTTTTAAAGAATGAGGGGCAAAAGATGACAAACTGTCAACACTTTGTATATCTTTTAAAATAGTAGGAATTAATAAACTATTGACAAGATGAATTAAGGTTCGACATTCAACGAGTCTTTGTCGATAGTAAGTTTCATATAAAATTTCACTACGAGATAACAATTCTTCTTTGGTATAAATCTTTAATGATACAAAGACATCACTAGTGCTATCTTTGTTCAAGCAAGATATAGATTCGACAAAGGTCTTGATGTTAGGTAAACCTCTTTGTTGTGCTTCTTGTACCCAACTTTCAGAATAGCCATTGCCATCAAACAAAATACGTTTGTGATTGTCATATATTTGACCGCATATTTCTATAATAGCCTGTTTTCTTTCATGCATATTTGAAATAGATTCAAGTTTATCGGCTATTTTCTTTAATGATTCAGCGACAATGGAATTAATTACGGTATTTAAAAAAGCCGCATTTAATGATGAACCGAGCATTCTAAATTCAAATTTATTACCGGTAAAGGCGATAGGCGATGTTCTATTACGATCGGAATTATCATGAGGTAAATAAGAAAATGATGAAATTCCAAATGTGGAATTCGAATGCTTTGTATAACAAGCTTTTTGACTATTGATAAATTCTTGTAATAATTGTTCAATAGGTGTTCCTAAAAAGATAGATACAATCGCTGGTGGCGCTTCATTCGCGCCTAAACGGAAGTCATTTCCAGGATTAGAGGAAGCCATTCGAATTAATTCAGGATGAAGGTCGATAGCTTCAATAATAGCGGACAAGAATAATAAGAAAACCGAATTATCTTTGGAATTCTTTTTAGGAGATAAGAGATTTTCACCATCACTAGTTATTAAAGACCAGTTATTGTGTTTTCCACTTCCATTGACACCTTTGAAGGGTTTTTCATGTAAAAGGCAAACCATATTGTGTTTAAGGGCCGTAGTTTGTAGAACATCCATGATAATTTGATTTTGATCAACAGCGATATTAGCGGGACCAAAAATAGGGGCTAATTCAAATTGTGCGGGAGCTACTTCATTGTGCAATGATTTAGCATAAATGCCTAAAGACCATAATTGTTCGCTAACATCTTGCATAAAATCTTGAACTTTTTCGGGAATTACGCCTAAATAATGTGATTTAAATTTTTGATCTTTACTAGGCAATGCTCCAAATAAAGT
>CAZJKC010000050.1:0-4202 GCA_964546565.1 uncultured Staphylococcaceae bacterium | reverse complement strand
CTAAATAATGTGATTTAAATTTTTGATCTTTACTAGGCAATGCTCCAAATAAAGTCCTTCCCGTAAACATTAAATCTTCACGATTTAAAAAATCTTCTTTATTGATTAAAAAGTATTCTTGTTCAAGACCGATATGAGGCATAACGCTTGTGACGGTTTTATTACCTAGTACTTTTAAAATGCGTGTAGCTTCAAGAGATAAGGCGTCAATACTTTTTAATAACGGCCATTTCATGTCTAAATTTTCACCATTGAATCCAACAAAAATAGTTGGTACACATAGTGTTTTATTGCGAATAAAAACGGGAGAAGAACAATCCCAATAGGTATATCCACGAGCCTCAAAAGTTGTTCTGAGTCCACCATTTGGGAATGAAGAGGCATCCGATTCTCCTTTAATTAGATTTTTGCCGGAAAATTTTAAAATTGGCTGACCATCTCGGATATCGAAAAATGATTCACGTTTTTCAGCGGTAGCCCCTGTTAAAGGTTGAAACCAATGGCAATAATGTGTACAGCCTTGTTCGATAGCCCATTCTTTCATGGCGTGAGCGATGGCGTCAGCGGTTGTCCGATCAAGACTCGTGGTCTTATCCATCGTTTCTTTCCATTTACGATATATTGGACTAGGTAATTTGACTTGCATTACTTTTTCATCAAATACCTTCGTTCCAAAGTCGGATAAATCAAACATAAAAGGGTCCTCCTTTGCTATTCAACAGTAACAGATTTGGCTAGATTACGCGGTTTATCAATATCAACACCGAGTTCAAATGCCGTATAGTAGGCTATATATTGGGCGACCATAACTTTTACAAGAGCGCTTAAGTAAACAGGAGTATCAGGTACTGTAATAGTGTCGCCATCTTTCTTAAGACTTTCGGAGACAATGGAAATGACTTTGGCGCCACGCGCTTCTACTTCGTGATAATTGGAACGCAACTGCATTTCAATATGTGGATCAGAAATATATCCAAAGACCGGTGTCCCTTTTTCTATTAAAGCAATTGGTCCATGTTTTAACTCACCACCAGGGAAAGCTTCGGAGTGAATATATGTTATTTCTTTTAATTTTAAAGAAGCTTCTAAACATAGGTTATAATCGAAACCTCGACCTAAGAAGAAAATATTCTTTTTGTGTTTTATTTTTTTAGCAATGTCATGGAATTTCTCTTTGTATGACATGGTGACTTTTAAAGCTTCGCAAGTAATGCGTAAATCATGAATGATATCGGTATTTCCTTCCATCGCTCCTTTAAGAAGGGCCATTAAGCTAACTTGAGCAGAATATGCTTTAGTTGAGGCGACAGCGATTTCGACACCGGCATATAATAAACAAGAATAGGTTGCTTCCCTTTCAAGAGTGGACCCTTTAGTGTTAGTAATAGTTAAGGAAGGATAACCATTTTGGTTGATAATTTGGAGACAACGAATTAAGTCGGCGGTTTCTCCTGATTGCGAAACGATGATAAAAAAAGGCTTCTTGCCACCCATATGGGGATAATATGCCCATTCAGAACCAATATATGCTTCGGAACGTTTCCCAGCGTTTTCCATATATTCTTTACCCATGAGTGATGCATAATATGAGGTACCACAAGCGATGAAAATAATATTATCAGATTCTCGTAAGACTTTTAATAAATCTGCGGAGAAAAGATATTTCTTTCCATCGTAATAATTACTAATTAAACGTGAAATACAATTTGGAGCTTCTTCAATTTCTTTTAACATATAATGAGGATAATCTCCTAAATCGCGATTCAATAATTCAGCGGTACGAGTTGTATAGCGTAATTCGACTTCTTGTTCCTCTTTAAAAACTTTTACTTCCGTATCGGTAATATATCCATATTGTTCATTTTCAAGGTCAACAAAGGTATTAGACTTTTTAATCATTGGTAAGGCATCACTTGCTAAGTAATTGCCATCATTTCCAATACCAATTAATAAAGGAGAGTGACGTTTAGCAAAATAAAGACGTTGGTCACAATCTTTAGCGATGATGGCAAGTGCAAAAGATCCTTTTAATTCTTGTAAAGAAGTATATATAGCTTTTAAAACATCTTTATGATTGGCTATATATTTTTCTTCTAATAGATTAGCAATAACTTCCGTATCTGTTTCACTTTTAAATTCATAACCAAGCGTTATTAATTTTTCTTTCAATTCACGGTAATTATCGATGACCCCATTATGAACGATAATAAATTGTTCATGAAAACTTTGATGAGGATGACAATTTACTTCGCTTGGAGCCCCATGGGTCGCCCATCTGGTATGGCCAATGCCTAGTGTTACTTGCTCAATATTTGGAACGATGTTTTCTAAACCACTGACACGGCCTACGGTTTTATAAACATAAACATCACCAGGAGTTTTCAAAGCGATTCCGGCTGAATCATAACCACGATAATCTAATGATTTTAGGCCATTAATAATGTATTCATAAATATTAAAATGACCAATTCCACCTACAATACCACACATTTTTCTTTCCTCCAATATTAAATAATTAAATCTTCAATATAAGCGACAAGTTTTTCACATATTTGTGTACAAGTTTCAATATTATCAGCTTCACACATTACCCGAACAAGTGATTCCGTTCCACTTGCTCTTAATAGTATACGCCCATTACCTTTTAAAATATCTCTTTCTAATTCTAAAACAAGTTTTCTTAAACCTTCATGATTTAAGACATATTCTTTATTTCGAACGGCAACATTACGTAACTTTTGAGGATATATTTGCATGCCTTCTAACAATTCTTTTAAGGATTTACCGGTTTCAACCATAATATTCATTACTTTGATAGCGGTTAAAATACCATCACCAGTATTTAAATCATCTAAGAAAATAACATGACCGGATTGTTCGCCTCCAAGAGATAAATCATTTTCCTTTAAGCACGCTTGAACATATTTATCACCGACAGTCGTGATTTCATAATCAATACCGGCGGCTTCAAGAGCCTTTTTAAGTCCGAGATTCGACATAACAGTAATGACAATTTTATTTTGTTTTAATAAACCTTTTTCTTTTAAGTATTTTGCGCATATATAAAGAATAGAATCACCATCGACGGTTGAACCATCAGGAGCGACAATCATCAAACGATCAGCATCGCCATCAAAAGCGAGACCAATATCAAAAGTTTTGGTTTGAATCATTTCTTTTAAAGAGCGAAGATGGGTTGAGCCACATTGTTCGTTGATATTCGTTCCGTTAGCGACAATATGCGTATATTCAGCATTGATGCCTAGTTTATAGAATAACTCGGGAACAACTTTAGAAGCTGATCCATTAGCCCCATCAACAAGTACTTTAAGACCATCGTAACGACGGGCCTTACTCATTAAGAATCGCTCATAGTCATTGCGCAATCCCTTTTCATAATACCAGCGGCCAATGTTATTAGGATTACATGGTAAATCATCACTTTCTTTTTTGATGTATTCTTCAATAAGAAGTTCGATTTCATTAGGCAGTTTTTCACCATTGGATGCAAAGACTTTAATACCATTATCGTAAAAAGGATTGTGTGATGCTGAAATCATAATTCCATAATCGAAATATTGTGTTTCAACCAAATATGAAACAGAAGGAGTGGTAGAAACACCTTCATCATAAACATCACTTCCGGAAGCGGTAATACCGGCGACAAGAGACGCTAAAAGCATTTCTCCAGAAAGGCGGGTATCACGGGCAATTAATATTCTATTCTTTTTACCATTTGGGTATTGACCAATAAAACGTCCAATTCGATAAGCAATATGCGCAGTGAGTTCTTGATTAGCCAAACCACGAACGCCATCTGTTCCAAAATATTTCCTCATTTCTTTTCCTCATTTCATTTTTTCTTTAATCAATCAATTAATTGATTGTCGATATAACTAATATAATTTGCTAAAAAAGATATTGCAAGAAACAAATTTTTCACATACGGAAGTCGCATTTTTTTAATTTAATAAAAAAATAAAGCGATTATTAGCGGAATGTGAAAAAAATAATTTAATGAAATTAAAATTGATGTAACTTAATCGGTAAGTGCACAATTATAAGTCTATACGCCTTTTTTATTTTCTTTTTTAATACAATTAAAAAAAGAGCGTTTTTTTAGAAAGATAACTCTTTTTGTTTTTGAAAAAAAATTTTTTCATTTTTTTTATGTTTCTGATTTTTGTGAAGTATTTTTATAA
>CAZJKC010000049.1:0-10647 GCA_964546565.1 uncultured Staphylococcaceae bacterium | reverse complement strand
TTATTATTTAAGATTCGAACTTCTTTGTCTATTCTGGAGATTTTTGACGCTTACCGTAAAAATGGGTTCGAACTTTCGTTTTCAATGTAAGGAAAGTATCATTTTTTGATTGAGATTTTTTATTCGATAATAAATACATAATAAAAACAGTCTTCTAAAATGATAACTATCCTTGATTATTAATTATAAATATTTGAAAGTATTTCAAAGCAATTACTTAATCTATCATATAATTGTTCTGCTGTTTCATATGCTCCATTTTTTAACCAAGCAGTCAAACAAGCTGAAACGCAATAGGTCATTGTCATTAATAAATAGTTTAATTGTTGCTTAGATAATGCTATATCTAAAAAGAATAATTCTATATTATTTCCAATATACTTTATATGCGAATTATAGATTAAATCCATACGATTGCTAGCAATTATTGCATGTAATAAGTCCTTATTATTCATCCACTCTTGGATGAATGTTAATATTGTTTCTTTAGAATAAATGTTATTAATCAGTTCATTTTCTTTTTTAATTCTTTCAAAGATATTGTCACATAAATACGATAATACATCAGTTATATTGTCAAATAAGCGATAAAATGTAGCACGACCAACATTAGATGCCTTTTGAACATCAGTTACTGTTATTTCATTAATTTCTTTTGAATTTAAACAGCTTAATATTCCTTCACCTATCTTATTTGCAGATTTTCTTGCTCTTTTGTCATTAGAAATATGATACATGTTTACTCCTTTTGTTTCATAACTAAATTACATTTTATGGAACCATTGTATCACATTTATATTTAAGGTACATTATTGGCACAATTATTTTTTAAAAAAAGGAGCAATTAAATGGAAACAATTATTAATACTTGGTTATCAATTTGGCTTTATGTAATGTTAGGCATCGGAGTATTCTTAACAATAAAAGTTTATAAAAATAAAAAGACATGGGATAAAATAAACATTCTATGTACACTTGCAGTAATAACTTTAGTTTTACATGTTATAGAAGAATGGGTATTACCAGGAGGTCTTCATTATTCATATAATTTTAGTCATGGCTCAAATAATCTTTCTTGTTATCCTATGAATAGATTAACTGATATGATAACCAATTTTGGCGGCGTACTTCTTGGTTGTATCGTTTTGAAATTTTGGGGTTTTCGTAAACCTGCTGGAATTGCCGTAATGTTATTCTCAGCATTTGAAGTAGTAATTCATATTGTAATTGGAATTAATTCTTTAAATACTTTCGGTAAATACGGAATGCAAATATTATATTCACCCGGACTTATAACATCCTTATTTGGTTTCTTACCTATATCAATAGGACTTGGAATCCATTTATTTAAAAAAGACAATAAAGCAAACATTAAACAATGGATTATGGCTATTGTAGCAATGTTTGGATTTTGCTTTTTATTAATCAATTTACCGGAGATGATTTTAGGAAATGAAAATAGTCCTTATGCATTTACTAATAGGGGTTATTATGAACAATTTGCAGAAGAATTTGAGAAAGATAATGGTTATACTTATGGCAATTATAGTTATATGGTTTATGTGCAATAACCATTGCTACATACACTAGCTCTTAGAAGTATCAAAATACTAATGCATCACATTAAAAAGCTTTCTTTTTCATTTTCTTGGCGGCAGTATCTTTCGGGAACTAACTGACTCTGCCGCCAAGCATAATAATAACCAATTAGTTCCTGAAAGATAAAGAAAAAAATAAGAAAAATTCATAAAATCATCATTTTGAATATATAACAAAACAATCCGAATTATATTCTCTCTCGTAAGCAATATTTTAATAATTTGCTGTGAATAATGATTTTTTTACGAATATTCTTTCGCAATTGTGATATAAGGTAACCGAAATTATTTCGCGATTGTGATACAATATAGTTGAAAGATACTAGCAATTGTGAAGAAAGAAACCGTGCTATGGAGTTTAAAAGAAAAGCTTATGATAAAATGCTTAAATGGAAAAATGAATATGCTCCAAATTATGCTTTGTTTTTAAAAGGAGCTAGACGTGTTGGAAAATCTACTCTTGCTTTAAAGTTAGGTAGAGAAGAATATAAATCTTTTATTGAAATAAGATTTGATAAAGCACCGAATGAGATAAAAGATTTATTTGTTAATTCTTTAGAAGATTTAGACTTTTTTTCAATAAATTACAAATTTATTATAAAACTAGGTTGTACGCAAGAGAATCGTTAATTATTTTAGATGAGATTCAATTATTTCCTGAAGCTAGACAAGCTCTAAAAACTTTGCTTGAAGATAAAAGATATGATTATGTGGAAACAGGAACACTTGCTTCTATAACTAAAAAAAGTAAAGATCTATTAATACCATCAGAAGAATACACTATAGAAGTATTGCCAATGGATTTTGAAGAATTTATGTGGGCGATGAATGATGATGTAACAATAGAAATTATAAAAGCGCACTACGCTAAATTAAAACAACTTGGAAAAATTAATAAAGATATAATGAAAAACTTTAGAGAATATCTTCTTGTCGGTGGCATGCCTCAAGCAGTAGTTGAATATATCGATTCAAAAATTTTGGTAAAGTTGATTTTGTTAAACAAAATATTTTAAATTTATATGAAAATGATATAGAAACTCAAAATGAAGAAAATTCTACTTATGTAAAAAATGTTTTTTTACATATTCCATCAGAATTATCTAAGCATGATAAGCAATTTGTTTTATCTCACATTGATGGTGCAAGACGTCGGGAGTATAAAGGACCTGTAAAATGGTTAAATGAAGCAATGATAGTTAATATTGCAGAAAATGTTAGTGATCCTAGTGTTGCATTTAACTTATCAACCACTGACCCAGCATTTAAAAGCTATAATATGGGAGATACAGGATTACTTGTATCACTTGCTTACAAAAATAAAGATTATCTAGAAAATGAGTTATATGAAGCAATTTTGTTTGATAAGCTTCATATAAATGAAGGAATGATTATAGAGAATGTAGTATCGCAATTATTAAAAGCCAATGGGCATCATATTTATTATTATAAAAAAACTGATAAAAAGTTGAAAACTACAGTAATGAAAATTGATTTTTTAATAAGACACAACAATAAAGTATGTCCAGTTGAAGTTAAATCTACTAATAAATCATCATTAATAAAATTTAAAAATGCATTCAATAATAAAATTGGAACATTATATGTATTACATAATGGGGATATTAAAGTGGAAGATAATATAGTTTATTTACCTTATTTTATGGCATTTTGTTTATAAATATAAAGCCTTTGTATTATATTGAAATTAGATTATTACGATAAAAATAAATAATTTGTAAGTGAGGTTTTATATGCAAAAAATAATAGTTTCTTTTGGAGATGGAAGAACTAGAATTCAGTTATTAGAAAATTCCGAATAACTGACGCAGACAAAAAACTTATTATATAAATCATAATAGGTTGCGAATCCATATAACAATAATCAATGGTAAAAAAATTCAAATAGCGTATTTAATATCAAGTAATGATATAATTGAAGGTGAACTTGGTATCTGTAATTTGATTTATAATCAGTTGCCAAAATATGTATTTAGATGTGTAAGATATATCTATAAATCGAATAACACATTTTAACATTAACGTATGGTCCGCGATTAAGAAACCATATATAAAAAATTAATGAAGGAGGTATTTATCATTAATGAAAAAATCCTGTAGTTTATTATTATTTACCATTATGTTAGTCGCAACATTATCCCCATCATCATTAAATGAAGATAACAAAGTATCATTATATGGTGACAGAATAGCTTTAAATCAAGACGAAAAAAATGCTTTTGATAAAAAGGAAGTAACCATAACTATTCAAGATATAGCGGACTTTTTGCAAGATAAAAAAGAGCATTACCCTTTTTCTGATGAATTTATTGAAAAATATCAACAAACTAGTGGTGGATACATTGAACTTGCTCAAAAGCTAGGCATGGTTGTTTCAAAAGAAATGCATGAACCAAATCAGAAGTGGCATTTTTTTGACTCATGGCTTAATCCTAGTATTGAAGAAGGTAGTCTTTCATGGGATAGCGACGCCAAATCACGTGTTTATAATAGTTTATTATGCCCAGAACTATTACTTTGGATATATGAAGCATGCGATGTTAGTCCTTTAAAAGTTAAAGCCGCCAAAGAAGTCGCTGAGCAAGGAAAAGTAAATAAAACTCATGTTTCAACAATCGCAAAAAATATGCGGGGATGCGTTCCTTGGAGCGATATCGAAAGCAATATTCTTGCTTATAAAAACAATGATTAAGGAATGGAGTGAGAATAATGAAACATCAAAAAATATTATTGTTATTATCTACTTTATTCTTAATTGGATGTAGTGATAAAGAAAACATCACAAGTACTTTTAATTCATCTTATTCAAGTATTTCTTCCACTAATAATTCTATAGATGAGAATATTTCTTCAACCCAAAGTTCTCTAGATGATTCATCCGTTATTAAAGATATCACACCATCAACAACGGAAATATCTTTATTTATCGGAGAAGAAAAGAATCTTAATGATTTAATTAGTTTTGAATTTTCACCATCATCTATCACAAACAAAAATATCATATGGTCTTGCCAAAATGATGGAATCATTTCTATCAAAAATGAAAATACTGTCGTAGCGCATAAAGAAGGTCAATCATCGATAACCGCTACAAGCGCTAGTAATAAAGACATATCTTGTCATATTGATGTTAATGTATTAAATAGTCAAAGTGAGACAATAACTTTAACTTTAAATTATGAAAGCATTGATTTAAAAGTTAATGCACAATGCGAATTAATAGCCACTATAGCTCCTGAAAATTATGCTAGTTCATTATCCTGGTCTATAAGTGAAGGGAATGCTTTTATTTCCATGACCACCACTAACAATACGGCATCTATTAAAGGGTTAAAGAAAGGCATTTCCAAAGTAAAAGTATCTTATAATGAAAAGCTTTTTAAAGAATGCTTAATTAATGTATTAGAAGATAATAATCAAGTAGCAAATACTTGTAAATACAACATTAAATACGATTTAGGGACGGGGACATCTTCAAAACCTATAGAAAATACTGATGACCTTTTGAAAATGTTTGAACCTATACAACCTGAAAAAAACATTATTTCATCTATTAGCTATCTAGAAGTTATTTATGGAGGGGGCTATGGTGGAAAAAATGATACCAAGTGGTATGGCGGTGACATGCTTAAACTAGGTAATACATCTAAAAAAGGCGGTTTCACCATGGAACTGACCCAAAATGTTAAATCTTTAATCATTACTGGATATATTCATAATAGTGGCTGCAAAATTCGTGTTGGCGATAGCGGATCATCTATATGGGAAACCTCTCAAGATGATCAAAAAACAACACAAATGACTTGCACCAACATGAATGTTGTCTCAAAAGAAATTGTTGATAATAAAAATACATCAACCATGGAAATATCATTTCCTAGTAGTAAATCTATCCGTATAGCGACTTTAACTGCTAATCCCTTATATATTACCGCTCTTGAATTTATCTTAGATACAGATTATTCGAGTAAAACTTATACGGTAACTTGGAAAGATAATAATGGTGATATTTTAGAAATTGATGAAAATGTTATCGAAGGAAGTATGCCATCATTTGATGGACAAATTCCTTCGAAAGAAGGACATACATTTATCGGATGGTCACCTTCTATTCAAAGTGTTGATAGTGATATCACTTATATAGCCTTATATGCCGATAATAATAATATAAGTGTTCCTTCAAATATCGAACCACTCATATCCGAAGATAAGAAAACATTAACCTATGGCTATTATCCTCAAACCCATGTTAAAGATGAAAATATCATTGCCACATTAAATACTTATCCTCAATCATTAATAAATAATTGGTATTTCTATAATGGCGATTACTATTGTAAGAAAGTAGCAGAAGTCTATAATAATGAGAGTTACTCTTTTAATGATGGTGAGAAAATTATAAACGGCCAAGAGTATTGGTTTAAATGTGAGCCTATTAAATGGAATATTTTACACGATGAAAATAATCAATTATTACTATTATCATCAATCTTGCTTGATTCTCATAATTATTTTAGCAATTATGAAAAACGCATGGAAAATGAACAAGTTATTTACGCCAATAACTATGAGCATAGTGACATACGTCAATGGTTAAACACTGATTTCTTTAATACCGCTTTTATTTTTAATAATCAATATATTGAAGAACAAGTTATTGATAATCAACTCAGTAGCGATACTTTAGAAAATCCTTATTTATGTAATAATACCACCGACAAAGTATTTTTACCGAGTTATCAAGATTGCTTTAATTCTACTTATGGTTTCGATAGCGTTACCGGATCTTCCTCTATAACACGAGTTTGTCAAACAACCGATTATGCGCGGTGTTCGAGAGCTTGGGTTAATACCGGTAATAAGGATTCTTCATTAATCAACAATGGTACATATTGGACCCGTTCCCCCTCTAGCGAATACTATTATTGTGCATGGAATGTTAATTCGAGTGGCTTTTTAAGCAATTACGCTATCGACGGAGAAAGTCACTGCGTCCGTCCTTGTATTAGTATTTCTTTAAGTAAGATTTGATAGGAAAAAGGCTTATTAAACATAAATAATAAAAAAGAAAGGAATCATAAAAACATGGAATATATAATTATCGGATTAGGTTTAATAAATCTTATTTTATTAATAATAATCATCATTAATCAAAAGAAAAAAACACCAACTGTCAAACAAGATTTTAATCTTTTTGAAAAACAAATAACCGCTATTACTGAAGTAAAATTAAAAATTGACTCTATTTTAAAAGACATCAAAATAGAAATTGATAATCAAATAAAGCAAAGCACAATCATGCTTAAGAATGATTTTTTAGAACAGAACACTAGTCATATTACCGCTATCAACGATTTTGAAAAAGATATGAATGAACAATTTAATAAGAAATTCAACGAATTAAACGAAATGATGAATGCTCGCATCAAAGAAATTCAAGATCGGGTTAAAACATCTATCGATACGGGTTTTGAAGGTACGAGCAAATCCTATAAAGAGTTGATTGAGCAATTGACCTTAATTAGCCAAGCCAAAGAAAATATCGATTCTTTATCAAATGAAGTTGTCTCTTTAAAGAATGTACTAGAAAACAATCAGAATCGTGGTAAATTTGGTGAATTTACTTTAGAAAGAATTCTCTATAGCATTTTCGGTGACGCTAAAGAAGGCGTTTATGCTTTTCAGTATCAACTACGAAATGAAAATCAAAATGAGCGTCCTGATGCTGTTATATTTTTACCTGAGCCCAACAATCTTTTATGTATTGATTCCAAGTTTCCTTTTGCTGATTATCAAAAAATTATCGAAAATAAAAGTGAAGAAAATGATAGCGAAAAGAAATTTGGTAGCATGATAAAAAAACATATTACCGATATTGCTAATAAGTACATTATTAAGAATATTACGGCCGACTATGCGATATTATTTATCCCTAGTGATGCGATATTTGGATATATTAATGCCGAAATGTATTCAATAATTGAATATGCTCATTCCAAAAAGGTTATTCTTTCATCGCCATCAACTCTTCAACCTATTTTAGCTACTATTAATCTTATTAAAATTCAATATGAACGTAATCGCCGTATTGATGCCATTCTCAAACTTATAAATGATTTATCGAAAAAGTTCCAAACTTTTATTAATTCATGGAATGACCTTTCTAAAAGAGTACAACAACTCGACAATGAGCGTGTAAAAATGGATCGTAGCGTACAAAGTATTCATCATCAATTTGAAAAAATAGATGATGTGCAAGCGATTACCAATAAAGAAAACATTGATGAATAAAAAAAAGAACCATCGAAGTTAAGCGATAGTTCCATAAATCTACTTATTTAATATTTTTGTTTACGAATTTTCCCATCTTTTTTATGAATAGAAATACTTCCATTTTGCTTAGTAGCGAGCTTTTTCGCATATTCAATAGCCTCAGCTTGCGTCATGAAAATCTTCACGGCCCGTTCACCTTTGGCAAATTTTACTTGCCACCGTCCATCTTCTCTTAAAGAGATATGATAAACTCTTGGACGTTCACTTTTCTCTTCATCACTTTTTTTAACTTTTTCTTCCTCTACTGGTGCCTTAACTTGCTTTTGGTCGTCTTTTTTAGCTTTGGTTTTCTTTTCCATCAAATTAATCCCCCTTTTATTTATTTATATTATCATTCGATGGTTCTTTATTAAGATATTCATGACTGGCAATAATTCGTACAATTTCATCATTTATAACATCATTTTCAATATCGACAATTTGATGAGTATTTCTTTGTTTTTTGCTTCTATTTAAGTTGATAATAGCAATAACAAGAATAATCAATAATAGAGCAATGACCACTAAAACAATAATTAGCCAGATATCATCATCAATATCTATAAAGTCAAATAAATGATCAAATAATGACAAACAATAATTATTATCACTCATAAAATGCCCCCATCGACAATTCAATAATAACATAATGTAAAATATCTTACTAGTGGCATTTATCGAGCAAAAGTTGTATCCTAATTAAGAAAAGAAGGGGAAAACGATGGATCAATTGCGTATAAAAATCACTAAAGAAGATGAAGGAAAAACAATTAAAGAATTCTTAAAAAGTTATCATGTAGGACGCGGTAAAATTGAAGCTATTCGCACTCAAAAAAGTGCCTATATTAATCAACAATTAGCCCGTTTAGAAGATGTTCTTACTCTTGATGACATTCTTTCTTTTTCTTTAAATGAAAGAATTGATGTGCCACCTAATAATAACGATGACCTTGATGTTATTTATGAAGATGACTATATTTTAATTGCCAATAAACCTAATGGTTATTTAATACACGATGATAATTCATCAACTTTAATGACATTATCGAATCTTGTCGCGGCATATTATTATAAGAACAAAATATTTCGTCCCGTCCGTTATATCCATCGATTAGACTTAGAAACAACCGGACTAGTCTTATTTGCCAAGGACTTTCTTACCGAGGCACGTCTTCATTACGACATGGAAAATCATTTTATTAAAAGGGATTATCTTGGCATCATCCAAGGTAAATTAGACCAAAAGAAAACAACCATTCGTACTTATTTAGGAAGAGACCGTCATAATGCGAAGAAAATGAGAGTAGCCAAAAGTGGTTTAGTAGCGGTAACTCACTTAGAAGTAATCCAATCATTACCAAACAACTTATCTCTTGTTCAATTTTCATTAGAAACAGGACGAAATCATCAAATTCGTGTCCATATGGCTTATATCAATCACCCCTTAATTGGTGATACATTATATGGTTATCCTAGTGATAAGATTAATAGAGTAGCCCTTCACTCTTATCAAATATCATTTATTCATCCTATTTTTAAAACTAAAATATCCGTCAAATGTCCTATCCCCCATGATATGATAACGTTATTAAAATAGCTATTTATCAAAGATTAATCATCTATAAAAGAGGCGACCTTTATGATAGAGAATTCTCATAATTATGAACAAAAATTAATCAAAAAAACAACATTAATTACTGTTTTTGGCAATCTCTTTTTAGCGTTATTTAAATTAATTGCCGGTATCTTTTCTTTATCACAAGCCTTAATATCAGATGCCATCGACTCACTTGGAGATGTCTTATCAGCCTTTATTGTTATGATTGGCTTAAAGATATCATCAAAAAAAGAAGATAATGATCATCCCTTTGGTCATGAACGTTTTGAATCAGTAGCAACAATTATTCTTTCCATTATCTTATTAGCAAGTGGTATTACATTAGGATATAAAGCTTTACAATCAATCTTTTACTTTTTTAAAGATAACACTATCATAAATGACTTATCCGATTATAAAATACTAGGTCTAATATCAGCGATAGTCTCTATCTTAGGAAAAGAGATTATGTATTGGTTTACAAAAAGTTCAGGCAAAAAAATAAATTCTAGTTCTTTAATTGCAAGTGCCTGGAATTATCGCATCGACACTTTATCTTCCCTTGGTTCATGTCTTAGCGTTTTAGCCGCTATGTTAGGCGCTCCTATCATTGATTCTTTTATAAGCGCTATAATATGTGTATTTATTATTTATACATCTGTTAAAATATTTTTAACTGCTATAAATCAATTAATTGATAAAGCATGTGATGAAAAAACCGAAAAAGATATGTGCGAATGCATTTTAAAAATCCCTGGCGTTTTAGATATTGATACCATTAAAACACGATTATTTGGATCAAAAATATATGTTGATTTAGAAATATCTGTCGATGGCAATATCACTGTTAAAGAAGGACACGCTATTGCTGAAAAAGTTCATGATGAAATTGAAAAGCAATTCCCAAGTGTTAAGCATTGCATGGTGCATGTTAATCCTGGTATTCCAATTATTTGATTTTCCTTTATAATAAAAGAGTTCCTATGCTGCAGTGGCGAAACTGGTATACGCGCTATCTTCAGGCGGTAGTGATTATTCATGTGAGTTCAAATCTCATCTGCAGCACCATTAAAAATGACTAGTCTTGATACAATGAATAAAAGGTGTCAAGACTATTTT
>CAZJKC010000048.1:0-11754 GCA_964546565.1 uncultured Staphylococcaceae bacterium | reverse complement strand
ACTCCGGTTATCTAATATCCGATTGCTACTCAGGATACAATGATATACCTAATGTCATTAATTCATACTGTTGGGTACATGCAAGAAGAAATTTCATTGAAATACTAGATTCTCTTCCACAAGAATTAAAGACTGAATCAATATCTCAAAAAATAGTTAATGAGATTGATAAAATGTTTAGCTTAGAAAGAGAATATAGGCAAAATAAAATGATTGCAAGTGAAATCAAAGAAAGGAGAAATAATGGGGAATTTAAAAAGCATTTAGACAAAGTGATAGAATTAATGGAGAATGCTAATCCTCAAAAAGGATCAAGATTAGAAAAAGCGATTAATTACGTTCTTCAAAGGAAAGAATCATTTTTAGAAATATTAAATAACGGGCAATTAGAATTAAGCAATAACTCTGCGGAAAGAGGAGTTAAACCTTTTGTTATAGCAAGAAAAAACTTCTTATTCTCTAATACATCAAATGGTGCTGAATCATCGGTAATAATATTCTCTATTCTTCAAACTGCGATTGCTAATGGATTAAATGCCAAATTATATTTAAAAACTCTTATTGATAGAATTGAACCTGATTCGACAGAAGCAGAATTAGAAATGCTTTTGCCTTGGAAAATCAAGTTATAGTTTTACTATGGAAATATTTGACGCTTACGTTGGGCCATTCTGATACAAGTGTAACATTAAAAGTATATGCTCATTTAATTCCATCGAGAAAGCTAAAACTCATCGACTTTTTTCCATCTTGATACAAAAAAATTGTATCAATTTTGTATCAAAATTGTATCAAAATTGTATCAAAATTAAAAAAAACCGCGTTTTTTGCGGTAATTTGAACGTTGGTGACCCGTACGGGATTCGAACCCATGAATGCATGCGTGAAAGGCATGTGAGTTAAGCCTCTTCTCCAACGGGCCAATTAATGGCGCCTACCGTAGGACTCGAACCTACGACCGATCGGTTAACAGCCGATTGCTCTACCGACTGAGCTAGGTAGGCATTTACTTGCGTATGGTCAACGCAAGCAGTATGATATCATACAATTATTTAATTTGCAAGAGTTTTAGAATTATTTTTTAACTTTTGTTGAAATTAATTCTAATAAGTCTCCTACTTTGTTAAAAGATTGCATTTCTTCATCGGTAAATTCAATTCCAAATACATCTTCAATTTCGTAAAGTAAATCAATTTTGTCTAAAGAATCAAGTTTTAAACTTTCAAGTGAAGAATCCATAGAGACTTCTACTCCAGAGACTTTTTTAGAAAATACTTCTAATAATTTTTTTTCAATATCCATTAATATGCTTCCTTAATGTTATAAATCATCATCGCGATTTAATAACTTTCCTTTCTTTGAGAACTATTTATGTTGTAAATATACTTCGATTGTTCTCAAAAAATCAAAATACATTATCACATAAACAAGGTGTTTTACTTGCTTATGTGTACATTATAGCAATAATCTTTACCAAAATAAACTATATTTTTTTCGACAAAGAAACATGAACGTATTACAAATAATAGAGCCATGTTTTAATTTCAACTTTTATTTGGTAATTCAAATAAAACAAAGATAAACCATGATAATCTTTACACAACTGATAAGTACAAATATCTTGATTATCATTTGTTAATATATCAAAATGTATCGCAAAATTCCTTTCGATATTATCAATTTCATTTTCACTAATTCCATGATTAACCGCTAAAAAGTTATTAATACTTTCTGATAGCGTATAAAGATTTTGCTTTTCTTTTTGAATACAATATGCATCAAATAAATTTGATAAAAATATCATAATTAACGATAATATAATTTCAAAATACTTTTTTTTAGCCATTCATTTGCTCCATAAAGTACAAAATAAACATAACGGCTAACAGCATCACAAAAAGCATAAAGATGGTTTTTAAAGTCAAAGAAAGTCTATGATAGTTTTTTTCTATACTCTCTTGCTTTTTATCTTGTAAATATTCATTAAGCTTTTGATATGAATATTCCCATTCACGATAACTATTATTTTTTAATTGAGCATATAATCCTTCGATTGCTGTTTTAATATATATCGATTGATCTTCTACCAGTTTTAGAAAATCTTGACATTGACTGTCTTTATTTTCAAGAAGAACTCGCATTTCAATCGGCATTTCTAAAGACAATAAAGTGTCAATTGTTTTAATATTTTTATCATGAACTTCTTGAAAGAATTGAACCCACTGTGTTTCATCAATTATTGATTCTTCATGTCCTTTTTCTTTATCACTATCTTTTATAAAAAGCATAACAAGACAGATAACAATAAAAATTAAAAGAACATATTGATAATTTTGATCATATCCATTTTTATATAAAAACACTTCTGCTAAACAAGATAATAAAATAATAACAATAATAAAACTTTTTTTCTGATCAAATTTTAAAGTATTCTTCTTCATAATTAATCTCCTTGATAAATAAAGCATGAATAAAACCGCTGATAAAAATAAGAATAATTAATTTAATTAAAGTAAATATTTCATTATTAAAAGAAGTAAATAACGTTTTAAAAGATACGGCAATAGCGATCATTAATGAAAGACTAATTAACACATCTATCTTCATCCGTTTACGAGTTGCTATTCCTTGTTCTTTTCGTTTTTCACAATTTATCAAATAATCCCAATAAGCAATTCGTATATCACTGATAAGCTTCGTTTTTGATGTTTTTTTAGGATCATTTTGACGATTTTCTATTTTTTTATAAAAGTTGTTGTGCCATATTAAATTAATATCTTCATAATTATTTTCTAAAAATATTTCACGATTATCATCATCTATTGTCGGCTTTTTTTCATCAAACAAATAATTTGAACATAATTCATAATATCTTTTTGTTCTTTCTTTTTTAGTTTCATATTCCTTTTCTTTTTTCGAAATATAAAAAAGCATATCACACAATAAAAGAATAACAAACGCTAAAACGAGAATAAGATTATTTGTAAAAAGCCAACAAAATAGCCCATAAACAACAATAATGAAATAATTATTAATTCTTTTCATTTAAAAGCCTCCTTTAATGATATATCTTGTACCATATTCATATTCGCCAAATAATCCCTTCATTTTAATTTTAATTTCCACACCATCAGGATTGTTTTTTTCTTCATAATTATTCAAAGAATTAAAGGTCACTACACTTATAAACTGTGGTGATATTGATTCAATCTTATTCCAACCTTGATGAAAATATAGAAGTACTTTTTCTTGATTAAAATACATTAATGTCTCTTCTTCTTCTTGTACAATAAGAGCATGATAAGCTGAGTATTTTGCCACTGTTTGAAAACTTGTTTCATATTTATTCATTTCATTTTTTTTCAAAAAAGATGATTGTAAAATGCCAAAAAAACTAACCATTATGATTAAAAAAAGTTTTACCATTCTTTCCACTCCTCATTTAATCGCCCATCAATATCTTTTTCTTCTAAATCAATTAGACCATTGTCTCCATATGGTTCTTTTAAAAATTGATATTCGCCTTCATAAACAAGGGTAATTTGATGTTGCCCAAAATTTTTAAAAACTATTTTATATTGCAAATTATCATCTCTTTTTCTTAATAACTTACTAAAATACAAGTGACTTGTTTCATAAAAATAATCACCAGGAGAACGTGAAATCATATAGGTATCATAATCAACATAAAATACTTCATCTAGTTGTACTTGATAATAATTATTATTATTAATAATGTGAGCATTAAACAAATACCCACCAAGATCTTCATCAAATTGTAAGCGAGGAAAATCATCCATGGTTCCATATATCAAAATTGCGACTTCTTTATTAGCAATGTCTTCATCAGTTTGTAAAATAATCGATGAAAAATCAATTTCGAAAACAGACAAAGATAGAATCTTTGTTTCAAATAAAAAATCATACTTTTCGTTAACGCTTAAATAATCGCCATTACTATCAAAGCCAACTTTAGTATCCTCAACAATTAATGTTTTATTACCATCTAAAATATCATTAATAACATATTCTTCTTTGCGTGGTGTATTTACAATTATTTCTTTAGTAAAAGAAAAAGCACTTGAACTAGCTTGTAAGCCAATAACATGCTTACCTTCTTCTAATTCATTATTAACTTCAAAAGTAAACTTATCTTTATACGTCATCCCTGGAAAGCACGCCAAATGATCAACTTTCTTACCATCTAAAAAACAAGTTAAACTTGTATACTTTTCGCTATAAGCAAGAGGCGCATGAAACACAAAATCTATTTCATATATTCCTTCAACAAGAGGGGTTAATAAAATATCAGAATAATACACTAAAGGTTTGGCTGGTGTAATATCAAAAGCAGCACTAGCGAGCACTAAACAGCTTATTAAATAGTTCTTCATATCTATTCAAAAAATTCAACAAATTGCCGATAGGCTTTTTTACGGTGACGATAAAAAGTGCTGCGCGATAGTGTATCAAAATACCAATAATTATGATTGTTTTTCTTCTCAAGAAGTTCTTTTTTAATCATTATTTGCAAATCATGTGGCATCGATTCAACCGCTATATTGACTGATTGAATAAAATTTTCGGGAGACATTTTATATTTATGTCCCAATTCGCTGACGTAACAAATTTCATATTTTTCTCCATCAATTGATAAATTTCTATATATTAATGCCTTAATATATAAGTTTTTAATTTTTAACGCCTTTTTTTCTAATAAATCAAACGGAATTTTTTCGTCTTTCATATCTTTTCCTCCTTTTATGAAATGACTTACTATTAATTTCGCACATATAAGTAAAATTCCTTAAAAAAATGATATCAATCATAACAAAATGTTAAAAAGGATGCTATTTTTAACATTTTTTATAAATCAATATAGGTGAAATCTTTTTTGATAAAAAAATATAACAAAAAAAGAGGATGCTAAATAGCATCCTCATCAAGTCTTTCAAATTGTTTATTAATTTAATGCTTGATAAACAGAAACAGCACAAGCAACGGTGGCTCCAACCATTGGGTTATTGCCCATACCAATTAATCCCATCATTTCAACGTGAGCTGGAACTGATGATGAACCGGCAAATTGTGCATCGCCATGCATTCTCCCCATTGAGTCAGTTAAACCATAGCTAGATGGACCGGCTCCCATATTATCAGGGTGAAGTGTCCGTCCTGTACCGCCTCCAGAAGCAACTGAGAAATATTTCTTATTATGGTCATAGCACCATTTCTTATAAGTTCCCGCTACTAAATGTTGGAAACGAGTTGGATTGGTCGAATTACCAGTAATTGACACATCTACTTCTTCATGTTTCATAATAGCAACGCCTTCAATAACATCGTTAGCGCCATAACACATGATTTTTGATCTTTCGCCATCTGAGAAAGGAACTTTACGAACAATTTTCAATGTTGATGTTTGGAAATCATAATCCGTTTCAACATATGTAAATCCGTTAATACGTGAAATAATATAAGCGGCATCTTTACCTAAACCATTAAGAATAACACGTAAGGGCTCTTTCCGAACTTTATTAGCTGTTCTCGCAATTCCAATAGCCCCTTCGGCAGCTGCAAAAGATTCATGGCCTGCTAAAAAGCAAAAGCAAGATGTTTCTTCACGAAGAAGCATTGCCCCTAAATTACCATGTCCTAAGCCTACTTCACGAGTTTCCGCAACTGATCCAGGAATACAGAAAGCCTGTAATCCGATACCAATTTTTTCTGAGGCTTCGGCTGCACTTTTAACATTTTCTTTAATCGCGATTGCGCATCCTAAAGTATATGCCCAAACAGCATTTTCAAAAGCGATTGGTTGAATACCTTTAACTAATTTTTCAACATCAACACCTTTTGATAAACAAAGTTCTCTTGTTTCTTCAATATTTTTAAATCCATATTTACTTAAGCAAGCATTAATCGTAGCTTCACGACGTTCATAATTTTCAAATAAAGCCATCATTCTCACCTACTCTTTCCGAGGGTCAATATATTTGACCGCTTCATTATAACGACCATATTGTCCAATGCAGCTTTCATAAGCTTCTTTGGGGTCTTTTCCAGCCTTAATGGCCGCCATCATCTTGCCAAGGTGGACAAAACGATATCCAATAATTTCATTATTCTTATCTAAGCCAACGCTAAGAACATATCCTTCAGCCATTTCTAAGTAACGAACACCTTTGACTTTGGTACCAAACATAGTTCCAACTTGAGAACGTAATCCTTTACCTAAATCGTCAAGTGATGAGCCAACAGGCAAACCATCTTCTGAGAAAGCAGTTTGTGTTCTACCATATACTAGTTGTTTGAATATTTCTCTCATTGCAACGTTAATTGCATCACAGACTAAATCTGTATTAAGAGCTTCAAGGATTGTTTTTCCTTGAAGAATTTCAGCGGCCATTGCCGCAGAGTGTGTCATACCGGAACATCCGATTGTTTCAACTAAAGCTTCTTCAATAATACCGTTTTTAACGTTTAATGTTAATTTGCAAGCGCCTTGTTGTGGAGCACACCAACCAATACCATGACTTAAGCCAGAAATATCAGAAATCTCTTTTGATTTTACCCATCTACCTTCTTCAGGAATTGGTGCTGGTCCATGATCACAGCCTTTACGCACACTGCACATTTCATTAACATCAGCGGTGTAAGTAATTTTACTCATTTTCATTCTCCTTCCATCAAAATAGAATAAACCTACATTTCAAATAGTGCCACAAATCAGCACTTTTTTCAATAAGAATATAACGAAAAATGAGGAACTTGATACAAAAGTATCAATATATAGGCCCTTAAAAAAATGTCCTTACTTACCAAATAAGAAGTTTCCTACAAAAGATACGTAAGAAACACGAATTTAAGATTTAATTTTTATCAAATTTATTTTATAATGAAGGCAATTAAAGGAGTACGACAATCGATGATCATTTTAGTTGGAGCTTCCGCAAGCGGAAAAACAGAAGTTGCAAAACTCTTATATTATTACTATGGAATTAAAAAAGTTATCACACACACTACTCGTCCAATGCGTCCTAGTGAAGTAGCGGATGTTGATTATCATTTTATTAACAAAGAAGAATTCTTAAAGTTACAAAAAGAACATTATTTTGTAGAAACAACAGTATACAATAACAATTACTATGGAACTAGTAAGAAAGAAATCAGCGATGAAAAATGTTTAATTGTCGACCCCAATGGTTTAAAAGCCTTTCAAGCTCTAAAAGATAAACATATTGTGACCTTTGGCTTACTTGCTAGTGAGCAAAAACGAATCGAAAGAATGCAAAAAAGAGGCGATAAATCCGACGATATTCAAGCAAGAATATCTTCTGATCGCCTAAACTTTTCACAAGAAAAAATAGCTTCTACCGATTATACCATCGACACTGATAATTTATCTTTAAGTGAAGTGGTCGATCGCATTATAAGTCTTTATCGCCGTCATTTATTATAAATTCATGCCACTTATGATATGATTTAACGCTCATCTTTCCTTTAATTAAATAACCATTTTCCGTCTCATCAATCGCATTTATATAAGCTTCTTTTTTAAAATGAAAGAGGCTTTTTTCATACGGAAGAAATATCGTAAAAGGGAGCCAAGAAGCACTCAATTTTTTACTGATAAGATCAACTAAGAACTCTTTATCTTCTTTGCTATCTTGATTAGAAACATAAAGACTTTTTTCATCAGGAATAAACGGCCATTTATCGATTTTATCACACTTATTGTATAAAAAAATCTCTTCAGCATCGAGCGATAATAAGGAAAGACATTTTCGCGTTATATCAATTTGCTTTTCATAATCTTTATAAAAAACATCAATCACAAATAATAATACACTAGCTTCATTAATATCATCGAGAAGTTCCGCATAACAACGTTCTATTAATAATTCATTTTCTTCAATAGTGCCTACCGTATCCATCAAAAAGAAACTTGGATATCCTTGAATCTCTATTAAACAAGTAGGCATTTGAAAAACTTGTGATAATAGTTTTTCATTATATGGAGATTTATCATCGACCGATGACATCGAGCACAAGGAATTATAAATAGTCGATTTACCACTTTCAAACATGCCAACAAGACTCACAATCGGATATGGAAGAGCCTCAATAGAATTACGAAAAAGAATACGTTTTTGCTTAATTGATTCTGCTTCTGCAGTACAATTTATCGATCTTTTTTCTAAATCACGTAATTCCGTTTCTAATTCTTTTTTAACCTTTTCACCACTATTGTTCTTTTCTTCAACCGCTAATGTTGACTGCGTTAATTTAATAAGAACATCAGCATAAATCGCATTAGCTCGTGAATTAATCTCTTTATTATGGGACCATGCTTGAAAATAAAAAGAACTTGCAATAGAACGGGGGAAAACAAGCAAATCAAATACTTCATTTAATTTACACATTTGATAATAATTTAATTCATCATTAACAAAAATAGCTTGTACACTTTCATACATGCGAAGGTGTTGAGCAATAAAATCAATTTTCTGTTTACTAAAATAATATTCTTCATCAATTTCTGGGACAAATTCTCTAAATCCCGAAATAACATTAAAGCCCATTCTTCTAATTAACCGAAGAAAGACATTATCATCTTTTTTTTGATTTGGTAAATGAGCACTAAACATTACAACATTCATTTTTATCACATCCTTTTATGTTACGATATCTTCAACACTAACTGAATAAGAAGAATTTCGAAGAGCAAGATATCTTATAAATAACGCTACTAAAATTAAAATTAACGCAAGCAGAAAGGCCATATTCTCGTTCGTTGGATTTTTTTTATATTCTTTCCAACTCTCATAAGCAAAAGAGGATGTCGCCACAAAAGTTAAAATAACCGCCAGTTCAGCATCTTTTAAAATGCTACTATTATCTACTCTTGTTCCCTGCCCTTTTAATATTTTAATTCGTTTAAGAATTATCAATATACCTATCACATTAGCGATAATTATTAAAAATAAAAAGAAAATATCTAAATATAGCCTTTTAGTAGCGGCCTCATTATTGGTTTCAGTATCATCATTTTGAAAGTAATAATTTCCGTTTTCTTGATACACATACGATTCCTCATATAATCGTATGATTTTTTATTAACTATTATGAATGATACATTTTATCAACGAATTCATCATAAGACATATGATAATCTTGATACTCATCCCCATCGATATAAATAATCCGATTAACAACTGTCGATAATATCTCACGGTCATGAGTTGTTATTAAAAGAACACCTTTATAATTTATTAGACCTTTATTCAAAGCGGTAATAGCTTCTAAATCCAAATGGTTAGTTGGTTCATCTAATAATAAGACATTACCACTTGTCAACATTATCTTAGCCATCATACAACGTACTTTCTCACCACCTGAAAGAACATCAACACTTTTTAAAGCCTCATCACCAGAAAAAAGCATGCGTCCTAACCATCCACGAATATACGATTCATGTTGATCAGAAGAATAAGGACGAAGCCAATCAACTAACGATTCCGAGCCTTTAAAAAATGATGAACTATCTTGTGGTAAATAAGTTGACGTAACCGTAATACCAAATTTAAAATGTCCATTATCAGCTTCTTCTTCACCCATAAGAATACGGAAAAGAGTTGTGATAGCTAAACTGTTTTGACAAATAAACGCTACTTTATCACCTCTTGATAAGGTAAAACTAAGATTAGAGAATAAACCTTTTTTAGTAAGACCTACTACTTCTAAAACATCTTGTCCTAATTCTCTTTCAAATTTAAAATCAATGAAAGGATAACGCCTTGACGATGGTTGGATATCCTCAAGATTAATTTTTTCTAATTCTTTCTTTCGTGAAGTTGCTTGTTTTGATTTAGCAGCATTGGCAGAAAAACGCGCAATAAACGCTTCTAATTCTTTGATGCGTGCCTCTTTTTTAGCATTAGTGTCCTTGGCTTGCTTTAATAACAATTGCGATGACTCATACCAGAAATCATAATTACCAATGAACAAAGATATTTTACCGAAATCAATATCTAGTATTCGTGTACACACTTTGTTTAGAAAATGACGATCATGAGATACAATGATGACTATATTTTCAAAATTATATAAGAAATTCTCAAGCCATATCGTGCTTATAGCGTCTAAATTATTTGTCGGCTCATCCAATAATAAGATATCTGGATTGCCAAATAAAGCTTGCGCTAAGAGAACTTTAACTTTCATTTTACTATCTAACTGTCCCATTTTCATATCTTGAAACTCGCCCGTTATTCCTAAAGAATTTAATAAAGTCCGTGCATTGCTATCCGCCTCATAGCCATCCATATCCGCAAATTCCATTTCTAATTCCGCCGCCTTAATGCCATCTTCTTCCGAAAAATCAGCTTTAGAATACAAAGCAT
The DNA here is from genome assembly GCA_964546565.1 of uncultured Staphylococcaceae bacterium. Classification (GTDB taxonomy): domain Bacteria; phylum Bacillota_I; class Bacilli_A; order RFN20; family CAG-826; genus CAG-826. The sequence goes on along the minus strand of CAZJKC010000048.1, from coordinate 1,348 downwards.
CTCGTTCTTTTTGAATTTCAATTAACCGCGGATAACCCGCTAAAACAGTATCAATAACTGTCAAATCATCAAATTCATTTTGATTTTGTCGGAGAACGGAAAGACGTTCATGGTCAGAAATAATTACTTCTCCTTTATTCGGTTCTAAATCACCCGATAACACTTTTAAAAAAGTCGATTTTCCTGCTCCATTAGCCCCAATAATGCCATAGCAATTACCTTTTTGAAATTTCACATTAACATCTTTAAATAAAACTCGTCCTCCAAATTGAATAGTCACATTATTAACTTCTAACATTTTGTTTTTTCACCTCAATAACTTTATTTGTTTCTTCTATTAATTTATCAACTTCTTGATAAATATGCTTTGGTAATTTTCTTTTTTTAGGATACCCACACCATTCAAATAATCCCTGCGGTCCTAAAATAGTCCCTCTTTGATAATCCTTTGATAAAACTAATTGGACAATTCCTAAGGATGCCTTTTTCGGAGAATGGGTAAATAAAGGTAAAAAAAGATGAGCAAGAGAAATAAACCACTTTGGGAATTTCGTGTCTTGTGAAGAAAAAATATTAGTTGATGCCACTCCTGGATGCATCAAATAAACATCAAAATTGGTATTTTTTAAATAATATATAAAAAGTTTAGCTAAACATATTTTAGATATGCCATAACTTTTACCCGTTTTCTTCCCTTCATGAATCAAAAAAGAATAATCTTTGATTTTCTGATATTTATAAGTCAAAGATGATACAAAAATAATCTTTGTTTTATGATCATGAAGATAATCATCTATGCATTTTAAAAAATAATAAACACCAATATAATTTGTTCCAATAGTTAAAGGATAACCATCTATCGTAAATTGATTAGGCGACGGGTGATATATGCCTGCATTAAGCACAATAGCGTCAAGATATTCATAATTATCTTTTATTTGTTTAACAAAAGATTCAATACTTGAGAAAGAAGATTGGTCATAATAATAAATATCCACTTTCGTTTGAGGGTATTTACTTAATAATTCTTTTTTGGCTTCTTCTGCCTTATTTCTATTACGACATGCAAAAATTAATTCCGCTCCTTTTTCTGCAAATAACAAAGAGGCGGCAAATCCAATTCCGCTATTGGCGCCAGTTATAAGAATGCGTTTGCCATTAGCACAAGGTATATTCTTTTCAACATATTTTTCGACCCTCATTATTATTCTTAATCTCCCTTTCCTTTATCTTTCTTATTTTACCTTATACAAATCATTAAAAGCAATAAACTAACTATTCTAAAAAAGAACAAAAAAGGGGCTGTTGAAAAACCTAACTAAAAATTAGGGAAGGCAACAGTCCTTTT
>CAZJKC010000047.1:0-11852 GCA_964546565.1 uncultured Staphylococcaceae bacterium | reverse complement strand
GAAAAAGCATCAAGTGTTGATTGAAAAGATTAGAAAGTAATGAAAAAGGGGAGTGTTCCTCTTTTTTTATTGCTATCAAAAGAGTGTTATTCATTTTTTTATGTTTATAAACATACATTTTGATAGAGAGGGCCAATTATGAATGATGAGTTAATCATCGAAGGTAATAAAATCCTTCGAGGTCATATCAAAATACAAGGCAGTAAGAATCTTTCTGTTAGCGTCATACCAGCTTCTCTATTAGCAAAAGATATTGTCACATTAAATAATGTGCCACCAATAGGGGATGTTTTTTTACTAATAAAAATACTTAATTATTTAGGCGTTAAAACACATTATAAAGATGAAACATTAATAATTGATTCTCGTCATATTAGGTATCGTGATTTAACTATTTCTCCGATTGGGAAATTTCGTGCTTCATATTATTTTATGGGTGTTATGATTGGCATGTTTCATCATCTTAAAATAATTGAACCCGGTGGTTGTCGATTTGGAGTACGGCCCATTGATTATCATTTACAAGCTTTTGCCGATTGCGGAGTACTTTATGAAGAAGGTGAAGTATACTCATTTTCTTTAAATGAGGCTAAAAATGCCCATATTCTTTTTAATCAATCATCTGTTGGCGCTTCTATTAATGTCGCTCTTTTAGCGGTGCAATTAGACACTATTACCAAGATAGAAAACATTGCTTTAGAGCCTGAAGTAACAGAATTATTATTATTTTTAAAAAAGATGGGGGCGGATATTGAAGGAATAGGGACACCGATTATTACCATTAAAGGTGGAAAAAACCTTCATGGAACTACTTATGATATTATCCCTGATCGCATTGAAGCAGGAACATACGCTTTGATAGGGGCTAGTCTTGGTGACCCCTTGATTATTGAACCAGTATATAAAGAACACTTGGAAGCTCTTTTTCATATTTTTGATTTATTGCATATTAATTATGCTTTTAAAAATCATAAACTTATTATTAAAAAAGGATATAGTTGTCATGGAATACTTGTGGAAACATCACCATATCCTGGTTTTCCTACCGATTTACAACAACCATTAACTGCCTTTTTAAGTAATATTCAAGCAACCTCTATTATTATCGAAAACATATATCAACATCGTTTTGCACATATTGGTGAACTTCATAAGATGGGAGCGGATATTCAACAAATAAATCAGATGATTATTATTCATGGTCAACAATCTTTAAAAGGGAGTTGTGTGAATGCTAAAGATTTACGAGGTGGAGCTGCATTAGTGATTGCTTCTTTATTAGCGGATGGGACAAGTGTAGTTAAAGGTCTTAATTATATTAATCGAGGTTATGAACAATTAGTAAAAAAATTACAATCGGTAGGAGCAAGTATTAAAGAAAGGAAAAGCAATGAAAAGAATTAAGATATTAATATTTTTTTTATTTTGTTTAACAGGATGTCATCAGTCAAATAATATTGTTTTCTTTGGTTCTTATAGCGATTTTATCATGGAATCTTTTAGTTCTGATGCAAATAATCAATACATATCAGCTTTTACTTCACCTAATATGGTAAGTAATGAAATGTATAAAATGGCTCAAACACATCCTTTAGTCATTTCTAGTCAAACGAAGTATTCTTTTGAAAAACAAATCCGAAAGGCTAGTAAAATATTTATTAGTATCGGATTTAATGATTTTAACCCCGCTATTGAGATATATGATAATGCTCTTTTTTTTGATATAGATGAGGAATTATTTCAAAAAGAAAAAGAATTGCTTATATATAATGTTTATCATACTTTAGATGAATTACGTTTGTTAAATATGAAAGCCGATATTTATCTTTTTGGAGTCTATGCTTTTTATAATTTTAACAAGCCCGAACAACTTTTATTTACCTCTTTATTAAATGATATTTCCACTTCATTGAAAGATATTTGTTATGAACATAAAGTTAATTTTATTTCTACAGAAAGTTTTCAAAATGAAAACGATGTTATTAATGAAATAAAGAGGTTAGTATGATGAAAGAAAAGAATATGGAGATAAATCGACTTTCATGGCTTTTTAGTGCCTGTGTCGAGCAGTATCGTTCTTTAAATAATTATCATAAGAAAATAAGTAAAATCCCTTTTTTCTTTCATTCGTTATCTTTTAATCAATATATTAAACACTATCATATGTCCCTTAATTTATTAAAACAATCGGAAAATATATGGTCTAAATCTATTGAGACAGGGCGCTTAAACGCTAAAACGATGCAAAGCATATATAATGTTTATTTAAAACGTTGTCTTTTGCAATTTCAATTATGCCAAGAAGACTTCGCTAAAATGACATATGAAATGAATTATCAAAACAAAAACATTCTTCTTGATGTTCAAAAAAGAGGACAATCTTTGGGAATGTTATTACAACAATTAGAAAAAAATCTCTTACAATTTTATCAAATGTTTATATAAATAAAGTATTTTTTCCTGACTTTTTGTTATAATATTTTTATCGTGACAAAAGGAGGGAAAGATGTGGATGAATCGTTAACATTGCCAAAAAGTAAATGGCAAGTAATTTGCGAAAGAATAAAGCGAAAAGTTCTAGAAATATGGAACAACAAAGCTCATCTTTTTTGGTATATCTTATTTCTCTATTTTGTGGCTATTGCCTTTTATTTTATTGTTTTAATTGATAATTCACTAACCATCCCTATTAGCGGTGACTACTGTCTTCAACAAATTCCCTTCTATACAAATGGGTATGATGATTGGTGGCATTTTCTTAAAACAGGTGAGTTTGTTTTATGGGACCATAATACATTCTTAGGTGTTAATAATATTGGCACTAATACTTTTTATTATTTGTTAAATCCTTTCTTTTTACCTATTCTATTATGGCCGCGCGAGTATATTGCCCAAGGATTAGCTTTTTTAATGATTAATAAAATGGTCTTTGCTGCGATAACTTTTCGTATATTTTTAAAATATATTGGTATTAAAGAAAATACATCGCGTTTGTTTGCTCTAGCGTATGCTTTTTGTGGGTGGAATGTTTATTATTTATGGTTTAACCATTTTATGGAAGTGGCCGTTGTTTTCCCATTAGTTTTGTTAGGAATTGAAAAAGTTGTACGTGATAAAAGACCATGGGTTTTGATGGCTTCTTTAGGATTAATGGGGCTTTGTAATTATTTCTTTTTAGTATCTTCTTGTATATGCGGAGTTATTTATGCAGGATATCGCTATTTTTCGTTATGGAAAGATAAAAGTAAAAACGATCGTTTTCAAATATTGATTATAGGTTTTTGTGGCTTTTTAGTAGGGGTAATGATTGGTGCTTTAACTTTATACACCGCCTTTCCGATTATAATGGACACACCACGTGTTAATAATTCTAACTATTTAAAGAATTTAATGGAAGCTTGGAATAAACATGAATATACGAATTTTTTTAACTTGATTACGAAATTTGAAAAAGAAAAACAAACATATTATCCTTTAGCGACTTTCTTATTTCCAACCATTTCTAATTTCAATACAGTGGTATTTAATAATAGAACGTATGATAACACTATCGGAAGTCTATTTATTTATACACCATTAATGATGTTTTTTATTCCTTCTCTTTTACAATCTATTAGAAAGAAAAGATGGTCTAATCTAGTCGCTACCGCCTTTTTCCTTTTAACTTTATTTACGCCTTTTTTCTATTATTTATGTTATGGCTTCACGGTAACATATGGACGATGGCAAATTTTTGCGGTGGCTTCTCTTTTAATGTTTATTGCTCGAAATTATGAAGAGCGAGAGGAAATGCCACGTTGGTTCTTTGATATCTCGATAGGAGTCCTTTTGATTGGCGTTATTATTCTTTTAAGTTATGCGTTGTCATATCAAAGTAATAGCGATGTTTATAATTTAGGTGATCGTTCATATGTTGTTATTGCTGAAGTAATCTATATGTTAGTGTGTTATTTCTATCTTCGTTTCCGTCATCATGAAAAAGAATTAACGAAATTCTTAACTAATGCTGTCGCAATAGAAGCTATCGTTATGGGAGTTATGCTTTTTAATTATCAGTCCCCACGTGATTATAGTACTTTATATGGTGGTTTAGCTAATGTCATGGAAGAAGAAGATATTATTAATAGGATAAAAGAGCAAGATGATGGTTTTTATCGTATTTCTAATACGAATGCGGATCGTAATAATAACAATCTTTCGATGCGTGAGGGATATAATGGAGTCGCGAGTTTCCACTCTATGTATAATTTTGAATTAAATGATTTTTTAAATTGGTCACGTATTATGTATTCATCAACATGGAGTGGTGGAGCTCATGAAAAAAGATATAATCTTGATGAATTTTTAAATGTAAAGTATTATATTCAAAAAAATCTCGAACAAAATAATTCTATATCTAATAACATTCCTTTTGGCTTTGTGGAAATGCCTGAATATGCAACGACATATAACGCAAATAAAAGATATTTCCATAAGGTATATTATAATACCAATTTTATTGAACTAGGTTTTGCTTATGATTCGATGATGTATGCGGAACATCTTAGTGACAGTCAGTCAAAAATAAATAACAACGAAATTGCTTATTTAACAAGCGCGATTGTATATAAAGACGATGTAGAGGAAATTAAATCGCTTTTAGATAATGATATAGAAATTGTTAAATATTCTAGTATCAAAGACTTAACAACGATAACCACAGATTATACGGTTAGTTATGAAGATCAATTTAATCGATATAAAGAGCAATATAAAGCCTCGCATCCAGGAACTAATATTGATTTATTATCGCTTAGTGACCAAATTTCATTGATAAAGGAATGGAATGGATTTGATTATGCGGGAGCATTAAGTAGAGTTGAAAACAAAAGCCTTGAAATGCTATATGGCGGTGTTATTGAATTGACTCCTACTAATGGTAAAACAGTTTGTAGTAATGCAGAAGATGATCCGTGTTATGTTGATTTAAAATTGAGAATGGGTGAAAACGCAACGGTACAAATGTTTAATGAAGTCAGTGAAGTAGATGAGAATGGTGAAACCGTAACACAAGAAAAACTTGTTGTTTGGGATAATCACATGTGGCATAATTATTCAACTTCAGGCGATTGGAAGTATGACCGCGGATTTTATATTAATGAAGATATTACGAAAATTAAAATTACCATTTGGGCTAATGCCACCATTGCAAGACCGACTATTACGGTTGAAAGATATAGTGAATTTCAAAAACGAATTGCAAAGTTAAAAGGTGAAAATGATGAAAACCTCTTCGAAAATATTAAGGTGACTACAAATAATATTGATTTTGATACTACTTATGACCAAGATAAAATAGTGGTATTGTCCATTCCTTATGATAATGGATGGTCAGGAAATTATGTTTATGAAAATGGTGAAATGGAACCTATCAAAATATTTAAAATGCAAGGTGGCTTTTTAGGCTTTGTAGCTAAAAAAGGAAATGTTCATTATGCTTTAGAATATTTCACACCAAATTTGAAAGAGTCATTAGTTCTTTTCACCAGCGGCATCGCTATTATGACATTATCATGGGGAGCTGTTTACGTTTATGAACATAAAAAGAAACGCACACCAGAAATTGTTATCGAAGATATTAAAGAATAATGATTGGTTTTGATTATAGTCAATGATGATAATAAAAATGGTATAAATATTATTCAAACATTATTTACGGTACAAATTAAAAAGGCTATTGTTTTTCTAATTACGAGTTAGAAATTTCAATAGCTTTTTTTAATGTTGATTTTTAATGATTAAATCATAAACATAATTTTTATTAATGTTTAGTAATTGGGCCGTTATTTTAGCGGCCGATTTTATTGATAATCCTTCTTTTATTAATTCCATCGCGATTTTAAGTATTTGCGCATCATCAATTTCTTGATTTACTATTTCTTTTCCTTCGATGATAATAACCATTTCGCCTTTTAAAGTTTGAGCAGATAATGTGAGAAATTCATTGAGTGTTCCGCGAATGTATTCTTCATGTATTTTCGTTATTTCGCGCACTAAACAAGCGCGACGATCACCTAATACTTCATATAAGCTACTTAAGGTATCCATAATGCGATGAGGAGATTCATAAAAAATTAAAGTACACGGCAAGTTTTTTAATAATTCTAATTCTTTTTTTCGCGCATTTTCTTTATTTGGTAAAAAGCCATAAAAATAGAAATGAGATGTATCTAGACCAGAACCAATTAACGCTGGTAACAAGGCATTACTGCCATTAACAACAGAGATATTAATATTTTTTTTGATAGCTAATTCAATTAAGCGTTGGCCAGGATCAGAGATACCAGGATAACCAGCATCGCTCACATAAGCAACTTTTTTTCCATTGTTAAGGGCTTCAATAATAATTTGACTGGCTTCAAGTTCATTATGTTCATGCAATGATATTAATGTGGCATGTATGTTAAATAATGAAAATAGTTTTCCGCTATTACGGGTATCTTCACATCCGATTATGTCGCATTCTTGTAATACTTCAATGGCTCGTTTGGAAAATTCATTAATGTTACCAATAGGAGTTGCGACAATATATAAAAGAGGACAATTGTCATGAAAACTCTTATTTCGTTTCATCATAATTTCCTTTGCTAACTTTCATAATTTTATTTAATTCATCTAAAGAAATAAATTGCACATCGTCAGGCTTTTCAATCTTGATAGATTTTGTTAAGACATTAAAGGAAGATATGCGATATTGTTCACCATTATAAAGAACACGCTGCCCAATTCGAGGAAATTCTTTTCTTAATTCGCTGTAGGCTTCATCTTCGAATTTTAAACAACAAATTAATTTACCGCAGTGGCCTGATAATTTAGGAATATTTAAAGATAATAATTGATTTTTAGCACGATTAATGGAAATCCCGTCAAATTCATCTAAGAATGTCGAACAACAAAGAGGAAGTCCACACACACCGATGCCACCTACAATGCGTGCTTTATCACGTGCCCCGATTTGTCGAAGCTCAATACGGCATTTTAATTTAGCCGCTAAAACTTTTAATAAATCGCGAAAATCAATACGATCATTTGCTAAATAAGTAAAAATAACTTTGGAGCAATCTAAATTGTATTCACAGCTGATAGGATTCATTTCTAATCCTAAATTTTTGATAGATTCATTAAAAAAAATCATACTTTCTTTAGCTTTAATAATATTTTCGTCATGAATTCTTAAGTCCGTGTCGGTAGCGGTTCGAATAATAGGTTTTAACTCTAATTCCGAATGATATGTAGAAATGGAAACGGGTAGAGATGAAATATAACCAATTTCGATACCATGTGAGGTTTCCACCACCACAGCATCATCATTTTTTAAAGTACTATCATTTGTGGCAAAATAATAGGGCTTCTTATTGTTGGTAAACCGAACACTAATATAGTATTGATAATTATTTATAGTATCTGAGGAAGAATTTTCATTTTGTTCCTCACTAGTGAGTGATTTATTTTCATCCATTTTTCTTTTCTCCTTTTCGCATATAAATTACTAAATGGTCAAATAGAAGAGTAATATTAACATTTAAATCCAATTGACCACGACAATTCATAAATTCTAGTAGTATTATTTCAAGATTCATATCAAGAGTAGATAAACTTTTAATAACATTTTCGTTTTCTTGAAGTATTGTATAATGGTTAGAACGATAATTAATAGCTTCTTGAAAGAAAATAATTAATAAGTCTAACATAAAGCGAGCATTTTCTTTAGAACGTATTCGCGGAGCAATATTTTTTTGCATAATAAATAAAGCTTCTTTATAATTATGGCATAAAGCTTCTAAAAATGATAAGCAATCTTTTTTTGTTAGAAGATAGTCTTCTGATAAAGACGTCTCTTTTAATGATTGACTTTCATTAAAATAAAAGGAAAGTAATTCGGCATCATCTTTAGATACTTCTAACGTTATGGCATCTTTGATAACATCTTCTTGGGGCATGAATCGTAAGGGAATGCGTTGCGAACGAGAAATAATAGTTGGTAGTACTTTTAATTCATTTTCCGTAGTTAAGATAGCGATTATATTATCATGAGGCTCTTCGAGAAATTTTAAAAGAGAATTAACAGCTTCTATGGTCATATTTTCCACTAAATGAATAACATATATCATTCTTCCTTTAACTTCTAGAGCTGTTTTTTCAAAAGTTGCTTCTATTTGTTGAATATCATCTTTCTTGATAGTTTTTAAAGATCCATCAAGCATTATAAAATCAGCATAATTTCCATTATCAATCCGTAAACATGTAAAGCATTCTTCACACGCTAAAGGGGAAGGATTATCGCATAAAAGTGATTTTACTAAATACATAGCGATATTTATCAGTGGTATCCCTGGTTCACCAACTAACAAATACGCATGCGATAATTTGTTATTTTGTAAAGCATTGCTAAAGATTTGATAAAGAATGGGTTGATACTTTTTGATATATTCTTGGTGATTCATTATTGAGCCTCAAGTCTTGCATAAACGATTTCTAATGCTTTTTTTACAACTTCATCGAATGGTAAAGAAGCATCGATGACGATAAAGCGTTCAGGGTAACGTTTTGCTAATGATAAAAATGCATTGCGTACTTGATGATGAAATTCAATTTTTTCTAAATCCAAACGATTGATTTCACGGTTTTGATTTTTGGCAATACGTGCTAAACCATCTTCAGGGGTAATATCAAAAAGAAGAGTTAAATCAGGGAATGTCCCTTCGGTAGCGAACATATTTATATTTAATACTTCGTCAACTCCTAAATGGCGGGCGACGCCTTGATAAGCTAATGAGCTATCTAAGTAACGATCGCATAAAACAATTTTACCTTCTTTAAGAGCTGGCCAAATTTTTTCAACAAGATGTTGTCTTCTCGATGCAGCATATAAAAGGGCTTCGGTCCGGCCGTCCATGGCGGTATTAGCTTTATTTAAAATGACTTCACGAATGCTTTCCGAAATAGGTGTTCCACCAGGTTCACGCGATAAGATAACATTGTATCCTTTTTTGAGCAATTCTTCATATATTTGGCGGCATACACTTGATTTTCCGCTGCCTTCTGGTCCTTCAACTGTAATAAACATTTATGAACTCACTCCTTTAATTTTGTTCTTCCTTCAATAGCTTTGCTTAATGTTAAGGAATCGGCATAGTCTAAATGGCCTCCCATTGGTAAGCCATACGCTAAACGAGTAATTTGTATAGGGTATTTTTCAAGTAATTTAGCTATAAATAATGCGGTCGTTTCCCCTTCGATAGTGGGACTTGTCGCGATGATTATTTCATGAATGTCTTCTGTTTCTAATCGTTTCAATAAACTATCGATACGTAAATCCTGAACGCCGATGCCTTTAACAGCGGACAAGACACCATTTAAAACATGATAAATACCACGGAAACCATCTATTTTTTCGAATGCTTGCACATCTTTTTCATAAGATACCACAACGAGAGTATGTTGATCACGATTCTCGTCTTGACATATTTCACAAAGAGAAGATTCACAATATATTCCACATCGTTTGCAAGGGTGTATTTTCTTTTTGACTTCTTTTAATGATGATGCAAAAAAATCAACATCGTCATCGTTCATTTCAATAATAGCGTACGCCATTCGTTCGGCCGATTTTTGTCCAATACTAGGAAGACGTCTAAAGGCTTCAACAAGATTTTGAAAACTATTTAATTCACGCATAATTAAAAGCCAAATCCGCTTGTTGCAGAACTTTTGATTTGTTCTTCAGCTTCATTAATTTGATTTAATACTTCATTAACAGCCATGACAATCATATCTTGAAGCATGTCTTTGTCATCACCTCCGATGAGGTCTTGATCGATATCGATAGAAATAATTTCACGTGAGCCATAAGCTTTTACGGTAACGGCACCATTTTTGGTGACGCTAAATTCTTTCTTTGCTAATTCCTCAAGGGCTTTTTCCATTTGCCGTTGCATTTTTTGTGCTTGGGCAATCATTTGTTGCATATTCATATTTTTTCTTTTCCTTTCTAAAATGGTATTTTTATTTCAAAACTACCGAGTTTTGGTAGTTTTCCAACTTGATATAAGTTTTGATATCTACTATAGAGACGAATTGTCTCTTGTCTTGGTAAGGCATAAACGGCGACTTCACGGCCCACTAACGAGGAAACGATTTTGCGCAGTGCTTCTTGGTTAGCTTTAATGTTTACTTTATCAGCAAGAGATGAATATTCATATTGAATAATAAGAATTTCTTTACATAATACATACGGTTGACCATCTTTTAATAAAGAAGCATATTTGCCAATTTTGGGATCAAATATTAAGGAAGATAAGTTAGGCCAAACAGTGTTTAATTTTAATTTTTCTTCTTTTTTTCCAGAAACCATTATTTGAATGACAGTCTCATCATCTAAATAATTCTTTTCTCCAGCAATCTCTAAAGGTTGCATAGTTTCATTAATTATTTCTTTGTCTTGTAAGAATGGTGGTAATTCTTCATCATTATTCTTAACTTCAGTAGGTGTTATTGGCTTTATTGGTGTGGGCTTATCTTCTTTTTTAGAAGATTCATCTTTTGGTTCGACAAAAGATGAAACCATTACTTTTTGTTTTGTTTCTTCGATAACCGGTTTAATTTCTTTGGCGACTTTTTCTTCTTTTTCGATTTCAACAATATTGCAAAGACGCATAATTGTTATTTCAAAAAGGGAGCGCACATTATTGACAACACGGAATTCATTTTGAGCATTAAGCAAGATATCAATCATTTTGTTTGCGGTGGAAAAGGACATCAAATTGGCAAAATCACTTATTTCATTTTGATTAATGCTAACTAATAATGACGCATCATTAGTTTTTTGATAAATAATGATATCTTTTAGAATATTAAGCAAATCATTGGTTAGTCGTTTAATATCAACACCATGGCTTGTAAAATTATTGATTAATTCTAAAGATGTCTTGTAATCTTTGTTCGCGATAGCGGTTAATAGTTTTTTCTTTTCATGATTTCCAACTAATCCAAAAAGATCTTCTAAATCTTTTAAATGCAAATTATTACCATTATATGCAATGCTTTGGTCTAAAAGTGATAATGCATCACGCATCGCCCCATCGGATAAAGATATAATGAGGTCTAAGGCTTCCTCTTCATAAGCGATATTTTCTTTATGAAGTATTTCTATCATTCTTTCGTGAATAGAATGTTCATCGACTTTCGTAAAATCATAGCGTTGACAACGAGAAAGAATGGTAGGAAGCACTTTATTTGGCTCAGTTGTGGCTAAAATAAATACCACATGTGAAGGAGGTTCTTCTAGCGTTTTTAATAAGGCATTAAAAGCACTGACAGACATCATATGAACTTCATCAATGATATATATTTTATAACGCCCTTTAATAGGAGAGTATTTTACTCTTTCTATCATATCACGAACATCTTCGACACCATTATTACTAGCGGCATCAATTTCAATGACGTCAGGATGGGCTCCTTCATTAATAGCTAAACAATTAGAACAATGATTACATTGATGACCGATACCTTCTTCACAATTTAAGGCTTTGGCCATTAATTTTGCCATAGTTGTTTTCCCAGTACCATGGGGGCCACAAAATAAATATGCATGGGCTATTTTACTAGTTGCAAGAGCATTTTCTAATGTTTTAACAATATGTTTTTGTGATGCAACTTCATCAAATGTGGTAGGACGATAAGTCCTATAAAGAGCTTTGTATGCCATATAATCACCTGTAAAATATTATAGCACTTTTATGGCCTTCATGAAATATATTTAATAACGCGCATAGGGCAATCGCATAAAAAATTGAATAAAATTATTCATT
>CAZJKC010000046.1:0-11895 GCA_964546565.1 uncultured Staphylococcaceae bacterium | reverse complement strand
ACCCTATTATAACATAGTGTCTACTTTTACCCCCTTAGTGTCTACTTTATTAATAGCACTACACACTACATTTACTATTGACAAAAAGGTGGGGGGGGGGGGGGGTATTATAAAGTAAATAACAAAGAAAGGAGGCTTTTTATAATGAAAAGAACAAATAGTATTGCACCATTAGTGCTAGGCATTATTGGCGGTGTATTTGCTATTATCGGTGGAGCATGTGTAACTGTGTGTGCAGATGTTGCAACAGCTATGACTGGGAGTGCGATTTTTTCTATAATGGCGTACTTGTCATTAGCGGCTGGTATTGCTGGCTTGATTGGTGGCTGTATTTCTAGAAAAAATGGTTTCGGTTCAGTTTTGATGTTAATTGCTGCTGCAGTCGAAATAGTTTGTACAGTTTTCTTAGGCTTTATTTGGAGTATAGTGGTCGGATTAGTGTTATTTACTATCGGCGGAATTATTGGCTTAGTCAAACACGATTAAGAAAAAATTGATCGGGCGTTGCCCGGTCTTTTAAAAAAAAGGAAGGATGGATTAAATGTATAAAGAAATATCAATTTTCAATCATAAAATAAGTACTTTTGCAGTTTGTATAGCTTTAGGATTTCTTTTTGCCATAATTGTTTTGTTAATAGATATCAAAAAGCGTTGTTTAGATAAAAAAAGATGGGATAATTTCTTTGCCATTCTTCCTTTTTTGATTGTTGGTGGGTTTGCCGGAGCGATTATTTTTGATAAGATAGCCCATTTTAAAGAAGTTGCTTTATTCGAATTAGCGGGTATGTCATTTGCGGGAGGAATAATATCCGCGGTAGTGATGTATTTAATTTTGTATCCTAAATATGTATCTAAAAATAGAAATAATATGATTCATGATTTAAATATTCTTGTATGTCCTTTATTGATAGCCCATGCCTTTGGGAGAATAGGCTGTTTTATGGGGGGATGTTGTTATGGTAAAGAAACGAGCTCAATATTTGGTGTTTATTTTCCCGTAGGCTCGTTGCAATATCAGCAATATGGATATCAGGCTAAAGTATTACCTACGCAGTTATTTGAATCAACTTTTCTCATTATGTTATTTTTCCTTCTTTATTTTTATAAAAAGACTTGGAATTGTAGAGTAGAAATATATTTAATGGCATATGGTCTTTTTCGTTTTTTAATTGAATTTCTCCGCGGTGATAATCGTGGCTCTTATTTTCTATATCTTTCCCCGTCACAATGGGCATCAATATTGTTTATGTGTAGTGGAATGATTATTGTTTTGGTTAAATATAAAAAAAGAGCAGGTGTTGTAAATTATTCGGCAAAAAAACAATAATGTAATAAATTGATAAAAAAACACAAAATACCTTCAAATAATTTGAAGTTTTTTTGTTTTTGGTCATTATAAACGTATTTTTTAAACATTTTTGGCAATTATTATTCAAAAATCGCAAGAAAAAATTAAAAAAAACAGTATCACTATTGACAAAAAGGTGGGGGGGGGGGGTATCATAGACATAACATTCTATTTTCGTGTTTCGCCGAACAATAGAAAAAGGAGGATTTTATGAAAAAATTTGGATTGACAATTGCTATGGCTACTATTTTAACAATTGGTGGCGTTTATGCGACATTTAATTATGCTCAAGATACTGTTACAGAAGCTACTGAAACTTTATCAACTGGTATTGAAGCCGCTGTAGTGGATACACCAAAAGGCACAATTAAAATTAAGTCAGATTTTGCTTTGACAGTTGATGATAAAGGATTAATTGATGGAGGCACTTCAACATATGTTACAGGTTTGACGACTACTGGATCATTTGTTGTTAACTTTACTCCCGCAACCGGTGCAGATTCTGATGTTAGAGATAATGGTATCATTTTAGAAATGACCATTGCCTTAACCGGTAGTAATTCTTATGATGGGGGATCTATCTTTACAACATCAGGATTATCTTCAGAAGGTAAAGTAACTCTTAATTCCGGAAGCAAAATCAATGGTGATTATACTGTCAATTTGTTGGATTATTTATCTCTTAGTGAACATACTTTAGACACTAAAGATAAATATGATGCTTATGCGGATGCATTAGCGAAGCTCACAATTACAATCACTATTGGTGAAAAGAACTAGTTTAATACATCAATAATAGGAATTATTATTTATGGAGGCATATGATAAGTATATCTTTGTGCTATGCCTTATTGTGTTTACTGCTTTAACGACAATGTTCGGCCTTTTAATTTATCGTATGTATAAAATGCGTATAAAAATTATAAAAGGTGGACTTGCTGATGATGAGATAATGAAGGAGCAGCAAGTAACTGCGAAACAAAAAAATCTTGCTGTTCACTTCATTTTTCATCGCTTTATTCCCATATGTATTACCCTTTCTTTGGTAGCGTTATTTGGATTATCGATAGGTGTTCGATTCTCTGAAAATAAAACTATCAATACACCTATAGTAAAGGTTGTTAAAAGTAATTCTATGGCGTATACATATGAAAAAAACACATATGTCGAGGACAATAATCTAAATCATCAATTTCAAAAATTTGATTTAGTAATTATTAATCCTTTACCAAAAGAGGAAGAATTACAAGTTTATGATATTGTAGTTTATGAATCTAATGGGTATTTTGTTATTCACCGAATTGTCGGCATTGAAGAACCAAACGAGGAGCATGAAGAAAGGTATTTTTTGCTTCAAGGTGACGCTAATCAATATCCTGATAAATTTCCTGTTCGCTATTCTCAAATGCGAGGGATATATAAAGGACAACGGATTCGTTATCTTGGAAGTTTTATTGATTTCATGAATTCACCGGCCGGATACTTATGTATTCTATTGGTTCTTTTTGTCTACGTTATTACACCAATTATTGATAAAAAATTGCTAGTGTCTTTTAATGAGAGAAAAGCAGTACTTGTGTTTGAAAATGAAATGCGCAATGTTTCATTTGTGAAAGGAAAATTTTCTAAATCTTTACTAGCTGATTTTGTACAATCTCAGTTAAATGAAGAAGTTGTTATTAAAAGAGGAAAAGATTATACGAGAACAGGATTAGCTATTCCGGATACTTATTATGTTGTAAAAGGAAAAAAGAAAAAGTGTTTTGCTTATGTTTATGCGTATAAATCAGGGAAAACCATTATTCGTGTTATTGCTGATGATAATTTTGGAAAAGAATTTAACCAATTACAATTAACGAAATTCCCTAAAAGTAAAAAAGATCAGTGGTATGTTTTGTCATTAGATAATATGAATGAAGACAATTCAAAATTAATTTGGAAAGTTATTTCAACATCATTTTTTAAAGTACACCATGAAGAAAGTGAGGTTATAGTCGTATGATGAATAAAATTATGAAATTGTTATTACCGGCGATTATAATGACTTTCTTTTTTTGCATAGGGAGTGTCTATGCAACATTTAATTTTGATGTGAGTAAGCCAAATGAGGAGAGCAATCATATTAATGTAGGAATTAATACATTTGCTTATTTTTTTCCAACAACAGATGAAGGACTAAAAAATGAGGGATTGATTAATAATCTTATTGAAGGATTAGAAAATAAAGAAGGATTAAACTCATATTCATCAGATTTATCAACTTTAATTAGAAGTCGCTCTAAAGATGATTATTCTTATACAGTAGGTAGTACAGAAGTAGTAGGCAGTATGGATATATGGGCGGGTGAAGATTTAAAAGAATTTTTAGGAGATAATGAAGATATGACCTTTATTATTTATTTTCCGGAATCAGAGAGTGAAGAGCGTTATGTTAATGGTGAATATACATTGATTTTCAATACTTATTATATTTATACCACATGTGCTAAATTAATAGATGGAGAGACAATTGGACCAGTGTATCGAACGACTTTAAAAAGGAATGACGATGATACTTATGAAATAGTTGAAGTTAAAGCCGGTTCTGCACCATGTTCTAGGAATTATTATAATTATTATTGGAATGGTTATACTAATATGGCTTTATCATTTGATATTTATAAATGGGAACCCCTTTCAGAATAATAAAAGGACTATTACATTTAATATTGTGTATAGCTCTTTTTTATTCGTCGAGTTCGATTAGTTATTTTTATAAGTTATAACTGATAAAATGATGAATTCGATTGAAATCATCAGTTATATATTGGTTCATTAAAAGACCATAATTTATAGAAAAAATGATTGAAAGATAAATAATGAAATAATCTATATTTGCTTTAAAATAATAAAAACCTCATCATTGCCTAATGCTATGACGAGGATTTTTTTAGTTCCATTCTTCAGATAAGAGGAAATCTTTTATATTGCGGTGTTTGATGCCGCTACGGCTCATATCAAATTCGTCCAATGAAATCACATATTTAGGAAAGTTATCTTTAATATTATCATAGGCGCCAAATTCGCGTTGAATAGTTTCTTCTGAAGCGAGTAAATAGCAGACCTGTATATATATTTTTTCGTCTTGTTTAACGCAAACAAAGTCGATTTCTTTATTGCCATTTTTTCCAACCGTAACATGGTAGCCTCGACGTATTATTTCTAGATAAACAATGTTTTCTAAAATAAGATTTATATCTCGCATATTGCCACCAAATACTGCCTCACGGATGCCGTGATCAGCAATGTAATATTTTTCATTGGTGGATAGAATTTGCTTACCTTGTAGGTCTTCTCGTTTGATCTGATAAAATAGATAAGCATCGCAGCAATATTTGATATAGTTTAAAATGGTTTCTGGAGCAACAGTACGTCGTTCACTTTTGAAAAATTTAGAAAGAGATGATGCAGAGAATGTTGTTCCTACATTGGAAAACACATAAGAAATTATACGTTCTAGTAAATCCACATCTCGGATTTTATTTCGTTTTATAATGTCTTTAAGCTGTACGGAATTAAAAAGATCACGGAGATATAATTTGGACGATTCATCATCATAGTTGATATTAGTAAGGTATGGCATACCGCCTGATAAAAGGTATTTTTGAAAAGCTTTTTGAATCGTTTCGTTAGGAGCTACGTTATGATATATTTCTAAAAATTCTGAAAAAGAAAAAGGATAAATGACAAATTCTATATAGCGGCCACCTAAATAGGTTGATAACTCGTTAGATAGTAACTTGGCGTTAGAACCAGTGATATAGATATCACAATCTAACGTGACACGTAAGGAATTAATACATTTTTCCCAATCTATTACTTCTTGAATTTCATCGAAGAATAAGTATACTTTACCTTCTATATTTGATGCCCGTTTTGTAATTTCATCGTGTAGTGCTTCAGGTGTTTGCAAATAAGCGTAGTTCATATTTTCGAAATTAATGGAAATGAATTGCATAGGGTTGACACCAGATTCTACCAATTCTTTTTTGATCAATTCCAACATAACGGATTTTCCTGAGCGACGAATACCGGTTATAACTTTAATCAAATCTGTTTTGAAAAAAGGGCGAATACGTTTCATATAGAGTTCTCGTTTGATCATAAGAATCACTCTCCTTTTCTTTGCTTGATTAAAATATACCATATTTCTATTTCATTTCCAATTAATAATCCGTAATTTTATAAGTTATAACTTATAAAAATTATAATTTTATAAAAAATATCAGTTATATATTTGAAAAAAAATATATATTTACGCTTGTTCTTAATAATAGTTACAATTGATAACTTTGATAATTCTTTGAAAGAGTTCTTTTCTAGAGCTTTTATTAATAAAATTTTAGTCATTATTAGTTTTTTTAAAATGACTAATAGAATATTTTATTAAAAGTAAATAAGTTTACAGCTTTTCATTGTCGAGAATTTTCGGAAGTCTATTTTATTATAAGGACACAAATAAAATGAGAATGATAATTGTTGAATAACTAAGGCAAGATAATAAAAAAAGTGAATCAAATCTAAGTATAAGATAATAATCAGTATTTGTATTAAAATAAAAAAAAGACTATTTCTACATATAAAGTATCAATAGTCCTTTAGTTAATTTAGATTATAAGAAAACTTATTTAGATTTCTTTTCTTTGATAGCGGCTTGAGCAGCTGCTAATCTTGCCACAGGGACACGGAATGGTGAGCATGAAACATAATCTAATCCAGCGCTATGATAGAACTCGACTGATTTTGGATCGCCACCAGTTTCGCCACAAACACCGACATGTAAGTCAGCACGTGTGCTACGACCTTGTTTGACAGAAAGTTTAACTAATTTACCAACACCATTTTGATCAAGAGTCTTGAATGGATCTTCTTCGAAAATCTTGTGTTCATAATAGTCTGGTAAGAATTTTGCAGCATCATCACGGCTAAATCCAAATGTCATTTGGGTTAAGTCGTTGGTACCGAATGAGAAGAATTCAGCTTCTTCTGCAATTTCGTCTGATAATAAAGCAGCACGTGGAATTTCGATCATTGTACCGACATGGTATTTCATATCGATTCCGGCTTCTTTAATCAATTTATCGGCAGTTGTAGTAATGATATTCTTAACGAATTTTAATTCACGAACATCAAGTACAAGTGGAATCATGATTTCAGGTTCAACTTTAATGCCTTTTTTGGAAACATTAATTGCGGCCTTAATAATAGCGGTTGTTTGCATTTCACAAATTTCTGGATAAGAAACGGCTAAACGGCAACCACGATGTCCCATCATTGGGTTGGCTTCGGCTAATTCCGCGATACGATCTTTAATTTGTTCGATGGTTTTTCCGGTAGCGGTAGCTAATTCGGCAATTAAGTTATCTTCGTGTGGTAAGAATTCATGGAGAGGTGGATCTAATAAACGAACATTAACATTCATTTCACCCATGATTTCATATAAGGCTTCGAAGTCTTTTTGTTGCATTGGCTCTAATTCAGCTAAAGCAGCTTTACGAGCTTCAACGGTTTCGGCTAAAATCATCTTTCTCATTGAGAAGATACGATCTTTATCGAAGAACATGTGTTCAGTACGGCATAAGCCAATACCTTCGGCACCAAATTCTTTAGCTTGTTTGGCATCACGTGGTGTATCAGCATTAGTGCGAACTTTTAATTTACGAGCATCATCGACCCAGCCCATTAAACGTCCGAAGTAACCAGCGGTTAAATCAGGATTGACGGTTTTGATTGCGCCTACATAAATTTTACCTGTTGAGCCATCAAGAGAGAAGACATCATCTGAAGTATAAACTTTACCATTGATGGTAAGTGTACGAGCTTCTTCATCAATGATTGCTTCTTTACATCCACAAACACAGCATTTACCCATACCACGAGCAACAACGGCTGCGTGTGATGTCATACCACCGCGCATGGTTAAGATACCTTCAGAGGCGACCATACCGACGATATCTTCTGGTGAAGTTTCAGCACGTACTAAGACGACTTTTTCACCAGCATTGTGACGAGCTTCAGCTTCTTCAGCAGTGAAGGCTAACTTACCAGTACCAGCACCTGGTCCGGCAGCTAAGCCTGAGGCAACTGGAGTAGCTTTGGCTAATTCGTCTTTATCAAATCCAGGTAATAATAATTTATCAAATGATAAGGCATCAATACGTAAGACGGCTTCATCTTTATCGATTAAACCTTCGTCAACGAGATCACAGGCAATCTTTAAAGCGGCAGCTGGGGTTCTCTTACCATTACGTGTTTGTAAGAAATAGAGTTTACCATCTTCAACAGTGAATTCCATATCTTGCATATCACGGTAGTGAGCTTCCATGGTTTTAATTGTCTTAACAAATTGATCATAAACATCAGGCATTCTTCTCTTTAATTCATCAATGTGAAGAGGAGTACGAATACCAGCAACAACATCTTCACCTTGAGCGTTTGGTAAATATTCAGCGGAAATAACTTTTTCACCAGTAGCGGGGTCTCTTGAGAAAGCAACACCGGTACCGGATGTTTCGCCTTTATTACCGAAGGCCATGGATTGAACGTTAACTGCTGTACCCCAAGAATAAGGAATACCATTCATCATACGATAAACGTTTGCACGGGGGTTATCCCATGAACGGAAAACAGCGGTAACAGCTTCAATTAATTGAACGTATGGATCTTGTGGGAAATCTTCGTTGAATGTTGCTTTGTAATAGTCTTTATATTTGGCAACTAATTCTTTTAATTCTTCAGCGGTGATTTCAGTATCGAGTTTATATCCTTTTGATTCTTTTAATGCTTCAAGCATCTTGTCCATTTCAGTACGTGGATGTCCTTTAGCAATGTTGGTGAACATAAGGATGAAACGACGATAGCAGTCATAAGCAAAACGATCATTGTTAGTTTCTTTTGCTAAAGCTGCAACGGTTTTTTCATTAAGACCGAGGTTTAAGATGGTATCCATCATACCAGGCATACTTACGCGAGCGCCAGAACGGACGCTAACGAGTAATGGATTGTGGTCTCCACCAAAATTCTTTCCGGAATCTTTTTCAATTTTGTGAATAGCTTCGTAGATTTCTTTAATTAAGTAATCTGGAAGTGTTTTATTGCTATCATAATATAATGTGCATGCTTCGGTTGTGACAGTGAATCCTTGTGGGATAGGGACGCCAATATGGGTCATTTCTGCTAAACCAGCACCTTTACCACCAAGAAGTTCTTTGCCTTGGCCATATGCTTCTTGGAAATGATAGACATACTTTTTGTCTTGCATTGTTTTTCCTCCTATTTCTACTATAATTGTAGATTAAAATGCTACATGCCTATAATATCATAGATATTATCGAATTGCATTAGTTTTTTGTGATAAAGTAGTGGTTAAAAACGTCTTTTCTAATAAGCCTTTTTCTAATAATTTTATGGTCCCTATTTTTTTGTGACTAGATGTAGTAATTATTGCTTATAATGATTTTAAATAGTTTTATTTAAGCAGATTATACATCTTTTTTTTCTTATATAATTGCTTTTTACCACTTAAGAGTCGCTATATTTGTTGGCAAATCCTCCCTAAATAGACTTTCGTCAACTAAAATAATACTATGCCAAGAGCGCAACTGTTTTAAAAAGGGCCTCTTGCAAGCTTGCAAATGAAATCTTTAATATGTTTTTTAGAGGAGAATTATATTTGATAATATACAATCATGGATAAAAAATAGATGCACTTACTACATAAATATAGTAAGCACATCAAACTAATGAAATATTGCTAATAAAATATTTGAATTGTTTAATATTTCCTAAATTCTATTAATTCATCTGCACTTTTTAATATTAAAACATTTGGTACAATATTAATAATTTCTTTTTCAATTTTTTTCCATTGATTATGAGAAAATTTTCCAATAGCAATTCTATGTAAACAATTATCAATAGTTGTTATTTCTAAGTAACTAACGCTATCTGCTTTCCAAAGAGATTTTCCAATAGAATTTCCATCTCTATTTTTAAATTCAATTGCATAAATATCTTTATAATATATTTTCTCTATTATATTGCAGTCTAGTAATCTTAGGCACAAAATCGCTTGGAATGAAAATAAAACTCTTAGTAAATTTTAAAAAACCTAAATACCAACAAAAATTACAACAATATAACAAATACGATACAACAATTCCACTAATTAGAAAAAAAATACCAATTTGAAAATTATAAAATAATAATATTAGTCCTAAAATAATAGGAAAATATATAAAAAATCTACTTATATAAGAATAAAAACTATTTGCCCATAATGTTTTCATGTTTCCTCCTTAAAAAAATGAATATTTGAAAACCTCCCAAGGATCCAATCCCATTTTTCTTAAATGAAAATAATCAATTGATTTGCTTGATATCTCTTGTAAGATAGAACTAAACATGTTTGTAATTGTTCCTGTCACTACTCCACGAACAATTAATTGACCCATTAATTGGTTAATAACTGAATTTTGTAATGTAATTCCTTCATAATTGCACGCGAATTTCACCAAATTAGATAAGAAGAAATCTGTGTCTGCAAAATATGATAATCCAGAAGTCGCTTTGCCAAAAGCCCACGAAGTTAAACCTCCAACAGCAGTAGACATACCTGTATTAATAATATAATTCGCAACACTATAATCCTCTCCAGAGTAAATCATTTGTCCAGCAGTTGTTAACCCAGAAGTTACCGTTCTAGCAACAATTCCTCCTATACCTGGAATTGCATAACATAAGCCTCCAATAAATCCGGCACAAGAAGCAATTAAATAATTATTAATGTCAAATTCATTACCATGCATGATATCTGTCACAACTTGAGATGCAATAGAAGTTAATGCGCCTAGACCACCTAAAAATAATAATGTACATAAAATAGGGAAATGCCCATCCGGATCGACATTCATCACAGGATTATTACCACAATAAGCATATAAGTTTAACCCATTAATACTATCATGCTCTAAATACTCAATATTATCAGGACTAATCCATCGACATAACTTTGGACTATAGTATCTGTTATTACAATAATAGAGATTACTATTGATTAGAGTATTTCAGTACAACTCTAATTTTTAATTTGTTAAAATTATTTTATTCTGGGTATCAAAGTTAAAATAGTAGCTATGTAAGACTCTGTTACAAAGTGTTACACAGCTTTTTTTTTAACACAAGTTTATTTTATTGTTAATATTTTAATAATTCTTTTTATTTGTTTTTTAGAAAATAACCCAGCATAAATATATTTAATATTATAATTGCCAAAATCAATTAATATAGCTTTATTCTTTTTAAATTGCTTATAATGTTTTTGAACCTCTTCTTTTCCAACTAATTCTATTTTTTTTATGTTTGATATATTTTCACACCATCCATCATTATGGGTACCATCAAATATAAAATTACTTATTGTTCCATTTTTAATTATTAATTTACAGTATTCTGAAGAAACAAGAAACATAATTTCCATAATAACGCCAAATGGTATTCCAATAAAAATAACATAATATGAAACTATATAATTACCAGCAGAAAGTATATAAAATCCAATAAATGAAACTATAAATAATAGTACTGGAAACATTATTAAACTAATAATGGATAAAATAACTATAAATTTAACTGGTATTATTTTCATATTCTTTTCTCCTATTAATCAAACAAACCTACTATCCAATCAATAATTATATCACAAAACTCATCAAAAACCCATCCGGCGAAGGCTCCCGCAACTGCACCAATTGCAAATCCAATAGGGCCTGCCGCAGACCCTAGAGATGCACCTAATTTTGCTCCTGCCCATGTTCCAACGGTTGTAGACACAACTGTAGATACCTTATAGACAAGTATATTTTTGCCAGCTGTTAAACCAACATTTAATGCACTTTGACCAAAAGAATGACCATTTTGATAACTATAATATCCTGCTTCTATAACATCTAAAGCCATCAATCCAAAACCAATACCTTTAAACACTTTAGCGCTTATTGAAAATGAATTATCTAAAGCAGTATATCCGCTAATTCCATAGGCAGAATAATGGAAATCTAAAAATGCACTTCCGTTTTTTGTTAACCCCCAAATAATTCTTGAACCAACCTCTCCTAAACTAATAAAAACGTCTTTAAGAAAAATAAAAAAACACTTAGATTTTTTGTCTAAGTGCGAAAAATAGTAAAAAAGATTATGTGTGTATGATAGGAGGAGATTGTTAAACTATTTATTAATGCCATAATGAAATTTTATGAAAAAGCCGGTCAAAAATTGTATCAAAGTAACAATTATACTTTCTATGTTTCAATCTATAAAAAGAAGCAACATTACGTGAAATAATATATATGAAATGATGATATACATGTTATTAATGATTTATGATTATTCTTTGTCGGATTATCATTTGATTACAATCTTAAGTTTAGCAGAATAATAGAAAAATATTAAAAATTAAAATAGATAAAAGTGGTGTTTTTTTATAAAAATAAGGCAAAAATTAAAAAAAC
>CAZJKC010000045.1:0-13539 GCA_964546565.1 uncultured Staphylococcaceae bacterium | reverse complement strand
AATTTTGAAAAAATGCGATTTCCGCTTAATACGGAATTTAATTATTTAATTGAGGGTTATGAAAAAACGAAATAAAACTACGAGAACTCGAACAAAAATGTTGACTTTTCATAGTCGTTTTGCTATAATATGAATGAATTTTAATGGAGGCGTAATTATGGCATTATCGTATAATCGTTTATGGAAACTATTAATTGATAAAGGATTAAACAAACAAGAATTGCATAAAATTACTGGTTTAAGTCAATCTACAATAGCCAAGTTGACTAAAGGTGAAAATATTAATACCGATGTATTAGTGCGAATTTGTGAAGCATTAAATTGTTCAATTAATGATATTATGGAATATATAAAGGAAGAAAATAAATGATGGATTTGACAAAACTAAAAAGGATGCTTGATGCTGATATTAACAACGAACTTTTAATTAAAATTTTATTTGATATGAATCGTTATTTCGATAAAGAATTTACTGCCACAATTCAGCTAATACAAAAAAAAGAATCAAGAGTATTTAATCAAAATGAAAGAAATGCATTAAGAAAATTTTTCTATTACGGAGAATCGTTCTTCTTGGAAATAGTTAATGTTATTTCTTTTCCGACTATATCTTATTCTAAAGAGGATTGTGAAAAAGTATATTCTGATTCTTTGGAACGCATAAATATATATGGAAAAGAAAAAATAATTTCATCTATCATTGAAAGAAAAAGTAATATAGAAAACAAGAGAGTTGTGGATAACAGTGAGCTTTGGTTAGAGTACTATAAAAACAAAGTTAATAAAGAATTTGACTTTTCTCTTTTTGTTTTAAGAATTGACCAAAAAGATTTTACAAGGAATAATTTTGATATAAATACATATTGTAGTCTTATTGCTAGCATTTATGATTCATTAGAAAATTATCGACATCTTGCAATAAAAATAGATGAAAAAATCCATGACCAGAATGGCATAGATGTGACATGGAAACTAGCATATAAATTGGGAATTTTTTGTGAGAATTTAGTTCAATTCAAAGAAAAATTTTTCCCATGCAAAAAAGAAAAATCAATTAATAAGTTGACTGAATTTATTAATAAGACTTTGAACACAACTGAAGGTTATAATATTGCTTCTAGTTTTTATTCTACAATATCTACTGGATTTAAGTATGAAGATTGTTTTATAAATTCATCTTGTAACAAAATTGTATTGATTTATAAAAAAATAAAATTAGACAATTCCCCCGTTCCTTGTCCATCGTGTATGACAACGATTCAAAGCGGCAATTCTTTTCCTGAATTATTTTTGAGAAGTTATGAATGTAAAAACCCTTCTTGTCCGGATAGAAGCAAATCTGGCAGAGGAAAAAGATTTGATGAGTTCAGTGTTTATAGATATTTTAAACTTGTAGAAGATAAAGAAAGCAATCGTATTTCTTATGAATTATATGATAAATGGAGACGAGATGTTTTTGACGACAGTAACGATATAAATGAAATGCTAATTAAATATTATTCATGGGATGAAGAGATAGTTGCATTTTATAATGATTCTATTGGCGATTTGTTTGATAGAAAAATAAAGGAATGGCCTATTAACAATAGTAATATTAACAATCATATTAAAACATATGAAGAATTACCAATTGTAGTATTATTCACCAAAATAAAAAAATTGCTTCCTTTGAATAAAGGAACTAAACAACTAATAAAAAACACAATTGTTATAAATGGTGATTCAACTGTTGAATTACTAAAGATAAAGCCTTGTCAAATTGGAGCTGTCATAACCTCGCCACCATATTATAACGCACGTGAATATTCACACTGGTCAACTTTATTAATGTATCTTATAGACATGATGAGAAACTCATATTCAATTTATCAAGCATTAAATGACAATGCATATTATTTATATAATATTGGTGATATTGTTAATACTGACAATATATTTGTAGAATCAAACATGAGTAAACATAGATTACAATTAGGGTTTTTATCTTGTTTAATTTTTGAGATTGCTGGATATAATCTTGAAGGAAATATAATATGGGATAAAGGTCAAGTGCAATCTAAAAGAAATTCCACAGTAAATTTAAATTCTGGATATGTAAAATGTATTAATTGTTATGAACACGTATTAGTATTTAAAAAAGGTACATTAAAAAGTGGTGCTAAGTCAACTTATGTTAAACACTTTTCTCCTGTTATTAAGATTAATTCAAAAGGGGAAAATACATATAAACACACAGCTCCATTCCCTCTTGAGATGGTAGAACTATTAATTCCATTTATTGATGATTCAAAATATGTACTTGATCCATATTTAGGATCAGGAACCACGGTAAAATGGTGTAAAGAACATGGTATTAAGAGCATAGGATATGAATTAAATGACGAATATTATAAATTATGTTTAGAAAGAATATTTAAATAAAAGGTGAGGTAATTAGCCCTACCTTAATTTTTACTTAATAATTTTAGACGTTTTTCATATCTACTTTTTTCATAATCAAAATACTGTTCAAGTGTATAATCTTGTTGCATCATATTAGACAAATGAAATGACCAAAAAATATTTGAAGGTCTAGCTGATGACAATATAGTTTTTTGCTCGTTATCCCAATAATACTTTTCAAAATTAACTGCTTCATTATGCGTAAAATCAACACTATCTTGAAATCTATTTTCTTGATTAAAACAACTAATATCAATTTTTTTTAATTGTATTGGATCTGTCAATTGATTAGAGTACATTCTTAGTGAGGGATGATTTATACAATAATCATACAAATTTCCTACAAATCCTTCGTGATTATATTTACATAGTTTTAAAACATCTTCAAGTTCTTTTAGAATTTTATTATATGTATTAGTTTTAGTGGAGTCTAATGTTCGAACATCAATGCTTTTCATCATGAAATAACATACTACTAAATCAAGATCAATTTTTGTTTTTTGACTGGCGTATTCACATGCGGGATTAAATATAGTTAATTCTTCTCCATGATGTGTTTCAATAGTGTCTTGTTGTCCTCCTCTTATTGATATGAAAAGGAAGCCAGTCCACTTATCATTCCCAGTACCTCCGCTTTGCAATTGTTTAATTCTATATTCTCTATAGTTTGATGAATTAATTGTTACTATAGAATCATTATATACGATATTGGTATTATTAATTAGCTTAGAAAAAGCTTCTCTTTGTATAGCAGAAGAAGAACTACCACCTTCTGATCTTATTGAGATAATTGCTGAAATATTTTCATTACTTCCAATTTTATTCTTTAAGGATAAAAATAACTCATTATTCTTATCTTCCTCAGAAAAGAAATCATTATTCAAAAACTCAATTACAACACCGCCTTCAAACGCATTTAACTGTTCTAGTGTAAGTCTATTCTTTTTTACAGCACGCCACGAAATTAACACTCTATTGCTCCGAGGTGTCCTTTTTTGAAATAACTCAGACGGAACATTATATTGCCCTGTTTTTGAACAAACATTAGAAATTTTAGTTCTTATATTATTTCCGAATGATCCTAAAAAATTTATAACTTTTTTTCTTACTAAATTTTTATCCATATGTACTGCCCATCCTTTTTTTAAATATTTCATCTTGTCTCCAAAATGATAATCCAACACTTTATAAATACTACATAGTACATCACTTGTTATATTGCGTCCCTTGGTTAACTTGAAATAGATGATATAATATCACTAATAGCTCAATTTAAATAAAAAGTTCTATATACTACGACAACGACTTGTTTAACATTTTATTGATATAATAAGAACATCTTTTCCACACGCTCATTTTCCATACTTACAAACATTACCGAAACATGATACCGCAAATGGAAAGAGGTTAAGTAGTAGAACTGATAAATCAAAAGTAATCATTCCTTTATACTTTGAAGCAATTCCTAAATCGTTAGCTATTATAGATTAGCACATTAAATAAAGCTAATAATTGCAAAATAATTAAGGAAATAAAGAAAATAAATTATTAAGAGAGACTCAATTAATTTGAGAATCTTTTTTTAATTTTGTCCTTGTAATGTTCAAATATGTTTTTATATTATTTTTATTTAAAGAAGAATGATTTTAATATTTTGATAAGTAAATATATTTGACTTTTTCTAATTATAGTTCTTGCATTTTTCCTGTGACTCCCTCCTTACAAATCATGACAAGATAATTTCATTATATAACAAAATCAACAAATTTGATTTATTTTTTAAATATTATTAACAATAAATACACTCTTTTAACATGAAAATTATTCCCATCCCATTTTTGAATAACTAATATTGAAATTTAATAATATGATATAATTAATTTACAAATAAATAACAAAGGAGGCCCTCTCTTCATGGCACAAAAAGTATACCAAGGAACTGACCCATATGTATTTGTTTCTTATTCTCATAAAGATAAAGATTTAGTATTAGAGATTATCAATGATCTAATGCTTTGTGCATGTAATCTTTGGTATGATACGGGCATCCATTCTGGTGAGGATTGGAACAAAGAAATTGCTGAACATTTATTTAATGCGGAATGTGTATTGTTTATGATTACCTCAAACTCCATACAATCCGAGTATGTTAAAGATGAATTAAATTTTGCAAAATCGAAACAAAAAAAGATATATCCAGTTTTTCTAGAAAATATTACACTCCCTCTATCTTTAGAATTATTACTTGGACGCGTACAAGCCATTAGTTATTTAGATGATAATATTTCTGAAAGCCGTTTTAAGTTAAGAGAAAAAATTAAAAATAACTTGCCAAATAATGTCTTTCAAAATATATCAGATCCCTTTTATGTTTCTGAACACAATCTTTTCTATTTAGAAAATACCTCAAGTATATTTCCTGATGGAACATATTTTGCAGGAGAAGAGCATAATTCACTATCCATTACCGTTATCGACACCAATACAAAAGCCAAAACTATACTATATCAATATCAAGCACGCCCAGCATATAATATGATGTATTCTCTCAATAGCGTATCTATTTTTGATGATCCTTATTTTTGCGATGATGATTCTTCCGTCTTATTTCTATCATTAGTGTTATGTTTTAACGGAAAATATCCAGTACAATGGCCTGATTTTGATATTATTTTGACAATCGCGATATCACGTATTGAATCACCAAAGCCACGTATTACATTAGTTGATTATAAATGTAAAGGTGTTTTTTCTAAAGAAGAACAAAACTTTATAAATGGAGTTGTTTTAGAAATAGAGCAATCCTTTATAAAACAATAAAATTATTTTGTCATATTAGATCATTTTATATAAATACATTCTTGTTAAAGGTGAAAACAAATATATATCGTATAAAAGAAAGGAGCCAGTTAAAAATATGAAAAACATTACCTATTTCTTAAAAAAATTTGGTAACAAAAGCTTCGATGAATTTCCATTTAATGAAGTCGATAGTTTAATACTATGCCAATTATCATATTTGAATTATAGTCATATCGTGCCCCTTTTTGAAGAAAACAAAGAACCCATCCGCTATATCGATATTCTTATCGATGATTTAGTAATTATAAAAATGTGCGAAAATACCCTAGATGAAAGATATAATCGCCAATTTTTACGAATTTTAAGAAAGAAAAAAAGATATCGGGATGTATTTATAAACGACTATCGCAATATATTTGAGCCTAGCCAATCCAAACAATTTTCTGCCATAACTTTTTTCTTTAATAACTTAATGTTTATCGCATATCAAGGTACAGGACCAACACTTGTTGGATGGAAAGAAGATTTTAATATGGCTGTTCTCGATGAAATACCTGCTCAAGAAGAAGCATTACAATACCTTTACGATATTACTTCAAAATATGACACAAAATTCTATATGGGGGGCCATTCTAAAGGAGGTAACCTTGTATCATATGCCGCCTTAAATGCTTCTGAAGATATACAAAAACGTATTATTCATATTTTTAATCATGATGGCCCTGGATTTAAAAAAAGTATTAATGAGAATTCTCGTTTTGCTTTCATTGAAACAATATTTACCAAATATATACCTGAGGATTCCATGGTCGGTTTACTTCTTCATCATACCGATAAGTATTCTGTCATCGAGTGTTATGGAATAGGTATTATTCAACATGATCCTTATTTATGGAAAATAAATAAATCTGGACACTTTAAATTAATTGAAAATGGCTCTTTCCGTTATCGAGTATTTGAAAAAGCAAATCGGGAATGGATTGATTCTATCAGTAGCGAGGATCGTAGTCGTTTTATCGATTTAGCTTTTAATTTAATTGGTGTTGCTGGCAACATTGGCATTTTAGATATTAAAAAACACCCCATTGCCTTTTCTCGTTCTTTAAAAAGAAGATATCGTTTATTATCAAATGAAGAGCATCAATTCATGCGCGATATTATTAAACGATATCCAAAGATTTCCAAAAGAATCAGAAAGGAATTAAAGAAAAAGTAGTCTTTTACTTGATTTTTGTAACATTAACTAAACTATTGATAACAGTCCACATCTGTATAAATGGAGAACGTAAAGTCCAAAAACTAATGCCTCCAAGGTTATATTGGCTTGCTAAAGCAATTTTTTTTGCTATACTACGGCAGTCTTCATAATAAACTTCATGTTTTTGATTCTTTTCATAATATATAAAATAAGGCGTTTCTGCTTCTTTTTGATAAAGAATAGAAGCCTTTTTTTCTTTCGCTAATGCGATAGCAGATTCATAACTTAACGATTTAGCTTTATTTCCCTTTTCATAAGGGACAAGAAAATCATATCCATAAGTCGGAATGCCCATGTTTATTTTATGAGGATTAATAACCGAAACAGCATAAGAAATAACTTTTTCCACCAGATTAAGTGGAGCGACCGCCATAGCAGGCCCATAAGTATAACCCCATTCATAAGTCATGATAATAATACGATCAGCAATCTTACCAATGGCCTCATAATCATGTGCTTCATATAATAAGCCTTCTTGTGAAGATGAATATTTTGGCGCTAGCGCGACACTTAATTCAAATTGACCGTCCAGTCGCTCTTTTAAATCCTTTAGAAATTGAATATATTTTTGTTTATCTTTAGTATCCACATATTCAAAATCAATATTAACTCCATAGTATTCTTTTTGTTTTAAAGTGTTAAAAATGTTTTCAATCAATGTTTTCTTTTTATTTTCATCATTTAATATGCTTGAACATAGTGATGTCGAAAATGACCCTTTTTCATTAGTGTTCGTCACTACCATAATAGGTTGAATATTCCGTGTATCTAAAAAGTTAATCAAATTAGTGTCATTAAATGGGGAAAGACTGCCATCATTTTTAAGAGAATAAGAAAAACAACTACCAAATGTTATTAAATTACTATTTGGGATAAGTTTTGGATTACTTTCAAAAAGATAACAATTAACCAACAAATTACTTTTATTAGTCACTTCTTCTTTATCAATCAATAATTCTTGACCCGGATATATGATATAAGGCTTTTTTATTTGGGGATTCATTTTTAAAAGATCATTAATGTCTAATTTATATGTTTGACTTATAGAATATAAAGACTCGCCACTTTTCACAACATGAAGAGAAGTATTACTCGGGATTATTAACCCTTGTCCTACTATTAAAGTGTCATTAATATCTAATCCATTAACTGTAGCAATACGAGAAACGGTTGTTTTATAACTCTTTGCTAGTTGATATAATGTATCGCCTTTTTGAATTGTATAAAGTATCAAAAATAATCACCTCAAGATAATATATGATAAAAAATAAAAAAAGACTTATCAAAACAACAAAAGAATGTATACAATAAGATTAGTTGAGGTGAGTAAAATGGAAGAAACAAAAAAAACAGGATGGATTGAAGTTATTACTGGTCCAATGTTTGCTGGAAAAAGTGAAGAATTAATAAGAAGAGTTAAACGACTAGAATATGCTCATAAAAAAATGCTAGTCTTTAAACCATCAATAGACAATCGATATTCCGATAGCGAAATCGTATCACATTCTAAATATCGTACAAATTCCATAAATATTGAAAAATCAGAAGACATATTACCATATATTTACGATGGCTTAGATGCCGTTATTATCGATGAAGTACAATTTTTAGACGAAGGTATCGTTAAAATTGCTGATGCTTTAGCGGATAAAGGTATACGAGTCATTGTAGCTGGACTCGATCGTGATTTCCGCGGTGAACCCTTTAAAAATATTCCCGAATTATTATCCCTTGCCGAAGATGTTACTAAACTAACCGCGATATGCATGCGATGCGGTGCCCCGGCCACAAGAACACAAAGAATCGTCGATGGCAAACCTGCCTCTTATGATGACCCTATCATTATTGTCGGAGCCAGTGAAGCTTACGAACCGCGTTGTCGCCATTGCCATGAAGTCAAAAAATAAAATTCTTAAGTCAACAGTTCGCTGTTGATTTTTTTAACTTTGAAAGTATTTTTATTATCATAAAATAAGAAATAATTCCCTTATTTCTAAAAAAATAAAACAAACGTTTTTAATGTGATAAATACTAAAAAACTACTATGAAAATCATTTCAAAATTGAAAAAAAATTACATTATTTTTTTTGCTCTTTAGCCTTGAAAAAGATCTTTGAGTTGGTATAATAATATCACGTTAGGCGTTGAGGGCCAGAGATAAGGCTTCTTAAAGTAAAAAAGGGGGTATCCCTATTTTTCTTTATGCCTATTTTTGAAAAAAGGGGATTTTTTTATGAGAAAAATTATTAAACGTGATGGTCGTAAAGTAAATTTTGATGAAAGAAAAATATATGAAGCAATTTTAAAAGCATTCGAATCTCAAGGTAAAAAAGACGATGAAAAAGTCGAAAGAATAACTGATGAAATTGTTCAAAAGGTTAATAATATATATCAAAAGAAGATTCCTACGGTGGAGCAAATTCAAGATCTCATTGAAGATGTTTTAATGCAAGAAGATGAACTTGAAGTAGCCAAAGCTTATATTTTATATCGTGCTGAAAGAACAAGAATTCGTGAAGCCAATACCCATCTCATGCACACCATTAGTGAAATCACTTTCCAATCTTCCAAAGATAATGATGTAAAACGTGAAAACGCTAATATCAATGGTGATACGGCGATGGGAACAATGTTAAAGTATGGTTCTGAAACCGCTAAAGCTTTTTATCATTCCCATGTTTTAGATAAACGTTTTGCTGATGCCCATCTTAATGGCGACATTCATATTCATGACTTAGATTTCTATACATTAACGATGACTTGTTGTCAAATTGATTTAATTAAATTATTTAAAGGTGGTTTTTCAACTGGTCATGGTTTCCTTCGCGAACCTAATTCCATTCGTTCTTATGCTTCTTTAGCGTGTATTGCCATTCAAGCAAATCAAAACGACCAACATGGTGGTCAAAGTATTCCTAACTTTGATTATGCCATGGCCTTAGGTGTTAAAAAGTCTTATCGTAAAAACTTAAAGAAAAATATAATGAGAATTTATTCTTTATTAGGCGATGAAATGGATAAAGAAACAGCGGAAAATATTCTTTCCTTAGCTGAAACCAAAGCTCAACATGAATGCTCAATAAAAAATAAAGACTTTGAAAATGCACTACATGAAATATTGAAAGAAAAATACCATGATTTAACATCTGAAAAGGTATTTGAAAAGTGTATTTCGTATGCTTATCAAGAAACAGAAAATGATACTCTTCAAGCCATGGAAGCATTAATTCATAATTTAAATACCATGCATTCTCGTGCTGGCGCTCAAGTACCTTTCTCTTCTTTAAACTATGGTACTGATACTAGTGAAGAAGGAAGAATGGCTATTAATCAATTACTCGAGGCCACTATCAACGGCTTAGGAAGAGGAGAAACACCAATCTTCCCAATTCAGATTTTTAAAGTCAAAGAAGGTATTAACTTTAATCCTGGTGACCCCAATTATGATTTATATAAAAAAGCTATTCGTTGTAGTGGAAAAAGATTATTCCCTAATTTCTCTTTTATCGATGCCCCAATGAATATTCCTTATTACAAACCCGGTGATTACAATACCGAAATAGCTTATATGGGATGTCGTACTCGGGTTATGAGTAATGTTGACAAAGAACATGAAGTAACCTGTGGTCGTGGTAATTTATCATTTACTTCCATTAATTTACCGCGTTTAGCTATCGAATCACATGGCAATGTCCATAAATTCTTTAATGATTTAGATAAAATGATTGAACTTGTTAAAGATCAATTGTTGGAAAGATATAATATCCAATGTCATAAACATGTTTATAATTTCCCATTTTTAATGGGACAAGGTGTTTGGCTTAATTCTGATAAGTTAAATTATGAAGATGAAGTTGGGCCCGTTTTAAAACATGGTACTTTAACTATAGGGTTTATCGGCTTAGCCGAAGCCTTAAAGGCCTTAATTGGCAAACATCATGGTGAATCCGAGGAAGCTCAACAACTTGGTATTAAAATTATTAAACACATGCGTGATATGACTGATAAATATACCGACCAATATCAATTGAACTTCTCTTTAATTGCCACACCTGCCGAAGGTTTATCCGGACGTTTTGTAAAAATTGATGCCAAAAAATATGGCAAAATACCAGGTGTTACCGATCGTGAATTCTATACCAATTCATTCCATGTACCTGTCTATTATCAAATTGGTATCTTTGACAAGATTAAAAAAGAAGCACCATATAACTATCTCACCAATGGTGGACACATTACTTATGTAGAAGTTGATGGCGATGTTGCTAAAAATGAAAAAGCATTTGAACGCATTATTCGCTGCATGCATGATGAAGGTATTGGATATGGATCGGTCAATCATCCTTTAGATAGAGACCCAGTTTGTGGCTATTCTGGCATTATTGATAACACATGCCCTTGCTGCGGACGTAATGAAGATGATGGTGTTCACTTTGAAAGAATTCGTCGTATCACCGGTTATTTAGTAGGAACATTAGATCGCTTTAATGATGCGAAAAGAGCCGAAGTCCAAGCTCGTGTTAAACATATGTCCAAAGGAGATATTCACAATGGGTAAGATTCGTCTTGCCGGGATAGTAAATGATTCGATTGTCGATGGACCCGGTCTTCGTTTGGCCGTTTTCACCCAAGGATGCGCTCATCATTGTCCTGCTTGCCATAACCCAGAAACACATGATTTCCATGGTGGATATGAAGAAGATATTGATTCTATTGTTAAAATGGCTTTAAATAATCCCCTCCTTAGCGGAGTAACGCTTACTGGTGGAGATCCATTTTATCAAGTTGATGCTTGTCTTGAACTAGCTTATAAGCTTTCTGGTCATGGTTTGTCGCTCATTGCCTATACAGGTTTTACATGGGAAGAATTAGATTCATTACGACATAGCAATTCTAATATCGATCGTCTAATACATGAGATTGATTTTCTCATCGATGGCCCTTTTAAGCAAGAAGAAAGGGACATATCATTACGTTTCCGTGGTAGCACCAATCAACGAATCATTGACGTGCAAAAGACGTTATTCCAACATCAATTAATTTTAGCAAATTGGTAAAAAGGCTCACTTCACACTAACAGAAGTGAGCTTTTATTTTTGTTTATAACTTTTTTTATTATTCTACCTTTCACTAGCAGAATTTACTTTTTCAAATAACACCATTAATTTTTAAAAGATAATTTCTTGAATTACCAACTTTTAATGATATAATGTATTCATGCGGCCGTAGTTCAGTGGTAGAACATTAGCTTCCCAAGCTAATTATACGGGTCCGATTCCCGCCGGCCGCTCCATTTATAAGTAGATTAATCTTGATACAGTAAATGTATTGAGATTTTTTTGTTTTTATAGGAGTTCAACTCCCAACGGTAAGATTGGTTCGAACTAATTATTTTGTAAATGGTACAATTATTGTATCAAAATTATCATCAATTAGAGCATAAACTAACAACCTTTTAACGATTACATAACAATTTAACGATTATAATATAGTTACTAAAATATCGTACGATTTGATTTCATTGTTTACGTGCATAAAAAAGGTATAAATACGAATTTTCACTATATAACGGAGGCTATGATGATTGAAAGAAATCAATATTTAAATCAATTAATTTCCAAAAAAGAAAACGGTATGATCAAGGTAATTACCGGTATTAAAAGATGCGGTAAGTCCTATCTTCTTTTTGATATTTATCATAAGTACCTTAATTCTATCGGAGTAGACGACAATTATATTATTGAGCTTGCGCTTGATGATGACGAGAATATTAGATATAGAAATCCTCTTGAGTTTGGTGAGTATGTCCGCAGTTTACTAGTTGACAAGAACAAAATGTACTACATTTTCCTTGATGAAATTCAAAAGGTAAAGCCTGTAAAAAACCCTTATCTAGACGATGATGGCGAAACTGTTGGATTTGTTGACGTATTGCTCGGTCTTATGAAGAAAAAGAATGCCGATGTATACGTTACCGGCTAAAACTCTAAAATGCTTTCTTCTGACATCCTAACAGAGTTTCGTGGCAGAGGCGACGAAATTCGTGTGCATCCTCTTTCTTTTTCGGAATTTTACGTTGCTTATACCGGAGATAAACGAGATGCGTGGCAAGAATATTATACCTATGGCGGTATGCCTCATCTTTGTTCTCTTAGTGATCATAACGCAAAAGCAGCATATTTGTCTGGATTATTTGCTAATATCTATCTTTCTGATATACTTGAAAGACACAGCATTCGCGATAAAGATATACTTGACGATATTTTAGATGTTGTTTCATCCTCTGTCGGTTCGCTAACAAATCCAAGAAAAATCGCCAATACTTT
Organism: uncultured Staphylococcaceae bacterium; assembly: GCA_964546565.1. Lineage (GTDB taxonomy): Bacteria > Bacillota_I > Bacilli_A > RFN20 > CAG-826 > CAG-826. The sequence continues at coordinate 711 of CAZJKC010000045.1, read as the reverse complement.
CGCAAGTATCAAACAAATAAAGCTTGGACCCGAGTCGGTTGCTAGATATCTCGATTACTTTATTGATGCTTTTTTGATTCAAAAAGCTCAGCGTTACGATATTAAAGGCAGAAAGTACATTGGTTCACCGCAAAAATATTATTTCGCCGATATTGGTTTACGTAATGTACGATTGAATTTCCGTCAGACCGAAAAAAACCATATTATGGAGAATATTATCTATAACGAGCTTATCATTCGTGGCTTTACCGTTGATGTGGGCGTGGTTGAATACAATTATAAGGATACTGAAGGAAAAAGCAAAAAGACTAATTTAGAAGTCGATTTCGTTATCACTGACGGAAGCCGCAAATATTATATTCAATCTGCGCTTACCGTAGGCGAAGAAGAAAAGAGGCTTCAAGAAATTCGCCCTTATGCAAGAATTCCCGACTCCTTCAAAAAAATCGTGGTTGTTAAAGACAATATCATTCCGTGGCATGACGAATATGGTGTTTTATATATTGGTATTGAAGAATTCCTTTTAGACAAAGCGGCTATCAATATGTAAATTGTTCTTATACTTTTAAGTTATTTTTGTGTTTTTTAATCTGTTTTACACAAAACATTAGTCTTGATACAACAAGTAATAAGTGTCAAGACTATTTTTTTGCTTTAAAACACTCTTTTGCAAAGTGATGATAAAAAACGCCTTATTTACTACGTTTTGAC
>CAZJKC010000044.1:0-14197 GCA_964546565.1 uncultured Staphylococcaceae bacterium | reverse complement strand
AATAGTATATTACATGGTCTTTTTTTACATTATTGATTGATTAAAATTAGCTATATAATAGAAAAAAGTGACACCATTTAACTAGTATCACTTAATAATTTATTAATCTTAATATCTACTACTTCCTTATTTTTTTAGCATATCCTTTTTTATTGGTTTGATATGCTCTGCCAAAGGCTAAATCGTCTTCACCAACATCTTGATAAATAGTAGAGCCACCCGCTATAAACGCACCATCAGCAATATTAATTGGGGCTATTATAGTCGCGCCAGTACCAATGAAGACATTACTACCAATCACCGTTGGGAATTTGTTTTGTCCATCGTAATTTGCGGTAATAGTGCCACCACCAATGTTAGTTTTTTCACCAATTGTCGCATCACCTAAATAAGATAAATGAGCAGCTTTGGATCCTTTCTTAAAGACTGATTTTTTCGTTTCAACAAATGATCCAATACGATTATCTCCTTCGATAACAGTAGCTGGTCTTAAATTAGCCATTGGTCCTATGACGTTTTTATCACCAATAATTACATCTTCTATAAAGTTATTTGACTTAATAATATTATCTTCACCGATAACTGTATGACCAACAATATAATTGCCTGGGAAAATGATGGTGTCCGCGCCAATGGTGACATCCGCACCAATGTAAGTTGTTAAAGGATCAATAATAGTGACACCATTTAACATATGACGACGATTAATTCTTTCTTTTAAAACCTTTGTAGCTTCCGCTAATTGAACACGGTCATTAATACCTAACATTTCCCGAGCATCATCCATAATAGAGCCGCCAATTTTCAAACCTGCCTTACGGAATATTTCAATCATATCCGTTAAATAATACTCATTTTTGGAATTGTTACCAGATATTTCTTTAAGATGCTTAAATAATTCACGGTTGTTAAAAATATATATACCAGTATTAACTTCTTTAATCTTATCAATTGTTTCTGTAGCTTCTGATTGCTCGACAATACCATATACATCGCCCGCATCACCACGAACAATTCTTCCATATCCATGTGGATTCTTCACTATTGCGGTTAAGACCGTAACATCATTTTTTTGACTCAAATGGTCATAGAATAGTTTTTCTAAAGTTTCCGTTTGAAAAAGTGGGGTATCACCACAAATAACTAAAGTCGAACCCTCTTCATTTTCTAAAAAAGGACTAGCTTGCATAACTGCATGACCGGTACCTAATTGCTCATGCTGATAAGCTATAAAAGTCCGATTATTAACTATTTTTTCAGTATACTTTCCGTTATGGCCAACAATAGTCACCGCTTTTGATAAGTTTAAAGGTTGCAAAGCATCTAACACATAATCTAATAATGTTTTGCCCATAATCTCAAATCCGACTTTAGATTTTTCTTGACTATGAGATTTCATTCTGGTGCCTTTACCGGCAGCCAAAATAATCGCATAATAATTCATACTATTTTGTTCCTCCGTGTTGTGTTGTGTTAATAACAATTATACACTATTTTTTGTTAAATAATAGCGGATAACACCACATAATATCCTTTCTTTTGATATTTTTTCTTTGCTTTTAATAGTTTTTGCTCATCTTTTTCAATAGCGTACACCATCGATCCAGACCCTGTCATTCCCACCCATGAGAATCCGTCATCATGCAATTGTTTAACAATACGGCCAATATCACCACATTCTTTATTAGCCCCTTCAAATAATTCATTTTGAAGTTCTTTTTCAATATCATCATATTGACCTTTTTCTAATTTTGTAATAGCAGGCATTATCTCTAAATGAGTGAGACAAGGATGCTCATCATAATTCTGATAAACTTTCTTTGTGTCACATCCTTTAAAGGGCTTAATCAATATCATTGGTAATTTATCTTTCATCACAAAAGGTGTTACTATTTCACCAATTCCCTGCACACGTGCTGGTTTATTAATTAAAAAGAAAGGGACATCAGCGCCTATTTCTTTAGCCAAAGACAATAACTTTTCATGTGTACAAGAAATATTAAGTAATTCTTTAATAGCTTGCATTACCATCGCAGCATCAGCGCTACCACCGCCTAAGCCCGCTTGAGAAGGAATTCTCTTTTTAATATAAATATCAAAATGCTCTTTAAAATGAAAATGATTACGCATGACTTTGATAGCCTTTGTAACAGTATTATTTTCAGGAATCGAATAATCATCAAATTCTACATGACTACCTTCCGCATTATCTAAAACATCGATATAAATCGTATCATATAGATCAATTGGAACCATGACCATATCCAATTCATGATAACCATCATCACGTTTTGTTAAAACATTTAAGGCCAAATTAATTTTAGCGTTTGCGTAACATTTCATAATTGATTAACCTCCTACGAAAAAGCGTCTTGCAACTCCTTTGGTATCTATTCCACCCAAACGATGTGAAATAGTATGATCGAGAATTTCTTTAACAGCTACATATATATTAACATGAGTATGAGCAATTTCCGAAGCAATAATAACTGGATCTAACAAATGAATATTATCGCGTGTGGGAGAACTAGCAAAATTAGCGCCAACTTTTAATAATGCTTCATAATAACTTTGACACGCTCCCGCAATAATAACTAAGGAATCTTTATTAGGCTCATATTCTCTAGCTTCTTTGACCGCATTAACAAAGAACAATGAATTCCGATAAGAATTAATATCTAATTTATCTTTTCCTTCCAACGCATCATGACCTGTAATCACTAAGACATCAGGATGATGCTTATGTAATAAAGAAGATATTTTATTTGGTAATTCTTTTTCATCTATATGATATCCAATTGCTGGTACTCCATATTGTCGATAAGCGTCGATAGCTTTCTTTAAATAGACATCATCGCCATCAATATGTAATACCAACCCCGAAATAAGTTGATTACGTAGTTCGTTATTACGATTAATCAGAGGTGGCAAATGGATAACAGGTGTTTCACGACTTATCAACAAATCATCAAGAGGCGCATCAGCGACTAATCGAATAACCGCCCCTTGAAGATAAGCAATATCCCCTTCAATAGCGGTAATACGAAAAACAACATCATTCTGATATGATTTTCTAGTAACTAAGTCATTTTTATTAATAATAATCACCTCATATATTAATATGAAGTTATTATTTTTTTGTTATTATCTTCCATAAATCAACATATTCTTCTTTTAATAATTCTTCCGGGCGACGTTTAGTATCAATATGACATTCATTAAGAATATCAGAAGCTCTTTCTTTAGAATGAAGATAAGAAGTTAAATTATTTAAAATGGTTTTTCGTCGCATCAAGAACATCGCTTTTAAAAATTGATAAAAAAGCTTTTTATCTTCGAATTGGCTAATGGAACGAACTTTAAAAACTATTGAATTAACATGTGGTGTCGGATAAAAGCATTCTTTTGAAACCAAGCATACTTTCTCAACTTGATAAAAAAGCGATAAAAAGATTGATAAAGGTCCATAATCTTTACTTTTAGGATAGGCTAACAAACGTTCTTTAACTTCTTCTTGAACCATAAATACAAAATTACGAAAATTCATTTCTAGTAAGACTTTTTCAATAATCGGTGTTGTTATGTAATATGGTAAATTGCCAATAACCACACATTTATCACTAGTCGGTAATATCGCTTTTAAAAAATCCATTTGATGTATTTTAATCCAAGGATATTCTTGAAATACTTGTGTTAAATGATCAACCATTTGCTGATCTATTTCATATAAATGAAGAGACTGCTGATATTTGTTTAATTGTTCTGTTAAAGCTCCTAATCCTGGTCCGATTTCAATAATCGTTTCATCTTTTTTAATATCTAATGCTTTAACAATCGTCATAACTATTGTCTCATCGATAAGAAAGTTTTGACCAAAGCGTTTCACCGGATGTAAATTATGATTATTAATTTTATTTAACACATATTCACGACTAGCAATCATACTCTTCACCCATCTTTCGTAAATCATTTTTACTGATACCTAAACTTTGCAACTTTTTGAAAAGTCTTTTAGCGTTCCCACTATAACCTATTTTTAATTTATCCGCTAAAGCTTTTCTTTTTTTGGCACTTTCTTGATATCCCATATAATGTAAATCATATAAATCACTTAATAATAAATCAGACGTTGGTTTATCTTTCTTTTTTTCTTTTAAACATAACGATATCGCATTTAAAACTTCTTCTTTCGTAGATTCTGCGACACCAACTTTATGGTGCTTAATAGATACTTCTTTACGAATATAAGCATGCATTACATTAGGAATATGCTCAGCAATAATAGAGCGAATTCGTAATCCCGGATAATCAGGGTCTGTCAAAACAATAATATCTCGTGTTTGGCTTAAAGTTTCAAGATATTGTAGCGTCTCTAAAGATATTTCTGATCCATTAGTTATAACAAAATCAGCACTTATAAATTGTTCTAAAAAAGCCACATCACTTTGTCCTTCCACAACAATAACCGCGTCTACTTTCTTTTTCATAATCGATAAATCCTTTTAGCATTATTTGTAGTCGCTTCCGCAATAACATCTTCATCAACTTCACGAATAGATGCAATACATTGCCCAATCAAAGGTAAAAAAGAAGGATCATTAATTTGTCCTCGATATGGATGCGGTGTTAAATAAGGACAATCTGTCTCTAAAAGAAGTCTATTTAAAGGGACTCTCATCGCACATTCTTTACTTTCTTTGGCGTTTTTAAATGTTACTGGACCCCCAAAAGATATATAACAGCCTAATTTTAAAAAACATTCCATCATTTCTTGAGAACCACTAAAACAATGCATAACACACCCATATTTAGGATAATGCTCCTTTAAAATATTATATGTATCTTGAATAGCGTCTCGTGAATGAATACATATCGGCTTTTTTACTTTGTTAGCAAGGTCTATTTGCTTAATAAAGTATTCTTGTTGTTGTAATCTTTTTTGTTCATCTTTTTCCCAATGATAATCGAGCCCTATTTCCCCAATGCCCACTACTTTATCGTTTGCAATAAGTTCTTCTAATTCTTGTAATGAAGAATGCTCAACATCGGAAGGATGTATTCCCACAATAGCGAATATATTCGGATATTGCTTAGCTAGCGCGATAGCGGTTTTACTCGATTCAATGTCCCACCCGACTACTAAAAGAGTATCAACGTTATTATGTTGACACTTCGTCAGTATTTCTTCAATGTGATTTTTTAATTCATCACTATTTAAATGACAATGCGTATCGATATACATACTATTTCCCCACACAGAAGCGCGAAAAAATTTCTTCAGTAAAATCATTTCCTTTGGCTTCTCCGCTAATACATAATAAATTCTGATAAGCTTCTTGTATATGAACAGAAATCAAATCCAAGGTTAATCCTTGGCGACATTCTTCTTGAGCTTTTAAAAGCGATAATCGTGCTTTTTCTAATAGCCCTAATTGCCGTTCATTTGTAAAACTTGGTGTTTGATATACTTTTTCATCAATCGATATTATTTCTTTTAAAGCTTTTTTTAATTGGTGAATATCGCCTAGTTGTGCAGAAATACATATTTCTTCATCTTTTCTCGTTAAGGAGAATAAATCTTTTTTATTGTATACAACGAGATGTTTATATTTGGCAACTTCTTTTCTTAATTCTAAGTCTTCTTGTGTTTCAGGATTCGAACCATCAATTAACAAAATAACAAGATCGGCGTCTTTCATTGTTTGTTGAGCTTTTTTTATACCAATAGTCTCTACCGCATCTTGAGAATCATGAATACCGGCCGTATCAAAAAGATGAAGAGTTAACCCATTAAAGAAGATATCTCCTTCAATAACATCTCTGGTCGTCCCTGCAATATCTGTAACAATCGCTTTTTGCTCTTCCATAAGAGCATTTAATAACGAGGATTTCCCAACATTCGGTTTCCCCACAATAGCGATTTTTAAGCCATCTTTGACAATTTTGCCATTCTTTCCATCTTGAATTAAAGAGTCGATAACGCTAACCATTCCCCTTGTTTCATCAATTATTTTTTGTGTCGTTATTTGCTCAATATCCTCATATTCAGGATAGTCTATATTAACTTCAATCAAAGAAAGAAGGTCCGCAAGAAGCGTTTTAACCGGCATTAATTTAGCACTTGTTTGCCCCCTTAACGATAGGACCGCTAACGCTTTAGCTTCGCTTGTAGAAGCGTTTATAATATCGTTAACAGCTTCTGCCTGCACTAAATCCATACGTCCATGATAAAAAGCACGTGCTGTGAACTCGCCTCTTTCTGCATTACGCGCACCATGTTTAATCAAAAGTGCGATAATCTCTCGCACAATAACCATTGAGCCATGACATTGAATTTCCACTAATGGCTCGCCCGTATATGAATGTTCATCAGGATATACATTCAAGATAACTTCATCAACAATTTTCTCTTGATCTTTAATATACCCATAAACTATTGATCTTTTTTCAATGTTCGCTAGCGGTTTTGAAAAACATTCCTCCATAATTGTCAAAGCATTATCACCCGATAAACGAATCACGGCAAGGGCCGATTTCATAGGAGGTGTCGCTAACGCAATAATTGATTCAAACATATTCTCACCTTCATACTCATTATATCAAAAAAGAGTCATAAAGACTCTTTATTCAACATAGATAATTGTTATTTGACGATGCTTTCCTTCGCCCACACTCTCCGTTTTAATATGGGGCATGCCACTTAAAGCATTGTGTATCATGCGTCGCTCATCAGCCGGCATAAAATCCATGGTCATGGTATCGTGTGATTTTTGAACTTCACGCGCCATATGTCGCGCCATCGATACCACTTTACTATACTTTCCGTCTTTATAATCGTTAATATCTAACAAAACACGGAATTTACGTTTATATTTTGATGAAACAGCTAATTTTGTTAATTCATTAAATGCTTGGAGAGTACGTCCGTTCTTACCAATTAAAATAGAATTATGATCCGAATCAATATTGACACGTATCACACCATCATCAATTTTTGTTTTTACTGTAACTATAATTCCAAATTCGGAAATAACTTTTACTAAATACGATTCAACAAATTCCACTACATCTGATAAATCGCTAACTTCAATTTCGGCCTTCCGTGAAAACAATGTTTTCTTTTCACTTACAACACGATACATTAACGTTTCTTCTGTTTCTCCAGTCTCTTGAATTGCTAATTGAATGGCTTCTTCAACAGTCTTTGCTACATATTTTTTCATTTATTTTTTCTTCCTTTTCATAATAGTTTGTGTAATCAGTGTTTGGGCAATAGACATAATTGCTCCAAACAACCAATATAATCCCATTCCTGATGGCAATGAGAAGCCCATAACAATAATCATAACAAGCATTACAGTGCTCATGATTTTCATTTGTTTATTTTGAGAATCAACCGCCGGATTGCTGCCCATTTTACTTACTTTTTTAACATTTTTAGCTTGAATCCATTGTGGTAATTTACTAGCAACAATTTGTGTTGCTGACATTAAGATAAAGAGCACAACTGCTGTCCACCATCCGCTAGTAAAGTCAAACTTCATCATAACTGTACCAATAGATGAACCTAAATTCATTCCTAAAATATCACCTGAAGTTAAAATTGATGAGCCACTTAAGGCACCCCATACAGCAATAAATACAGGGAATTGAATGATAAGCACTAATAATTGCGAAAGAGGATTAATCTTATGCTTTTGATATAACGCCATCTGCGCTTGCGCAAGCATTTGCTTTTCATGTTGATTCGTATTAGCGTTAGGATACTTTTGTTGAATTTTCGCTAATTCCGGTTGTAACGCCGTCATTTTTTGTTGATCCATCGTCGATTTAAATGTCACTAGCATCAATAATCCACGCACGATAATTGTCACAAATAAGATAGCTAACAATTGCGACCAACCATTGCCAACACCAATATTGATGAAAGCTTTGGCAAAAGTGTGTGAAAGCCAAGCGACTGGATAGACAAGCAAACCTTCAATTAAGCCTTTCCCAAAGGCATCTCCCCACGATTTACCTTCTACATAAACTTCATTTCCTGTTTCACCATAATTTCCACTTTCAGGTGTAATACATGTTCTTTTGTTCGAAACATATGTATTCATATGACTCTTATATTGCGTTATAAAATCTTTACTAGGATAATCTTGCACAGATAATTCACTATAAATCTCATCGACCATCTTATCCCAATTCGCCCATAAGGTATCAACTGTCTTCCCTTTTTTGTTAACAGTTTCGCCAAAGAATTTTAAATAACCAAACTTTTCTAACACAACATCTTTTTCTCCCGATGTACCGTAAGCTATTTCATATTTTTCATTGGCCATGGCTAATACTTTATTATCAATAGCCTTCCAGAAGTTAATGGAAGGGACATCGTATTTTTCACTAAGAGATTGAATTTGTTTCGTTATTTCTTCACTCTTAAATTGAATAACACCTTCGTTTATAATAGCTTCTCCTGTTTCATCATATAACAAGCCTTGGTCATATTGATACAAAATATGAGCCCGATCTTGCACAGAGCAGAAATTAGCGGTACAACTTGTAAAAGTTAAAACACCTAATATTAAAGCCATAATTTTATAAAACTTTTTATGCTTCATTTTCATTACATTTCCTCCTTATCTTCAAAAATAATTCATGCAAATCATCGCAATTTTTTACATATTTGTTCATAAAATAAGTTTTTTTTACGATGATAACATAATCTAAATTAGCAATATCATCGAACATTTCATCAATCATCGCCCGTACTTGACGACGAACGGTAGTTCGCACAACCGCTTTTCCTAATTTCACTGGAGCCGATATTCCAATCCGTGGATAATCATGCTTAGAGTGATAGTAATATATAATAAATTGTTGATTCTTTTCGTGATGTCCTTTGTGAATAACAGTTTGAAAATCTTCACTTTTTTTTAATCGAAATCTCTGCTTCACAAATAAACCTCCTTTTTTGAAAAAAACCACCAGTAGATCACTAGTGGTTTCGTAATCCTTAAGCTGAAAGTACCGCTCTACCTTTGGCACGACGTCTTGCTAAGACTTTACGACCATTAGGGGTTGACATTCTTGCTCTAAAGCCATGTGTGGCTTGATGTTTTCTACGACTTGGTTGATATGTTCTTTTCATAAATACACCTCCGATTTCCTTTTTATACGCGTGTTAAGTATATATTACTTAACAAGTAAAATCAAGAGTGCAAAAAAAATATTTCTTATACAAGTTCGCTATTGCTTAACCCCAAGAACGCCCCGTTATTAAAAAAATAGTCATATAACTCCGAAATCATTTATTTCACAAAAATTTAAGATTAGCAGCGTTTGTTTCTAAAACAATAAAAAGCGAGCGTATATAACACCCACTTAACGACTGAATTTTTTAGAATCGGTCACTCTATTTAAAGCTGTACCTTCGTGAATATATACTTCTTTACGACCATCGTGTTCAACTAAGACAACATTACCTTTTCCGTTTGCTTCATAATATTTTGACTGATCAAATGTATATTTTTTTATTTCTTCTTGCAATAACTGTAATTGATTTTCATCGGTTTTTCCTTGGTCAAGACTACCAGAAAAATCATAAGTTAATTCCCAATAATCATCGTAGACCTTGTCAATTGTTATTTTGGTATCACGCGATCCTATGAATTTTGTATCTTCATAATGACCATTACTATCTAAAGAAGCACCATAATCAGTTAAAACAATACTTAATTGCTTTTCCGTCAATCCTCCACGAATAACGCTAGCGCTGTATTTAATTCCTTTTTCTTGCCAAGAACAAACCGTAGACTTCTTTTCAATTTTTTCTCCCTCAGGCGTATATTCTATATCATAATAATCACAAACACCTTTGCTTTTTAAAACGATTCTGTTTTGGGCTTCGTTTTCGTTGTATATTGCCATGTTATGTACGATAACAGCATCAGAAACACCTTCTTTAAATGATTTTTCAAGATACGAGTCTTCTCTATAGCTTTCTTCACCAACAAAACTGATTTTCCCAATTTCTAAGTATGTACCATCATTTGGAATGTCTTCTGTACCAAATAATTCTATTTTTACATATATTTGCGGATTGCTAATAATCTGAACTGCTTTTGTTAAATCGATAGTGAATTCATTTTTCTCATCTTGTTCTGAAGAATACGAAACGGATGGGTTTGTCGGATAAACACCTTTTGTTCCTGAGACATAAATGTTAAGCCCTGTATTTAATAATTCTTCCGTTTCTTTTCCTTCTTCATCCTCAACTGTTGTTTTATAACTTTTTAAAATGCTTTCTGTAACGTTTAACGTTAACGATTCAAAGGAATTGCTCGCATCGTGTGTGGCAAGAGAATAACAAATGTATCCCCCTTCACCCATATATGATGGTCGTAATTTATTGTTTTCAGAGATATATAATCCTTGGTGTTCTATTGAAGATCCTAAGCCATCGCTAGTAAAATCAACAGCTAAGTATGAGTTAGTTGTTTCTGTACTTTCGCTACCATCTCGAACTTCTGCCCCATAAACCTTCATCGTTCCTAAAACAACCCACGATCTTTCAAATACTTGGTTTGTCGCACCAAAATCAATAGATACTTTCAAATACAACTCCTTGGCTTTCATTGCCTTTAATGCTGTCGAGTGATTGTTAAAGTCAAATTGCAAGTTATTATGCTTTTTACCAACTTGAATATCTTGACTTGTTTCAAGTACCTCGCCCGTAAAATCTTGATTTTGCGATATTGATAATTTCACGTTGATTACGTTTTTGCCATAGTAATTATAGAAACGACTATTGCTAAAAGCGACGCTAAGTTGACTGAAACTTTGATTTTCTTTTTCCGTTTTAATTTTATAAACTACATAACCACTTTTTTCTTTGTTAACAAGCGCTGTTCCTTCTGTCTTGGTTTTGCCGGTTTGATAATCACCTTTAGCAAATTCACAACTAGAAAGAGTCAATAAAACTAATAAAGAAGATATTAAAAACTTCCACTTTTTTCTTTTATACATATAAATGGCCTCCGTAATCTATATTTATTATAGCAAACAAGCGTTTTTTGTAAATATCAAACGTTGTTTTGATTATACATAATAATTATTCCTCACTATCTAAGTTTAATGTCACTTTTTTTAAATATTTCTTTTCTTATTTAACAGTTTCATGACGATTTTATTTATTCCACTAGTTTTCCACATTGTTTAGCATTGTTAAAACATCGATGGTTACTAGATTACCGCTAAATCAACCTTTGTTTATCCTCTTTTTTCCACATTGATAGTTATGCACACTCTTTATCCACAAAGTTTTCCACCATGAAAAGATGTGGAAACGGTGGAAAACGTGGAAAATCGCCCTTATTTTGACATTTTTTATGTGGATAACTTTTTAATCTCTATAATCATGGTGTTTTTATTCACATTTTATGATAATATTTTAAGCGGTGGAGGACTTGTTTTTTTATGATAAGTACAGTAAGCGAAAAGAATCGTATTTGGGCACGTGTCCTTGAAGGTATTAGCGAACGTATTAATGATCGCCATATTTATGATTCCTTTTTTAATCAATCTTATATTCATTCTATCGATGGTGATTTAATGATTGTCGCCGTGAATTCTAATTTGGCGGCTAATATTATTTCTTCAAAGTATTTTGATCTTATCAGTGAAATTGTTTTAGATAAGACGCAAACAAACTTTAAACTAAAATTTGTGCCTGAAAGTGAAATATCAAAAACTGGACCTATTAGCCAGCAAGAAGAAAAAAAGCAATTTTTTTCTAATTCGTTTATTAATCCCAAATATACCTTTGATAGTTTTGTTGTTGGCCAATGTAATCGTGAAGCATCCCAAGCATCTCTTATGATAGCGGCGAGCCCCGGGACTTTATTTAATCCTCTTTTTATTTATTCACAATCAGGACTAGGCAAAACCCATTTATTACACTCTATTGGCAATTATTTGAAAGAAAATAATCCCCGGTTAAAATCTCTTTATATTTCGACCGATGATTTCGTTGATGAGTTTGTTCGTTCTGTTCGTGGCGAACAAGAAATAGAAAAACTTCGTGATTTTTTTAAGTCCATCGACGTCTTACTAATCGACGATATTCAATTTTTAGCTGACAAGACTAAAACAGCCGATATGTTCTTTAATGTATTTAATACAATGATTAATTCTGGCAAGCAAGTTGTTTTGACTTCCGATCGTCACCCTAATGATTTGAAAGGATTGGAAGATCGTTTGGTTACAAGATTTAACGCAGGATTAAGTATTAACATTCAAAGTCCCGATAAAGATACGCTTCTTTCTATTTTAAAAAAGAAAATTGAAGCTAATAACTTAGATTTAAGCAATTTTGATGATGAAGTTTTGGATTTCTTTGCTGAAAAGTTTTCCAAGAATGTTCGGGAATTAGAAGGGGCTATCAATCGATTGCTTTTCTATTCAATTAACATCAAACAATCGCAACACATTGACTTAGCTTTAGCCATTGAGTCCGTCTCATCTATTATTAACGTTAAAGAAACTGAAAAAATGTTAAGTGAGGAGCACATTATTGAAACAGTCGCTGATTATTACAATCTTACTGTTTATCAATTAAAAGGGAATTCCCGAACCGCTCAGTTGGCAATGGCACGACATATCTCGATGTATCTAATTCGCACTTTACTGGATATCCCCTTTAAAAAGATTGGTCAAACTTTTGGAGGCAAAGACCATTCAACGGTAATGAGCGCGGTGGAAAAAGTTGAAAGTAGTTTGAAAAATAATCCACAATTAGCGCAAGCCGTTCATGAAATAAAACAACGCTTAAAAAACTAAGAAATTGATGTTTTTTTCACTAAATATCATCGTTACTATGGTATAATGAAGTCGACAAAAAACATTTGTCCACATTTTCCACAGTACTTATTATTATTATAAAAAGGAGAATAAATTAATTATTATGAAATTTACCATTAATCGCGATGCCTTTTTAAAAGGCTTGAATATCGCTAGTAAAGCCATTAGTGCAAAATCACCAATCCCCGTCATGATGAACTTTAAATTAACATTATCAATTGAAGGATTATCAATTGTTGGTAGTAACAACGAATTAACAATAAAAACTTTAGTACCAACACAAGAAGGTGAAACAAGAATCATCACCGATTCAGAATATGGAGCGACATTAGTTTCAAGTAAATATTTAACAGAAATTATTCGTAAAATCGAAGGACCTGATATTTTATTTGAAGTCATAGATGAAACGATTGTTAAAATCAGTGATAAGAAATCAAATTTCAAGCTTAATTCAATAAAAGTTGAAGAATATCCAGATATAGATTTAAGCAATGAAGGAATTGCTATAGAATTAAGTGTTAGTGATTTCAAAGCTCTCGTTAATCAAACTGCCTTTGCAGCTTCAACCAAAGAACAACGGCCGATTTTAACTGCTGTTAATCTTCAAGCAGACAACAATCGGTTAGTCGCTACCGCAACTGATAGTGCACGTCTTGCAAGAAAAGAAATGGATTTAGCGGAAGGGTTTGCTTTTACCGCTAATATACCTGCTAAAGTGTTAACCGAAGTTGTAAAAATGATTGATACTGAAAGTATTGAAAAAATAACTATCGCCGTTAGCGACGCTAAAGCATTATTCTCTTTTGCTAATACAATTGTAAGTTCACGATTAATAAGTGGGGAATATCCTAATACAAGAAACATTGTTCCTAAAGCTTTTAATTATTTCTTAGAAGCTAATGCCCAAGAACTTATTAGTGCGATGGAAAGAGTTTCTTTGTTGCTTTCTGAAAAAGAAAATGTCGTTAAATTAACAATGACAACTGACTCAATAGAAGTTTCTACTAAATCGTCACAAGTTGGATCCGCTGTTGAAAGAATAAGCGTTTATCAATATGAAGGCGAACGATTAGAAATATCATTTAATGCCGCTTATGTTATCGACGCTATCAAAGCTTGTGGCAGTGAAGATGTCACTTTAGCGTTCTTAGGGGAAATGAAACCTTTTGTCGTTCGAAACGGACAAGATTTATCACAAATTCAGTTAGTCACGCCGATGAGAACATACAATTAAAAAATAATAATTAAAATTATCACACGCACTTAGACAAAAAATCTAAGTGTTTTTTTTAGTAATTACGCATGAAAATAAAAAACGATAAAAAAGATGTCAAAAACAAGGGAT